>JAKQKE010000243.1 GCA_029560805.1 Spirochaetota bacterium
ACTTGGTCGCTATCGACCTTTGGCTGTGGATGAAGCGCGTCTACGACCCGATCGCAGGACACCCGACGATCGGATATCTCCCCAAGTATGCCTTCGGTTGATCGGCGAGTGGCGGGAGACTGCTTAAGATTCGTAACACTAGCCAGGGCTTGCCAAACATATACATTTTCCTATAACTATGTATACATAACTCATATTAGTCGTTTTCCGTCACGCGATGATAAATTTTAGCGTCGCGGGTACCATTCCGCATTACACTAGGCTGGCAAGGAGAGACTATGGCCGAAGCGAAGAAGATAGTAATCCTCGGAGGAGGGTACGGCGGCGTCTGGGCCGGAAAGATACTTGAGAAGCGTTTCCGCAAGGACAGCGGCGTGGAGATCACGCTCATCGATAGAAAGCCGTTCCACACGTTGATGACCGAACTACACGAGGTAGCTGGCTGGCGCACCGAGCCCGAGTCGGTCCAGGTGCATTTCAAGAAAATATTCGGCGCCAAGAAGATCGACGTGGTCCTCGACGAGGTCGTATCGGTCGACTTCAAGGGCAAGAAGGCCGTCGGCAAGGCTCGCTCGTACGATTTCGACTACATAATCGTCGGGGCAGGTGCCGAGCCCGAGTAATTCAATATACCTGGCGTCAAGGAGAACTCCTTCAGTCTCTGGTCGTTCGACGACGCGATGCGCCTCCGCCACCACGTCGAGCACATGTTCGCCAAAGCTGCCGAGGAGACCGATCCCGCCGTCCGTAGGCGTCTGCTCACCTTCGTCGTCGCCGGCGCCGGCTTCACCGGCATGGAAATGATCGGCGAGCTGCTCGAATACCGTGACGCGATGTGCCGCAAACATTATCTGGATCGCTCCGAGTCCCGCGTCGTCAATATCGAGGCCCTGCCGTCAATCCTGCCCATCCTCGAGGAGCCGCTCCGAGTTAAGGCGGAGAAGTACCTGGCCAAGATGGGCTGCGAGGTCATGCTCAACGCGTCGATCATCGGCGCCGAGCCCGGCAAGGTGCTATGCAAGGACGGTACGGTCATCGAGACCGATACCTTCATCTGGACCTGCGGTGTCAAGGGTAGCTCCTTCGCTGCCGGCCTCGATCTGACCAAGGGCGAGCGCGGCCGCGGCCGCCTGCAGGTCGACGCCGAGATGAAAAGCGTCGACTACCCGTACGCGTACGTCGTCGGCGATAACGCCTTTTTCATCGAGAACGGCAAGCCGCTCCCGCAGATCGTCGAGGGCGCCCACCAGACCGCCGAGGTAGCAGCCAAGAACATCATCGCCGACATCGAGGGCAAGGCCGAACGCCACCAGTTCAAGTCGGCCTTCCACGGCTTCATGGTATCGCTCGGCGGCCGCTACGGCGTGGCCAACGCCGGCGGTATGAAGACGAGCGGGTTTTTCGCGATGGCGATGAAGCACATGATCAACATGTGGTACCTCCTGAACATCGCCGGCGTGAACCAGGTCTGGGAATATGCCAAGCACGAGTTCCTTGACATTAAGGAACGCCGCTCGTTCATCGGCGGCTTCGCCTCCTGGAAGGTACGTGGCTACTGGCCGCTACTTCTGCGCATGTGGCTCGGCCTCATGTGGGTAATGGAGGGCGTCAACAAGATCGGCGAGGGCTGGCTGACTTGGTCCGCCGGGTCTAAGAGCGGATGGATGTTCAGCCCGGGCGTTAAACAGGCCGGCATCAAGGCGGTCGAAGCCGTCAGCGCCGCCTCCGGCGAATGGGCCGAGCCCGCGACTGAGACCGTCAGCGCCGCCTCAGGCGCCGTCGAGGCCGTGGTCGAAGCTGTCAGCGCGGCCTCCGGCGAATGGGCCGAGCCCGCGGTCGAGGCCGTCAGCGCCGCCTCCGGCGCCGTCCAGGCGGTCGCCGAGACGGCCGCCAAGAGCTTCGGCAAGGTCTGGGACCTGACCAAGCCGATCTTCGACTTCAACGGCGGGATCAGTACCTGGTTCCGAACGACCTTCATGGACGGCCTGTTCGCTTACATGCCCTACCAGGGCTTCCAGGCCATGATCGTCGTCATGGAGATAGCCATAGGCCTTGCGCTGTTCGGCGGCTTCTTCACCTGGTGGGCGGCCGTAGCGAGCATGGCGATGTGCGTGATCTTCACGCTGTCCGGCATGTTCGCCTGGGACCAGCTCTGGTTCCTCTTCGCCGCCATCCTGATGATGGGCGGAGCCGGGCGCTCGTTCGGTATGGACTATTGGAGTGTCCCCTTCTTCAAGAAGTGGTGGAACGGCACCAAGTTCGCCCGCAGATGGCACTTCTACGCCGACGACCCGACGAAGTAAGCGATTCTGGAACTGATGGAGCGTTAGGCCTTTAGCTATAGAGGCACGGAGACACAGAGGGAGACGTAGCAAGCGAAGCCAAGGAGGAAGCATGGGATATGATCATCTCTCCTCCATCGCTTCACTACTTTCTCTCTTCTCCGTGTCTCCTCGCCCCACTGGTATCCTACTTGAGTCCTTTGCATAGAGCACCGGAGAAGCGAGCCGTATAGACGATGTCAGATTTCTGGACCCAGATGCCCGAGATGGCGGCAAGGCTCGACGCCGTGCGCGCCCGGATGCGGCTTGTCGTCTCCGGAGCCAGGTTCCCGCTGTCGCATGCCGTCGTCAGCCTGATCGACGCGAACGGTAAAATGCTCAGACCCGCCTTCATGCTGCTGGCCGGAGGATTCGGGCGCCGCAGGAACGTCGACCTGACCGGCCTCGCGGCCGCGATCGAGCTACTGCATATAGCCACACTGATCCATGACGACGTGATCGACGCCTCGCCCACCCGACGAGGCGCCCCGACGCTCCATACCGCCTACGGCGCCAAGGACGCAGTTCTGGCCGGCGACTGGCTGTTCTCCCGATGCTTCGCGCTGGCCGCACAGAGCTCCAGCCCGGGCAACGCTACGCTACTCGCCTCGCTGATCAGCGCGCTATGCTCGGAGGAGATACATCAGGACCTCGAGCGATTCGCCTGGCCGACGAGCGAACGCAACTACCTGCGGAAGATAGCCGGCAAGACGGCGGCCTTGTTCTCGCTGTCGCTGCGCGCCGGAGCCGTCGAGGCCGGCGCGTCACCGTCCGTCGTCGCGACGCTCACCCGCGTCGGCTACGACGTCGGCATGGCGTTCCAGATCATGGACGACGTGCTGGACTACGAGTCGACCGAGGGCGAGCTGCGTAAGCCGGTAGGCAACGACGTACGCGAGGGCCTGTGTACCCTGCCACTGATCCTCGCACTCGAGGCAGGCGCACCCGGCCTGCGGCCATTGCTCGGCCCGGCCGCCCCGAACGACGACTCGGTAGCGGCCATTGTTGCGGCGGTCAGGGACTCGGGCGCGCTCAGCTCGGCCAAGGCCAGGGCCGCCACCTACACCGACAGGGCCATGCGAGAACTCGCGAGCCTTCCTAGGGGTAGAGCCCGCGAAGACCTTCATGCTATCGTCGGACGCCTACTGACCCGTACCTTCTGAGGTGTATCCATGCTCACGTACATCCTGGCCGGCTTCGCGCTGGCCATGGACGCGTTCGCCGTTTCCGTATCGAGCGGCGTCTGCGTCTCCGGCCTGACCGTCACCTACGCCGTCCGCACCGCGTTCTCCTTCGGCCTCTTCCAGTTCCTGATGCCCCTAGCCGGTTATGCCATCGGATCGACATTTGCCGCCGCCATCGGGCGCTGGGACCATTGGCTGGCCTTCGGCCTACTCGCCACGGTAGGCGGCAAGATGGTCATAGAGTCCGTCGGCGCTGTCAAGGACGCATCGTGTACCGACGAGGACCGCCGCAAGCTCAACGTGCTCGACCTGCGGGTGCTGCTCGTACTGTCCATAGCGACGAGCATCGACGCGATGGCCGTAGGCATCGGCTACAGCGTGATAGGGGCGCCGATCTGGATAGCCTCGTCGATCATCGGCGGCATCACCTTCGCGCTGTGCCTAATCGGCTGCGAGTTCGGCAAGCGCATAGGCGCCTGGCTCGAGCGCTGGGCCGAGCTGGCCGGGGGCCTCGTCCTCATCGGCATCGGAGTAAAAATCCTCCTCGAACACCTCCTCGCCTAACCGTTTACGATAAGCCAGCGAAGTGCATAAGAGGACAAGAGAGAAAGGGGAAGCAGGGGACGAGGCGAGCCGATCCACGTCGCCGCCTCGCCCGCTCCATCCCCCAGCCATTGCCGTATTTCTTCTCCGGCTTTCGCTCTTTTACTCGTATCCTCTACGCCTAATTAGCCTACCGTGCCCCTATCAAGATAGGCCTATGATGCGGCCGGTATCCGTATCGATATCCATGCCAATGTAGCCGGGCTTGCTCGACAGGCCGGGCATCGTGTTGATCTCGCCGGACAGCGGGTAGATGAAACCGGCACCTGCCGCGAGGCGGACGTCCGCGATCGGGAAGATGAAGCCTTTCGGGGCGCCCTTCAGCGCCGGGTCGTGAGATAGCGAGTACTGGGTCTTGGCCATGCAGATGGGCAGGCGGTCGTAGCCCAGCTCCCCGAACTTGCCGATGGCCTTGTCGGCCTCGGCCGAGTACGACACGTGATCGGCCCCGTAGACCTCGCGGGCGATGCGCTCGATCTTCTCCTTGATCGACAGGTCGAGCGGGTAGAAGGGCTTGACGTCGCTCGGCTTGTCGGCCGCGCGGACGACGGCCTCGGCGAGCTCGACGGCGCCGTCGCCGCCCTCGGCCCAGTTCTTGGTCACGACCGCGTCGACGGCGCCCGCCTTGATCGACGCCTCCTTGATCGCGGCCCACTCGGCCTCGGTATCGGTCGGGAACGCGTTGATCGCCACGACCGCGGGCACGCCGAACTTCCTGACTATGCCGAGGTGAGCCGTCAGGTTGGCCAGGCCCTTCTTGAGTAGCTCGACGTCCTCCTTGACGTAGACGTCGGCCAGGGACTTGCCCGGCGTTACCTTGGGGCCGCCGCCGTGCATCTTGAGCGCCCGGACCGTCGCTACCAGGACGACCGCGTCCGGGTAGATACCCGAGGTTCGGCACTTGATGTCGACGAATTTCTCGAAGCCCATGTCGGCCCCGAAGCCGCTCTCGGTGATCACATAGTCGCCTATCTTCGTGGCGATGAGGTCGGCTATCACCGACGAGTTGCCGTGGGCTATGTTGGCGAACGGCCCGGCGTGCACGAAGGCGAGCTGTTCCTCGAGGGTCTGCAGGATATTCGGCTTGATCGCGTCCTTTAGCAGGATGGTCATCGCGCCGGCCACGCCGAGGTCCTCCGTGGTGATGGCCTTACCCTTCTTGTCGATGGCGACAATGATGCGCCCCATACGCTCTCGCAGGTCCTTGAGATCCTTGGACAGCGCGAGGATGGCCATCACCTCGCTGGCGACGGCTATGTCGAAGCCGCTCTGCCTGAGCGGCCCGTTCTCGACGCCGCCGACGCCCAGGATCACGTCGCGCAGCGGCCGGTCGTTCATATCGACCACGCGGCGCCAGAGCACCTGGTACGGGTCGAAATCGAGCTTGGTCATGCCCTGCTTCTCGAAGAAGGCATCGGACCAGCGGCCCTCGTGATACATGCGAGCGTCGAGGGCGGTGGCGCAGAGGTTATGCGCCGCGGCGACCGCGTGGATGTCGCCTGTCAGGTGCAGGTTGAAGTCCTCCATCGGGACGATCTGGCTGTAGCCGCCACCGGCCGCTCCGCCCTTGATGCCGAAGGTCGGTCCCATCGACGGCTGCCTGATCGCGGCGATGGCCTTCTTTCCTATCCGGCCAAGGCCCTGAGTCAGACCTACCGTCGTCGTGGTCTTACCCTCGCCGAGAGGCGTAGGGCTGATCGCGGTAACGTCGATGTACTTGGCGCGCTTCGGCGCGTCGGCGTTCTGCCGCAGGAACTCCAGTCGAACCTTCGCTTTGTACTTGCCGAAATGATCGATGCACTCGTCGCAGATACCGTAATCCTCGGCTACCTGCACGATTGGCTTGATCCTCGCTTCCTGGGCGATCTCGATATCGCTGGGTACCGGGTTCCTTCTGGTTATGGACATATGACCTCCTAGGGCTTCGCGCGTCCCGGATTCGTTTGATCCGACGCTTAAAGGTAGCGAAGGCCGGCATCCGCGTCAAACCGATTAGTACGAACGCGGCAGCATTGCGGCATCGGCGCCCCCGACGTTGACGGCCACGGCCGCCCCGGTTAGGATGCCAGCATGAACCAGTACCGTATCGAGGGCGGTCACCCGCTCAAGGGCAGGATACGTGTCAGCGGCAACAAGAACGCCGCCCTGCCATGCATAGCGGCCGCCCTACTGGCCGAGGAGCCGGTAACGCTCAGGAATGTACCCGAAATCGAGGACGTCTTCGTGATGCTCGACATCTGCAGGTCCCTTGGCGCTTCTGTCGATAGGCTCGGTCCTAACGACTGGACGATAGACGGTCGCGCCGTTGGCCAGCCCGAGGTGCCTGCGAGCCTCGCCGCGAGAGTCCGGGCCTCCATCCTGTTCGCCGGCCCCCTCCTGGCCAGGTTCGGCAGGGTGACCCTGCCGCCTCCGGGAGGCGACGTCATAGGTCGCAGGCGCCTCGACACGCATTTCCTGGCGCTCGAGGAGCTCGGGGCGCGCATCGAGGTGGACGGCTCGTTCCAGTTCACCGCCAACAAGCTCAAAGGCGCTGACATCTTCCTCGACGAAGCCTCCGTCACGGCCACCGAGAACGCCGTCATGGCCGCCTCCATAGCCGAGGGCCGCACCGTGATACGCAACGCCGCGAGCGAGCCGCACGTACAGGATGTCTGCAGGCTCCTCCTGGCGATGGGCGCGTCTATCTCCGGCATCGGCTCGAACATCCTGACGATAGACGGAGCCGCCGCCCTGCACGGCGCCGACTTCACGATCGGGCCGGATTTTATGGAGGTCGGCTCGTTCATCGGGCTAGCCGCCGTGACCAGAGGCGACATCGTCATCGAGGGCGTCGCTCCCGACGACCTGCGCATGATGAAGCTGGCCTTCGGAAAGCTGGGCGTAACCTGGAGCCTGGACGGCGACGCGCTGTCGGTGCACTCGGGCCAGGGCATGCGCGTGGTACCCGACCTCGGCGGACAGATACCCAAGATCGACGACGCGCCGTGGCCGGGCTTCCCGCCGGATCTCACCTCGATCATGACGGTCGTGGCGACTCAGGCCGAAGGTACCGTACTGATCCATGAGAAAATGTTCGAGTCGCGCATGTTCTGGGTCGACAAGCTGATAGGCATGGGAGCCAGGATCGTGCTCTGCGATCCGCACCGCGCCGTCGTCTCCGGGCCGGCGCGCCTGCGCGGCGACTCGTTGACCTCGCCCGACGTGCGCGCCGGTATGGCCCTCGTCATCGCGGCGCTCTGCGCCGAGGGCACGAGCGTCATCAAGAACGTTTACCAGATCGAGCGCGGCTACGAGCGCATCGCCGAGAGGCTCCAGGCGCTCGGGGCGAAGGTGGAGCGCCTCAAGGAGTAGTCGCGTTTCGTTGCCGCCAGGCGGCCGCCAGGCGGCAGCGAGGCGGTCATCCTAGCGGCGCGAGGCTATGCGCGCCGATACGAGGAGGCTCGCCACCACGCACAGCGACAGGACGCCTATCCAGGCTGGCAGGAACCAAGCGCTCGGGACCAGCGCGGCCAAGGTCCTCGTGGCCATGGCCGACAGCTCCGCCGCCAGCCGTAGCGGAGGTACGGCGAGCGCCACGAGCAACGGCGAGGTCAGGTAGCGGCTCACCGCCCCTATCGGTTCGGTCGGCCTGAAGCGCACGCCCAGCCCGACGCCCAGAAGCGCCAACATCAGGACGGCGAACGGATAGGAGCAACGCTCGGCCAGCTCTACCTTGAGAGGCCATGAAGCGAACCCAATCCGCTCGGCGTCATCGATGCCGGTCGCGAGCACGGCCAGCGGAATGTCGCCCGGCGATCCGGAGAGGCGGATGGCCATCAGCGCGTCTTCGTGGGTGAACGGGACGATGATCGCGTAGCCCGGATCGTCCTGGCCGGAGCCGCTCGACGGCCCGCGCACGTACTCGGGCTCCCAGACCAGGTCGGGCGTCGACCGATCCACGGCCCTCAGGATGAGCCTATCGCCATGGAGTCTCGCGAACGGCGCACGCACCTCGAGCGGCGAAGCCCCTCCGAGCGCCAGGTACAGGTCTCGGAAGTAGACGGCGCCCTCCGAGGCGGCCGCTCTCGACGCGCTCAAGCGGGCCGGGCGCGGACCGGAAAGGGTCACGGAAAAGGGCCTCTCATCGGACCTGGAGAACGCCCGCTCGTCCTCCTCGATGAAGAACGAAATATCCGATAGCCCGAGGGTGCTGCGTCCTAGGTACTCGGTTACATCCGCGTCGTCCGGAGCCTCCTCGGCTAGCTCCGAATAGATGCGGAAAGCCTCCAGGTAGTCGCCTTCTTGATAGCGCGAGTAACCCTCGAGCTTGCGACGATAGAACGCGGCGGCCGCCTTTTCCTCGAGCGATGGCCCGAGCGCCTGTAGCGCCGACCAGGTCTCGGCGACCAGTCGTCTCGTGTTGACGTCGTTCGAGTAGATGGCCGCCGACCGCTTGGCCAGGTAGTGCGCGTCGAAGAGCCGTCCCTCATCCCTGGCCTGTACTGCTTCCAAGTAGAAGCGGTTGGCAACCCGCCACGGCACGGCGTCGGCGCCGGAGTCAGGGGCCTCGTCCACATCCTCGATGGTCGCCGCCCTGGCGCGCGCGGCTTCCGACCTGATCCTGTCGCTCAGCTCGACGAAGCGATCGTCGAGCTGGTCGATCGCGGCGCCGGCCAGGAGCGCCCGTTCGGCGTCAGCCAGGCGCCCCTCCCGGTAAGCCGTCTCCGCGGCGCGAAGCGAATCGGCGAACAGCTGGCTTTGGCTCTCGTATCGGTTTGACCGCTCCTCTACGACGGGAAGCACGAGGAGGTAGAATAGCGACAGGACGGTCGCCAGGGCGAGGGCCGGCGCCAGCACACCTCGGGCCGCCCCGGAGAAACCGGCATCCGAGTCCGACGACTCGGTCGCGATGGCCGCGGCGACGAGCAGGATCGCCGGAGCCCAGTCGGCCAGGCGGATCAATGCCCGCATCGCTTCCCACGACAGGGCGAATTTATACAGTACGTCGGCCCGTCCTATGGATACCAGCGCGACGAAGAAGCCTACGGCGAAGGCGATGCATAGGAGCGCGATAGCCACGGGCAGGAAGCTCGACCTCCGTTCAGGCATCGCGGCCTCCGCCTGAGGGCTTCCTCGCGAACAGCAGGTCGAACAAGGCCAGCGCGAGAGCGCCGGCCGTAACGATCGCCGCCTGGCCGTACAGCCTCGGCAGGTCGAGGCCGATCAGCGGGAATATAGCGCTCGCCGGCTCCGACAGGCAGAGCGACAGGAGCCGAATCGCCGCTATCGCGGCGCTCGGAGCTATAAAGGCGCCGATAAGCGGCCTCGAGCGGGATAGGCGGGTAAGTCCCCAGAACGACGCGGCGTAGACGGCGAGCGACGAGTAAGCCGCGGCGAATAGCGGCCAGGGCGCCGTGGACGCCTCGAGCATCCACTCGGCTATGGGACCATAGTCCCCAGGAAGCGAGCTCGGCGCCACCGCTCCGGAAGGTCCTAGGAAGCGAGCGAGCAGGGCTACGCCCACTACGGTCAGGCTGGCGAGCGCGATTAACGTGATGCCCCCACGTAACCGCGAGGATGTCATGCGATTTAATAGGAAGAACGTAAGGAACGAGGCCAGGATGACGGCCGCTGGAACGAACGCGACGGCTGCCATCCCTAGCGAGACGACCGCGAGCGGCGATCCGCCGATGGGATACGCCCCGAGCGCCCAAACGGACGACAGACAGAGCATCGATACGCCGAATCCGAGGAAAAACCTGAGAATCGCAGCCGCGATTTTTTTCATCGTTAAAACTGTAGCATGAGCCATACGGCTTGACAAGCCGAATGGCCACGCGGCGTCCATAGGCCTATGGATTACCTTGTTCATACAGAAGAGCACACAAGTTATCCACAACGGCTCGACAAAAATAGCTGTATTCGGTTTTGACCTTTTGGAGCTTCCTAGCGAGGCTCAGCGTGCAAGCCATATTCGCTCGACTGTAATTGCTTTCCGGGCATGTATTTATATTTTAAACAAAGGGCCGTGTGTCGTTCGAGGCTATGGTATACGATTTAATACAGAACGAAACGGATACACACAGTTTTCGGCACAAACAATGAACAGGTTTTCCACAAGCGCTATTTTATTCGATATCTAGCTTTATACGAACATTGAATAGGCGCCGGGTTCGGCCTTGAGCCCTCGAGCGGCCTCGACGGCGCCGACGCTTCGAAGTGCGGCTCGTAGCCGCGAGACACGCATATCCAAGGCGCGTCCCGTTATCGAACCCATGCCAGAAACGGCTATGAGCGTCGCTCTCATAACGGGCCGGCCGCGGTTCGCCAACAGCGCGGCCAGCATGTTACCGTCGCCCGCGCTCAGGATAACCGAGCGGCCGGAGCCTATAAGGAGACGGCCGTCGAGGCTAGCGCCGCCGCTCAAGGCCCAACGGCGCGAAGACGTCGCGGCCCTGACCCTGGCTCGTAGCTCAGGCTCGCCCCACGGCTCGCATAGATAATCCGAGCAGCCGGCCTCGAAACATTCGTCGGCGACCGACGCCGGCCCGCACGCTAGCGTTACGAAGAGGTCGGCGCGGGATCGCCGGTCAGGCGGCATAGACAGGAACCGAAGGGCCGGAACGACCAGTCCATCAAAGGCCTCGGCTACGGATAGGCCCTCGGCCAAGTCATCGGGCGATAAAAAAGAGAGGGAGAACGGCTCGCCGTCCTCCCTCTCCGCTATAGACCGATAGTACTCTTCGGGGGTACCGACGAAGAGTACCCGCACGCTAGGCCTGACCGGCCGGTTCCGCGCTCCCGTCGCCGATCATCTTGCGCTTCAGCTCTTCGAGCAGCACGTCGGCGCCGCCGCCGGACGCCTCGAGCTTGGCGAATTCCTTGTCGAGCGACGACGTCTGGGACAGGTCGGCCAGCTCCGCCTGGGCGTCGGCCCTAGCCTCCAGCTCGTCCACCTTCTTGGCCATGCGGTCGAAGGTATCGAAGGCGCTCGTATTGCCTGAAACGCTGGCGAGGGTCTTCTGAATCTTCTGTTGGGCTTCCGCCCGCTTAGCCCTGGCCACCAGCATGTTCTTCTTGCGCGACGCCTCGTCGATCTTGTTCTGGAGCTGACGTAGCGTCTCCTTGAGCTTCTCGACGGACGCCTTCTGGGACTCCCACTGCGGCTTGAGCTGCAGATAGTAGTTCTCGGCTTCCTGCTTGCGCAGGAGCGCCTCCTTGGCGAGGTCGTCGCGGCCGGCCTTGACCGCGATGACGGCCTTGCGCTCCCAGTCCTCGGACAGGCGCTTCTGCTCTATCAACTCCCGCTCAAGCTTCTTCTCGTCGGCGATAGCCATGGCCACGGACTTTTTCGACTCGATCATCTGCTGATTCATGTCGATGACGAGCTGGTTGAGCATCTTCTCGGGATTCTCGGCCTTGTTGATCATATCATTTATGTTGGATGAGATGACCGTCTTCATCCTGTCGAATATTCCCATGATAGCTAGCCTCCTATGCTCGGTCCCGGAAAGCGCCGAGGACGCTGTAATGCTTGGACAGGGCCAAGCCGATTGAATCGATGGCCGCTTCGAATTCCCGCTTGTCCATCGTATCGTACTCTAACGTATCGATCAGGACGACGTCATCGCCGTCCAGCCCGTAGGCGCCGTGGACCATGTCGGTGGAATTGAGCCGTAGGAGCCGCTCGTACAAGGCTTCCCGCTTACCGGCCGGAACCTGCATGACGTGCGCCCCGATGGTTACGATCGGCTCGTCGAGGGACACGATGACGCCGGGAAGGCCCTTGTCCGTATCGTCGATATAGAATGAAGTAGGCGATAATTCCTGATAGGCTATATCGAGATCCATAAGATAGGATTCGACTTTCGTCATGCCTGCCATGCGTTCCTCCTCGAGGCGTCGTGCGGATAAGGCGAACCTCGGCCGATCAGCCGAGGAACACCTGACCCGAATTGTCGATCGCGAGTATGGTCTTGCACTCGGAGCAACGGAAACGGCCGGGCTTGGCCGCCTTCAGCTTCTTCGTACAGATAGGGCATGAGAATATCTTGGGGAACACCGACTGCGAGCTGACCTGGGAACCTTGCTGGAAGTACGCGACGGCTTCCTCGAGATTGTCCTTGATATTGAAGAACTGCGAGAAGCCGAGCAACTGGAAGACCTCATAGACTTTAGGCTGTATCTCCAGTAATACGATGTCGCCAGAACGCGGTTTTACGGCCTTGAGAAAGGCCGTGAATGAACCGATGCCGGTCGACGATACATAATTGAGGCCGCCGCAATTGAAGATCAGGCGCGAAAAGCCTGCGTCGATGGCCTTGCCGACGCGTTTCTGGAAGAAATTAGAGTTATATGTATCGATATAGCCGGTTAAGAACAGCGCCAGGCAGTTCTGGTCGATTTTCTGGAGCCGAATTTTAAGGCTATCGTCCTTCTCGTCGTCGAAGCCAGGAACGATATCGTTATTTGGCATGGTGCTCCTCTTCCATCGTGAGGTCTATTGTTTTACTGAAGGTCAATACTATGACCATCTTAGGCCGTCGTCAATGGCTTGTCAAATCGATACTGACGGCCCGACCGATCGACTGATCCCTTCGACGTTATTTTCGGCAATTTAAGTCGTCCACGTAAGCTCTATTATATATCGCGCTTGCTACAGAGCGTATAGGCCTCTATCGGCGACGACGACCGAACCGTTCGCGAGATCCATGCCGCCACCTAATAGATACGCTACCAAAGAGGCCAGCTCCGCGGCCGGGATCAGTCCGCCCCGTGGGGAGGCCTTCTCGAGCCTCGAACGCATCGCTTCGTCAAGGTATTCGGTATCCACGAACCCCGGACATACGACGGCGCACGAGACGCCGCGGCCGCCAAACTCCACGGCTATCGACTTGGCCACGACGCCCAGGCCGGTCTTGGCGGCCGCATAGGCGGCATTAGCCTTGAAGCCACGTACGGCATCCGTCCTCGTGCCGCCGAAGAGGAGGATACGACCGAAGCCGCGCCCGGCCATCCCGACGGCGGCCTCGGTCGCTATCGTCCCCGGCAAGGCCAGGCACCCGAGCGCGGCGAGGCTCCAATCAGCCTGGCTGGTCTCCGCGAGGGGCTTATAGACGAAGGGCCCGTAGGCGACGACGAGGAGGTCGATCGAGGCGGCGGCCCTCAGCAGCTCGGGAGGAGCCCGGCCCTCGGATAGGTCGGCCCTGATGGTACCGACCTCGTTCCCATATTTGGCCAGTTCGGAAGCCTTGGCCGCCAGGCGGCTGTCGTCGCGCCCGTGGATGGTCAGGACGGCGCCCCCCTCGGCCAGTGCGCCGGCAATGGCCGCCCCTATGCCGCCCGTCGCGCCGATCACCAGCGCGGTCCTTCCGTCGAGGCCGGTCGAGCCCCGCTCGTCGCTCTTGTTCGTCATCAGAGCTTGAACTATAGTCCGATCGGCGCCCCGTGTAAACAACGGGGAGGCTCGATGGAGGCCCGATGAGGGGAGAACCGGCGTTCGACCGGCTGGCGGTGGTGCTATGCCGCGTCGAAGGCTCGATGAACGTAGGGGCGGCATGCCGTGCGATGAAGGCGATGGGCGTGCGCCGACTAGTGCTGGCGGCCTGCCCCGATCACGATCAGACGGAGGTGCGAACGCACGCGCTCGGAGCCTATGACCTCTACGAGGCGGCCGAGCGATTCGACGATTTAGGCGAGGCCCTCGCCGGTTTCTCGCTGGCCGCCGGCTTGACGAGGCGGGTCGGACAGCGGCGTAAGGAGAGTGCGGCGCTACCCGATTTCGCGGCCAGACTCGCGGCGCGCCTCGTCGCCGCCGAGGGGCGGGCCGGACAGGCAAGCTCGGCCGCCATCGTATTCGGTAACGAGCGCGACGGGCTATCCGACGCCGAGCTGTCCCTCTGCGACGAGGCCGTGCGCATCGATACCTCGGACCTCTTCCCCTCCCTGAACCTGTCCCACGCCGTGCAGATCGCCTGCTGGGAGCTACGCGAGGCCGTCCTGGCCACCTCGTCGCGCGAGGGTCCAGGGACCGACCGGCCCGGCAGAACGGCGGCGCCACGCTCGTCCGCCGCGCGGGCGGCCGCCAGGATGGCCGACGCTATGCAGGCGGCCGGCCTGTACAAGCTGGCCGGCCGGCCCGACGCCGAGGCCTTCCTGCGGGAGGTCGCGGCTCGGGCGGCCCTTTCGGAGACGGAGCTGGAACGCCTATCGTCGCTATTCATCCGGCTCGGCGCCTTAGGCTCGCTTGACCGCGGCCCCGGGCGATAGTAGGCTTCTCGTATACGGGCGGGGATCACCGCGCGACGGAGGGCGAAATGAAACGAATGATGCTCGCTACGGCGATCGCCGCCTTGGCCCTGACGGTTGCCGCCGCGCAGTCGGCTCCGGCTGGCGAGCCTAGCTACGTTGGCAGGATCGAACTCGGCGTCAGCATCGCCGGCCTCTCGGCCTTGGCGGAGACGGGCGACGAGGCGGCCTTGGCGGCCCTGTCCGACCGCGCCATCCTGCTCCTCGGCACGCTATCGGCGCCGAGCGTCGCCGTCGACGAGCCCTTCGAGGCAGTGGTCGAGTTCATGCAAGGCGAGTGGAGGGATCCGTCGACCCTACTCCTGCACCGGGTGTTCATCGTGTTCCGCGGCGAGGCGTTCCGGTCGTACCTGCAAGGCTCGGCAGGCAAGCGGGCCGTGGTCGTCGCGCGGAAGCCGACCCTCGGGCCGTCGCCACACGGCGGCTATGCCGTATACCTCGAGGTCGTATCGGCCAGGACCGCGTCCTGACGCCACCCCGACCGACCTACGTCTAGAAAAGGCAGCCTTGCCACGGCCTTGCGCCGCAGTCGAATTCGATGTCGGCCGGCAGTATCGTCTCCCGGCCGCCCGATAGCAGGGCGGCCCTCCTCACGACGTTCCTGAGTTCCCTGACATTCCCAGGCCAATCCCAGCCCCATAGCTTGGCCATCGTATCGGCCGTGACGTGCTTCTCGGACGCGTACTCGGCCAGCAGGGCGCCGACGAGCAGCGGCAGGTCCTCCTTATGCGCCCTGAGCGCTGGCATCTCTATCACCAGCGTGCTGATACGGTGGAACAGCTCCGGGCGGAAGCGCCTGGCGTCGCCCAGGCTCGAGGCGTTCGTCGCCGAGACGATCCGCACATCGTAGCGCCTCTGATCCACCGAGCCTACGCGCGAGCCGCTTCCCGACTCGAGCGTCCGCAGGAACTTGGCCTGAACCGTGAGAGCCAGCTCGCCTATCTCGTCAAGGAAGACCGTGCCCCCTCGCGCCGACTCGAAGGCCCCGCGCTTATCGACGGCATCGGTGAACGCGCCTTTGACCGAACCGAACAGGGTTGATTCGGCGAGGCTCTCGGACAGCGTGGCGCAGTCGATCGGGAGGAACCGCCTAGCGCTACGGCGCGAGCCTAGGTGTATCGCTTCGGCGGCGAGTTCCTTACCGGTCCCGCTCTCGCCGACGATCAGCACGGGTGCCTCATTGCCGGCATAGAGCTCGATGCGCTCCCGGACCTTGCACATCGCGGGGCCCTCTCCGAGCAGCTTCCGCCCGAATGGGGACAGAGGCGCCGCCTCTATCCTAGCGGCTGTGGCGGCTTCGGCGGCCGCCTGGCCCGCGGCAGTCCGACGCCGGGCCTCCACTCCGAGCGTGGACTCGGCGACGGCGAGCCTGACCGCCGCGTACAGGGCTTCCGCCAGTAACGGCCGCCCCAAGACACGGTACTCGCCGCCAGGAGGAACCGACGCTCCCTCGGGCCCGCCGGACGAGGACACGCAAACGACGCCAGCCCCCGCGTCGACTCTGGCGCAGGCCGCGATCGGATCGACGGTTCCACCGCCGGAACAGTCCTCCGAGCCGACCACGATCGCTCGCGGCCCGGAAGGCAGCGCGGCACCGGCGGCCTCGGCGACAGTACCGAAAGCCCGAACGGCGTAGCGACCGCTCAATAGAACCTGCAGGAACCTCCGATCGGCGTCATCTCCCCTAATTATTACTATTTCCTTCATATCGCTAAGTCTAGCCGCGCCGAGAGGCTGTCAATGATCCATAAGGTTTCGATACCTGATTACACGATACTCCCGGAAGGGCATAAGAGGCACCACCCAGGCCGCGCCTTCGATTATCCCGGTTGCACGACTAGCCGGGATAAAGTAATCTAATAGGCGCGTCGTCCTATTCTGAAAACGGAGAGAAGCATGGCAGGCAACGAACTGGTCGTAGACGTCAACAAGATCAAGAAGGCGGCGCATAGCGCGATTCCGCTTACGATAACCACGTATACGCTCCCCCACGAGATAGAGGTCTACATCGAGGAAGTCCTCGCGGTGTTCCTCGGTGAGCTGGGCCAAGCCAGGATCAAGGATTACCTGGTCTACTGCCTGCGCGAGCTGGCCGTCAACGCCAAGAAAGCCAACACGAAGCGCGTCTACTTCGAGACGAAGGGCTTGGACCTCAGGAACCCGGCCGAGTACGAGGAGGGAATGCGCACCTTCAAGGCCGACACGATGGAGAACATCGCCTACTACCTCCAGAAGCAGAAGGAGCGGCAGTACTACATCAAGATAATCTTCCAGGCCCGCGGCTCGAACGTGGTCCTCGAAGTACGCAACAACGTCGAACTGACCCGGACCGAGTACCTGCGCATCCAGGACAAGCTGGCGCACTCGAGGAAGTACGAGACCCTCGAGGAGGCCATGTCTCAGGTACTGGACGCCTCGGAGGGCGCGGGCCTCGGCCTCGTCATCCTGGTGCTGATGCTCAAGAAGATGAGCCTCGATGAGGAATGCTTCGATATCCACACGGACAACGGAGAGACCGTCGCTCGCATCACGGTGCCGGTGGCGGCCGCCAAGATCGAGAGCCTATCCACTCTGACCGACGAGCTGGTCAGGCAGATCACGAGGCTACCGCATTTCCCCGAGAACATCCTGACCATCCAGCGCCTGATCTCCGACCCCAAGAGCGAGATGGTCGACATAGCGCGCAACATCTCCACCGACCCATCGATGACTGCCGACCTCCTGAAGCTGGTGAACTCGGCCCAGTTCATGCTGCCGCGGAGGGTCGACAACATCGTCGACGCGGTCAAGCTCGTGGGCCTGCGAGGCATCAAGAACCTGCTCTACTCCTACGGCTCGCAGAAGATCCTGGCCGACGAACGGGGCATGGACCAACGGGCGCTCTGGGACCACAGCTATCGCTGCGCCTACTACTCGTACAACCTGGCCAAGAACTTCAAGCCGGGCAACCGGGCCCTCCAGGACGATGCCTACGTCGGCGGCATGCTGCATGACATGGGCAAGATCATATTCTCGGCGGTTCACCCCGAGCTGCTCGACCACATCAAAGCCTTCTGCGACGCCAAGGGTATAGACAAGGCCACCTTCGAAGATCTGGCTGGCGGCATGAACCATTCGGAGATAGGCGCGCGGGTAGCCGAGAAGTGGAACTTCCCCGAGTCGCTGGTCGCGGCCATACGCTTCCACCATGAGCCGTCCCTGATGACGACCGACTTCAAGGACGTGGTATACACCGTCTACCTCGCGAACGTGTTCTGCGAGTACGAGAACGGCGGCATTGCCTACGACCAGATAGACCGGGACGTGCTCCAGGACTTCGGCTTCCTGAGCGACAAGCAGTTCGGCAAGACCGTCGAGCAGTTCTCCGAGGGCTTCAGGCAGGAGTCGATCAAGCAACGAGAGGCGGCGGCGACCAAGCGCTAACGGCTATAGGCGTCCAGGAATTCGAGCATATACTGCTGGACGCCGCCGAAGTACTCGCGTTCCAGCGTCGCGCCCGCCTTCGTCACGTAGCGGAAATGCCAGCTTTCCCAGATATAGCCCGTGACGGACTCCATTCCCCGGGGAAAGGATAGCGAGAAGCCGAAGCGCCAGGCGTTGGCCTCCATCCATCGGCCGGCGTCGGTAGACGCGAAGGCCTCGTCTATCGGATCGAAGTCGATAGCGGCCCCGAGCTGGTGCTGGGACGTTCCGGGCCTGGCGGAGAACCTCGATGCCTCGGCCTCGCCATGCGAGGCGACGTAACGCTTGAACAGCCCGTCCTGGTACTCGTACGAGCGGTAGCTCGAGGCGAAAACCAGCCTGACGCCGTCGGCCCTCGCGGCCGCGTCCATCTCCAGTACTGCGCCCATAATGGCCTTCCTGAGCCGCAGGTCCCTCCTCGTCACGGCGAGCGGATAGTCGTTGAGCGATACCAGGTCATCCGGTTCGTAGCCGGGGTCGAGCGGTCGGCGCTTGTCGACGAGTACGAGTAGCCCTCCGGCCGCCGCGGACTCGGCTACGGCGGCGTCGAGCAGCTCGAAGAAACGGTTCGGCGACGCCGATACGGCGGCGAATACCGTCGCCGCCTGATCGGGCAGGGCCGATCCGAGCGCTTCCTCAACGATCCGGAGCCGAGGGTCGACGGCCGGGGCCTTCGCTTCGGCCTCGGCGCCGTCGCTTCCGCACGCCGCCATCAAGACTATGGGAATAAGGGCTATCATGCGCCTGAACCGTATCATCGCTCGACTCTATACGATAATCGCCCTCGCGGGCAACTCGAGAGCGGCGATCGCCTAGCCTTCCAGATGTTTTTATGGCATTGTATTGTATAATCAGTATACGTGCGCCGTATCAGGCGCGCTGAGAAACGAATAGCCACGGGATAATCATGGATAAAGACTTCGGTTCAAGAGACGATAAGATCGACGCGATCATCACGTCGTCGGGATATCCGCTGGCGGTCAAGAGCCTGCTCCAGAGGCTCGATGAGAGCGACGTCATCGCCAGCGTCAGCCTCGGCTCGGGGCGAGACGCCGTGTTACTCGCCGCCGTAGCCGCCAGGCTCCAAGCCGAGCCGAGCCTCAGGGCGCTGGTCATTGCCCCGTCCGACCGCGAGGTCGCCGGCCTCGAGCGGACCTTCGAAGGCGTCGCCGGGCCTGGCGGCCCTTCCTCCGCGGCGATAGGCCGCGAAGCCTCTATGGAGGACGCGAGGGCCTCGATCGGCTCGCTCGACGCCATAGCCTCGAGGATAGCCGCCGGCACCCTCGATCCCGACGACTTCGCGCTGATAGCCCTGAGCGACCTCGATCCGTTCGCCGGCGCCGCGAGCGTGGCGATGCTCAGGCATGCGCTCTGCTCGGGCTCGACGGAGCGGCGCCTCATCGGCTTCGCGGAGGAGCTCAGGCCGGCGCATCGGGCGGTCGTCGCCCCGCTCTGCGACTCGCTCGTCGAGATCGAGCTGGGGGACGAGGGCCAGCGCGTCAAGGACGCTCCCGCCTCGAGCTTCACGGCCACGGCCGAGGACAAGCCGCGCCTGCTGCTCGGCCTGCTCGCGCGCGACGAGGATCGGCCGTTCGTCGTCTTCTGCAACCTCAAGGAAAGCGCCGAGTCGGTGGCGCGCATGCTGCGATCGCGCGGCGTCAAAACCGAGTACGTGCTCGGCAACCTGCAACGGAAACGCGCCGTGCTCGACTCGGTCGTAGCCGGGGAATACGAGGCGCTCGTGCTGACCGACGAGGGAGCCGCCGGCCTGCCGGGCGCCTGGGCCGCGCGCCTGGTCAACTGGGACCTGCCGCTCGAGGGCGAGCCATACCTCTCACGCCTCGTCCATCTGGACGCGTCGGCGCGCGGCGCCCGCGTCTATAACTTCGCCTGCGATCGGTACTCGCTCGGCATCCCGGCCATCGAGCGGGCCCTGGGCCGTCGCCTCGAACCGACCCGTGCTGACGAGTCCATCATGTCCTTCGCCGGACCCGTCGAGCCTACGGCCCCCGAGCCGCGCGCTCGTGCCGCCGAGACGCCCCGCCCCGATCGCCGGAAGCCCGAGCCGCGTCGCTCAGAGGTGCGAGAGCACCGCGGGCAGCAGGATCGCAGGGACCGCGTCGGCCAGTACGACGGCCGGAACATCAAGGCGATCCAGGACGACATCGCCGCCATCACCGGAGGCAAGCCGTCCGCGACGCCGAACCGAGCGCGGGCGCAGCTGCCGGCCGGCAAGGGCGTCGAGCAACCGAGACGCGGCAAGAAGGCTCGGGGCACGGCCGATAAGACGCCCAGGCAGGACACGACGGCCGCCCGCCGGGAAGCTCCGGACAGGGCCGGTAAGGGCGTTACGACACCGGCGGGCAGGCGGTCGCGCGGCGGTTCCGAAAGCCGCATACGCGATCCCTATTCGATAAGCATGGAGGAACGGCTACGCCTGTACCGCGAGCGCTACGGTTCAGCCGGAGAGCCGAAGCCCGCCGGAGGCAAGCCTTCGACCGCGCAGCCTTCCCGGTCCAGCCAGGAACGCAAGCGATCCGAACCCCGCACGGCCCCCGTCCAACGAGCGCCAGCCGTGGAGTCCGTACCCGTGCCCCCGCCGGATCCCATGCCCAGGGGTATCCTGGGCGCCATCAAGGGACTCTTCGGCAAGAAGGACGAGTAGGCAAGCCCGACGCTACGCTATCCGACCAAGCCTTAGATCGCCTGGCTGGCCTCGAGGGCTCCCGTTACCGGGAGCTCGGCTCTTCGTTGCGCTTCGCCTCAGGCAGCCGCCCTTGCGTTCCTGCTTGGAGGGGCGACGACGACGCTGCCGGCGATGTCGGCCGTATTCGGCATAACCAAACCGCGCGTCTTCGCCGTATACCTCGGCTCGGCCGTAGCGGCGGCACTACTGTCCGGCCTCGCCTGGGCCGCGTTCTTCTGATCGCTGACGAGAGAATTGAACCGTGCGTATGCGAAGCGCCCTGGCCAAGTACGAGGAAGCGATAGTCGGGATCTACAATCCGTACGTAACGACGATCACCTTCGAGGAGACGCCGGTAGGCGCGAACGAGATGGGGGAACGCATAGTCAAGAACGGCGGGCGGCTCCTCGCCCGGTTCTAGGTCTGTAGCCCCCTGGCCAGCTCACAGGCCCCGGTCTGGGCGTCGCCCTTGGCGTCGACGACCTCGACGTCCGGGTGGGACTCGCGCAGGATTGCCGTGACGGCCGACCGTAGCTCGGCGTTCCTCTGGATGAAGCCGCCGTATGGAGCGAGGCGCCGACGGATCATGCCCGGGCTGAGTCGTGTGTACACCGACGAGACGAGGGCCGCCAGCTCGAGGGCGGCCTGGTCCATGATGGATCGCGCCAACCTGTCGCCCGACGCGGCGAGAACCGCCACGCGCGGCGCGAACGAGGCGATGCGCGCCTTGTCGAAGTCCCAGTACGCCATCGGGATGAACTCGCGAGCATCCGCGAACCCGAAGAACGCCAACGCCTCCTCGATCAGTCCAGTAGGCTCGTCCCGCCCCTCGATGGATCTGAGCCCCCGCTTGATCGCCTCGAAGGCCACCCAGAAAGCCGAGCCCTCGTCGCCGAGGAAATGCCCAAGCCCGCCGGCCCTCGCGTGCCTTCCGCTCCGGTCCCGGCCGTAGGCTATCGACCCGGTACCGGCTATGAGCAGGAAGCCTTCGACGTCGTCGAGCGCGCCGACGAGGGCCGGCTCGGCGTCGTTGGCCGCGCCGAAGCGCGCTCCGGCGACGGCCGTCGCGGCGAATCCCGCCCTGGTTGCGGCCGAGACGAAGGCCACGCGCATCGCGCCGGACAGCGTCTCGCGGTCGGCGTCCAGGTCGACGCCGGCCGAGCCGATGAAGCCCGCCCGGCAGCGCGCCGGGTCGAGCCCCGCCGCGAAGGCGCCCGACACGAGCGTCTCGAGCGTGGCCGTGACCGCCTCGGTCGGGTTGGAGTTGAGGTTGGTGCTGCCGCCGGAGCCCTCGTACAGGACGGCCCCGTCCATCGACTCGGCGCGCAGCCGTGAACTCGTCCCGCCGCCGTCGATACCGAAGACCCAGTCGTTCATGGTAGGTAGAGCGCCCCCGCGCTGATGGCGCGCGCCGCGCCGGTCGCCTCCGGCTCCGTGTTCGGCCGCCCCAGGAGCCGGAGCAGCCCGAACAGCCCGAAGGCCATGGCTTCCTTGTAGTCTACGGACAGGCCGACCTCGTCGGCGTCTCGAACCTCGCACTCCGGCAACGCCGCGCGCAGCTCCGCCATGATCACGGGGTTCCTGGCGCCGCCGCCGGAGACGACGACGAGCCTGGGGAGGGCTGGGAGCAGCTCGCGGTAGGCCCTGGCCGCGGACGCCGCGGCGAAGGTCTCGGCGGTACGGATGAGGTCGGCGTACAGAGCCTCGCGGTTCTGGCCTTCCGGGACGCCGCCCAACAACGGCCGTAGGCTCGATTCGTAGAACGCGGAGCCGAATTCCTCACGCCCGGAGCTCTTGGGAGGGGCCTTGGCCAGGAAGGGGTGGTCGAGCCAGCGTGCGAGCAGGTCGCGTCGCAGGCTTCCCCTGGAGCCGATCAGCCCGTCGCGGTCGTAGCCGAGACGGCCGTCGGTCATCCCGGACACAAGCCGATCGGCGATCATGTTGGCCGGTCCGGTATCGAAGGCCACGAGCGGCCCGTTCTCCGGGATCCAGCAGACATTTCCGATCCCGCCGTAGTTCTGGAACGCTATCGGCTTATCGAAGCGGGCGGACGCGATCCTGTCGAAGAAGGGCACGAGCGGCGCTCCGGTACCGCCGACGGCTATATCGCCGGACCTGAAGTCGCAGACGGTCGCGATGCCGGTGCGCGCCGCGATCATGGCGCCCGAGCCTATCTGCAGGCTGGCGCGCCTCGGCGAGCCCGGGGAACCAGCCACGTGACGTATTGTCTGACCGTGCGACCCGATGACTGCCACGTCCGGCGGCTTCATCCCCGCCTCGCGTATGGCCGCCAGGGCGGCGCCGGCGAACGCCTCCCCCAGCTCCATGTCGAGGAGCGCCAACGCATCCAGAGAGCCCGCGCCGTCCTCGAACAGCGAGAAGACGGCCGCGCGCGCCGAATCCGCCAGCGGGACGCCGATGGCCGCGACCAGGCGCGATCCCACCCCGCCGTCGCCATCGACGACGTGCTCCGATACCGCCGCGTCGATGCCGTCGACGCTCGTCCCGGACATCAGCCCGACAGAATAGTATCGATCGGTCACGCCCCGCCTCCCGTCGACCGGTAGGCGTCCACCGCCTTGGACAGGTGGCCGTCGTTGGCCGCCACGAGCCGCTCCGCCTCGTCGACTCCGATGCCGAGGAGGACCATCAGGATGGCTATCTTGGGCTTCCGGCCGGACTCGGCGAAGGCCCGCTCGGCGGTGGCTCGGTCGCATTCCGCGGCCCTCATGATCAGGTTCTTGGAGCGTTCGACCAGCTTCTTGTTGACGGGGCGCAGGTCTATCATCAGGTTTCGGTAGACCTTGCCGAGCCGTATCATGGCGGTCGTGGTGATCATGTTCAATACGAGCTTCTGGGCGGTTCCGGATTTCATCCTCGTCGATCCGGTGACGACTTCGGGGCCGACGTCCAGGAAGATCCTGTGGTCGGCCAGCGCGAAGGTGCCGGAATTGGCGTTGCACGATATGGCCCCGACGACGGCCCCGAGCTCCCTGGCCCGGCGCATCGCCCCGAGCACGTACGGCGCCTGGCCCGACGCGGTGATCCCGACGAGCACGTCGCCGGGCCCGAAACCGACGCCGTCGAGGTCCTTGACACCCATCTCCTCCCTATCCTCGGCGGACTCGATCGAGCGGACGAGGGCCTCACGGCCGCCGGCGATCAGCCCCTGCACCATGCCGGGAGGGGTACCGTAGGTCGGGGGGCACTCGGAGGCGTCGAGCACGCCAAGGCGGCCCGAGGTGCCGGCCCCGATGTAGACGAGCTTGCCGCCGCGTCTGAAGGACTCGACGACGTCGTCGACCAGGGCGGCTATATTGTCGAGCGCCGGCTCCACCGCGAAGGGTACCTTCTTATCCTCGGCGTTGATGATAGCCAGTATCTCCCGCGTACTCTTCGAGTCTATGCCGAGGCTGGCGGGATTCTCGCGCTCGGTCATCAAGCCGGAGAGGTCGATCATCTCTCTAGCCGTATCCTCAGGCTCATTCGTTCGTAACGTTTCCATACCTTGAATCCTAGCTTTCCGTAAAAATCCACCAAGTCGGTCCAATCGATGACCATCGTGCCGACGCCCCTTCGCGCCAGGTCGCGGACGCAGTGCTCCAGCAGGCCCATCCCAAGCCCGAGCCCTCGCCTGGATGGATCGACGCCGATGGGGCCGAGCCCGCCGGGGTGCTCCCCCATCAGGGCCCGCCAATACACCCCCGGCCCGAGCAGGGGGCTGTCCTTATCGTATATACGCGAGAAGCCGACCACCGATCCGTCGCGCTCATCCACGGCCAACATCAGGTCGGCGCCGCGGATACCCGCGTCGAGGGCTTCCCGGATCTCGTGCGACCAGCGCCCCGGGAAGCTCGAGCCGATGAAGCGCAGGAGGGCGCCACGGTACTTGGGCTCGTAGAGCGCATAGCGGTACGAACCGTTCGGCAACCTCTCGGGCTCGCTCAGCCAGGCGGCGCGGGTCAGATCGGCCGACAGGTCGTATTCGAAGCCCTCGCCCTCGAAGCCGACGGCCCGGAGAAAGGCGTCGAGAGCCTCGAAGCCGGCCCCATCCTCGACGGGCCGCCCAGGTACGAGGTGATAATAGTCGCCGCCGAGCTCGAGTCGCTCGGCCCCCCGCGACGCAAGCCAGGCGACCGACCGGGCCAGGAGCCCGGCGGCGAGACCCCGCCTCCGTTCGGCCTCGTCCACCGCCAGGAGGGACAGGTAGCCGATCCTGGGCGCTACGCCATCCGCCCCCGGCCGGACGGCCCGCTTGACCAGCGAGGCCGCTACCAGGGATCCGTCGGGCCTGGCGACAGCCAGGCATAGCCGGGGATCGGTATCGAGCGCTACTTGCTGGCGTAGCAGCCGCTCATCGAGCGGGAAGGCGGTCCCGGCCGAGCGGTTCCACAGGGCCGCCAGCTCGGCGGCGACGGCTTCTGGGTCTACGGCCCGTATCGTCATGCTAACGTGGCTCCACGGCTTTCAGGTCCTGCTCATGCACGGCCTTCAGGCTACGCTCGAGCCTCGGGATCGACACCTCGATGCTACGGCATATGATGGTGGCGTACAGGATGTCCACCATGACCAGCTGGGTGGCCCTCGACAGCGAGGCGCCCGTACGGAGCAGCGGCTCGGTGGCCGGCACGTAGAGCGCGGTGTCAGCGAGCCTCGACAGAGGGCTCTGACCGACGCTGGTAATGCCTATCAACCTAGCGCCGGAGCGCTTGGCCTCCTCGACGATGGTGACCGTGTGGGCCGATCTGCCGGAGTACGACACGGCGACTGCGGCGTCGGACCCGCCGAGGCCGCAGGCTATGCTGACCTGGACGTCGGCGTCGAACGCGAAGGAGCAGGGGACGCCTATGCGCGATAGCTTCTGGTAGAGGTCGTAGGCCACGTTGGCCGAGGCGCCCACGCCGAAGATAGCGACGCGCCTGGCACCGAGTATCGCGGTGGCCGCCTCCTCGACCGCGGAGGTATTGAGCAGGCTGAGCACCCGCTCCACCGCGTCGGTCGTCCTGGAGACGATGGTCCTGGCTATCGCGTCCACCGACTGGCTTGAATCGAGCTCGAACGCCGGGGGCGGCTCTTCGTCAGCCTGGTCGGTCGTCGCGTACAGGTCCCTGGTCAGCAATATCTGTAGCTCCCGGTAACCGGATAGCCCGGCCCGCTTGCAGAGGCGTATCACGGCCGGGGGGTTGGTATCCGCCTGCCTGGCCAGTTCGGCGATGGTGCAGAACACCGCCGTTTTAGGATTTTCTATCAAGTACTCGGCGATCTTGCGTTCAGATTCGGTACATGAATCGACGATCTCGCGTAGAAGCGCCACTCCGCTCGTCATCGTTGCATTGTCCTCGCCATCGGGTTAGACTCATCACGAATGAGCCGTAGTATACCATGCTTTTCTATAAGCGTGGAATATCATTTCTTTAAAACAAGGCTTTTCATAAAATATTGTTGCGATCCTCTTGGGAATGGAAGATACTAGCATCATGAAGACCATCGCGAATATGACGCTTGAACAGAAAATCGGACAGATGCTCCTGATAGGCTACCCGGGAGGAGCCGCCGGACTCCGGACGCTGGAACGCGTCGTGTCGCGACGGCCAATGGGCAACATCATACTCTTCTCGCGCAACGCGAAGGCTCCCGGGCCGCTCCGCGATGAGCTGGCCTACGTCCGCTCGATGATAGCCGGCCGGGCCGGCGTCGAGCCGCTCGTCTCGATAGACCAGGAAGGCGGCATCGTCACCAGGCTGGGGGCCGGCTTCACGCCCCTGCCCGGCGCTATGGCGCTGGCCGCCGCCGTTTCCGGCGGCGCGGCGACGACGGCCGACATCGAGGCGATGGCCACGGTCAACGGCTCGGAGCTCAAGGCCGTCGGCATCGACTGGAACCTGGCGCCGGTAGCGGACGTCAATGTGAACGGCCTCAACCCGGTCATAGGCGTGCGCAGCTTCGGCGAGGATCCCGAGGCGGTGGCCGAGCTGACGGCCGCCTACGCTCGCGGGCTGTCCAAGGCCGGCGTCGCCTCCTGCGCCAAGCATTTCCCGGGCCACGGAGACACGAGCGTCGACTCGCACCTGGACCTGCCCCGCGTCGAGGCCGACGCCGATCGGCTCGAGCGCGTGGAACTGGCCCCATTCAGGCGGCTGATAGCCGAGGGCGTCTCGGCCATCATGTCGGCCCATGTCCTGTTCCCCGCCGTCGAACCGGAGCCCATTCCGGCCACCCTGTCGCGCAAGGCGCTGACCGGCCTCCTACGCCAACGGCTTGGCTTTCGCGGACTCATCGTCACCGACTGCCTCGAGATGAGGGCCGTCGGCGGCCGCTATGACGACCTGGCCGCACGCGCGATCCTGGCCGGGGCCGACGTGCTCTGCGTCAGCCATACGGCCGAGCTGCAGGAGGAGGCCTTCGACTCGTTGCTCGCCGCCGTGCGCTCCGGGCGCATCCCCGAGTCGCGCGTCGACGAGTCAGCGGCCAGGGTACTCGCCCTGAAGGCGGTTCTCGCGTCACAGGCGTCGGCCCGAGACCCGCTCGGGCGGCCGGAATCGTTGGCGCTGGCTACCAGGCTGGCCGATGCGTCGATCAGCCTCGTCTCCGGAGCCCTGCCGGACCTCGGCGGCGGCTGCCTCTACCTCGACCATAGGCCGGCTCTGGAAAGCCGCGTCGAGGACGGGCACGAGGCCACCCCGTCGATGGCGGCCTCGATAGGCGCGGCGATGGCCGATAGAGCCTTCGGGGCGATCGAGCTGCCGGTAGACCCGGACGCCCGAGCCATCAACGCCGCGGTAGCCGCGGCGGCGGCCAGCTCGAGGCCGGTCGTCATGGGTAGCTACTCGCTGGCCAGGCACCCGGCCCAGGCAGCCCTGGCCGAGGCCCTCGCCGCCGCCTGCGACGAGGCGGGCGTCCCGCTATGCTTCGTCGCGACGCGCGAGCCGTACGACGCCGCCGCCCTGTCGGCGATCGGGGGCAAGGAGCGGGCGGTGCTCTGCGCCTACGAGTACACCGAGCTATCGACCCGGGCGGTCGCGCGCGTTCTGAGCGGCTCGGCCGTCCCCGCGGGCACGTGTCCGGTATCGTGCCGCTTCCTTTAATGGACGGGATTGGCGATATTCGATAGAGCTACGGATACCGAGGAGACCGACGATGGCTACCGTATGCATCCATAACGCTACACTCCTGGCCGGGTACGCCAAGATGCAATCCTGCGCCGTGCTCGTGGAGGACGGCAGGATAGCTGACGTGTTCTCGGAGAAGCGGCTCGCCCAGAAACGCTTCCCGGCCGGCGCGGCCGTTTACGACGCGCAGGGCGCCTATATCGCGCCGGGCTTCATCGACACCCATATCCATGGCTTCGCCGGCTACGGTACCGAGGATATGTCGGTCGACGCCGTGATGGCCATGTCCGACCGGCTCGGCGCCTACGGCGTCACCTCGTTCTGCCCGACCATCTATCCGATGGAGCTGGGCGATATGGAGCGCTCCATCGAGGCCTGCGTCGGGGCCATGGGGCGGGAGACCGGCGCCAAGGTGATGGGCGTGCACCTCGAGGGGCCCTTCGTCTCCATGGCCCGCCTCGGCGTGCAACGGCCGGAATTCGTCCGCCCGGTCGACCTCGAGGTGATGGAACGGCTCTTCAAAGCCGGACGGGGCCATATCACCAATATGACCGTGGCGCCGGAGCTCAAGGGCATGCGGGAGCTGGCCCTGTACTGCCTGTCCAGGGGTATCGTGCTCCAGGCTGGCCACACCGACGCTACCTACGAGAACATGATGGAGGGCATGCAGGCGGGCATACTCCACTCGACCCACTTCTTCAACGCGATGAGCCGCTTGCACCACCGCGACCCCGGTGCCGTCGGCGCCATCCTGATCAACCCGGAGCTATCCTGCGAGATCATAGCGGACGGCCGCCACGTGCACCCCGACCTGATACGGCTACTCCTGCGCGACAAGCCGCAGAGCAAGGTCGTACTCGTCACCGACGCCCTCAAGCCGACCGAGCAGGAACGTTGCCCGCTCTACGCCAACGGCGAGGAGGTCGTCATGGAGGACGGGGTGTTCCACCGCAAGAGCGACGGCGTGATAGCAGGCTCGTGCTTGACGATGATAGCCGGCGTGCGTAACCTCGTCGACTGGGGCGTCGCCGTCGAGGCCGCCGTCGAGATGGCCGCGAGCAACCCGGCCCGCATCGTCGGACTGGGTAAGCGAGGCCTCCTGGTACCCGGTTACGAAGCCGACCTCGTCGTGTTCGGCAAGGACTTTTCAGTGCTGGCATCGATGGTAGGCGGCCGCTTCATCAAGAACGAGCTGGCCTAAGGCGAAAGGAACGCGTCGTGCGGCTGATCATCCGTAAGAACTACGAGGCCGTCTCCGAATGGGCGGCGAACCATATCGCCGGGCGCGTCCGCTCGACGCCGACCGGCTCGACTTGCGTCCTCGGACTACCGACCGGCTCCACGCCCCTCGGCGTCTATGACCGCTTGGCGTCCCTCGTCGCCCGGGGCGAGCTGTCGTTCGGGAACGTCGTCACCTTTAACATGGACGAGTACGTCGGCCTGCCCGAGGACCACCCGCAGAGCTACCACAGCTTCATGCGCGAGCGCCTGTTCTCCCGCGTCGACATCGACCCGGCGAACGCCCATCTTCTCGATGGCAACGCGCCCGACCTCGAGGCCGAGTGCGCCCGCTACGAGGCCGCTATCGCGGCGGCCGGCGGCATCGACCTCTTCGTCGGCGGCGTCGGGGAAGACGGCCACATCGCGTTCAACGAGCCAGGCTCGTCCCTTTCATCGCGGACCCGCGTCAAGACGCTCACGCGGGACACCCGCGCCGTCAACGCCCGCTTCTTCGGCGGCGACCCCGCCGCGGTGCCGGCCACCGCCCTGACCGTCGGCGTCGGCACCATCATGGACGCCCGGGAGGTGATGATACTCGTTTCCGGGCCCGCCAAGGCCCGCGCCCTGCGCCACGCGGTCGAGGAAGGCGTCAACCACCTCTGGACCGTCTCCTGCCTCCAGCTGCACCCCCGGCTCGTGATCGTCTGCGACGAACGCGCCACCGACGAGCTCAAGGTCGGCACCGTGCGGTACTTCAACGAGATAGAGGCGGGCAATTTCAACAATTCCATAGCCTGACGCGACGCGAAAGGCTCACGACGCACCGCGAGCGTAGCTACGACTGGCGCCCGACCCCCGTCGTCGATTATGATTAGCGCACGCGCTCCGTCATGCACGAGCGCGATCCTAACCGAGCCGACGGCGGTGAACCATGAAGATCCTGACCCACACCATCAAGCCGAAGATCCCCGAGGCCCTCGCTCCGCTCGAGGAGATGGCCCACAACCTCTGGATATCGTGGAATTTCGACGCGATCATGCTGTTCATCAGGCTGGACTTCGAAGTCTGGGGGCATTCACGGCAGAACCCGGCCAAGATGCTCGGCATGGTGTCGCAAGCTCGCTTCGACGAGGCGGCCGCGGACGACTCCTTCCTGGCGGCGCTCCGCGAGGTATACGCCAAGTTCCAAGCCTATAAGAACGGCCAGAGCTGGTACAAGGGCTCGTACGAGGACTCCGTAGCCTATTTCTCGATGGAATACGGCATGGACTCGTCCCTGCCTATCTATTCCGGCGGCCTGGGCATCTTGTCAGGCGACCACATGAAGACCAGCTCGGACCTTGGCCTGCCCCTCGTCGGCGTCGGCCTCCTATATAGGCAGGGCTACTTCAGGCAGTACTTGAATGCCGACGGCTTCCAGCAGGAGGAATACCCGGAGAACGATTGGTACAACATGCCCGTGTACCGCCGCGAGGACGCTTCCGGCCAGCCGGTCAAGATAACCGTCGACATGGCCGGGGAGCAGGTCGTCGCCCAGGTATGGGAGGTCAAGGTCGGCCGATCCTCGCTGTTTCTCCTGGACACCAACATCGAGGAGAACACGCCGGACAACCGCCTGATCACGGCCACCCTGTACGGCGGCGACAAGGAGACGCGCATACGCCAGGAGATACTCCTCGGCATCGGCGGCATCCGGGCGCTCAAGGCCATCGGCGTCAATCCGGTCGTCGCGCACATGAACGAGGGCCACGCGGCCTTCCTCGGCCTCGAGCGCGTGCGGACGGCGATGGAGGGCCACGGTCTGAGCTTCGCGCAGGCGGCCCAGGCCCTCTGGTCGAC
>JAKQKE010000254.1 GCA_029560805.1 Spirochaetota bacterium
GACCGCGGCTATCCGCCCGAGTACCCGGTCGAGACGAACGGCGTCTTCGTACGCCTGCCGCCGGCCGTCGTCGAGACGCTCCGGAAGAAGCGCTTCTTCTACGACTGGGAGGGCGGCGCGGTGCGCTGGATGGCCAGCTGGGACACGTCTGACGATGACGTCGCCGGCATGCTGGCCGACCTCGACGAGGCGCTCTCCGGCGCGGGCCTCCGGGGCGCCGGTCAGCCGTCTCGCTCGGGCGCGGGCGCCGGCGCGATCATCGAGCCGCCCGAGGCGATGGCTGAGAAAGCCGCCGCGATGGCCGAGGGGCGGAGGCTCCTCTTATCCAACTGGGACAGGGTGGACGCGCTCAGGAGCCCGGAATCGCTCGGCCTGCCGGCGCCGCCCTTCGTCATCCCGGCGCCCGACGGCGCCGCCCTCGTCGCCCTGCCCGACCCCCTCGCATCCGGCCTCGGCGGACGGAGCTTCGCCGACTGCCAAGCCTCGCGCCGCTCGAGGCGCAAATACCTCCCGGAGCCCCTGAGCCTCGACGAGCTGTCGTTCATGGTCTGGTCCTGCGCCGGCGTCAAGTCTATCAAGAACGGCAACGCCTTCCGCGTCGTGCCGTCCGGCGGCTGCAGGCATCCCCTCGACCTGATCGTCTACGCGCGACGCGTCGAAGGGCTGGCGCCCGGCCTGTACCGCCACATGGCGACCGACCGATCGCTGGCGCTCCTTCGGCCGGCGTCGGTCGTGCCGGGAGCTGATCCGGAGAGGAACGGCTTCCTGTCGCTCGACGGGGAGATGGACGCGGCCCTATCAGGCCAGCTATGGAACTGCGCCGCGGCCTTCGTCTGGACGGCGGTGCCGTACCGCACCGAGTGGCGCTATTCCGTCGCGGCGGCCAAGACACTGCTCCTCGACGCCGGCCACGCGTGCCAGGCCCTATACGGCGCCTGCGAGGCCCTGGGCCTCGGGGCCTGCGCCCAGGCGGCCTACGACCAGGAAAAGCTCGACGAGGCGCTCGGCGTCGACGGCGTCGACGAGGCGGCCGTGTACGTAGCGTCGATCGGCCGGGTCGCCGGGCCGGCCCGGTAGTACGCGTGCTCATAGACGGCTGCGACGACGGGATCGTCATAGGGGACTGGGCGCGCGTCATCTTCGACTCGCTCTACGACGGCGTGCTCATGATCGACGCCGCCGGTGTCGTTCGCTAGTTAATCCGTCCTATACCCGTATAACCGCGGTCGAGGAGAGCGACATCGTGGGCAAGCCGCTCGCCGAGGCGCGCCCCGGTAGCCACCTGCCTACGGTAGTCGCCACTGGCGTACAGGAGCTCGGCGTCAGGCGCAAGCAGGGCAACGCCGAGTATATGGTCAACATGGTGCCCATATGCCGCGCCGGCGTTATCATAGGCGGCATATCGATCCTCAACGAGGTCAACGACGTGTACCGGCTCGTCAAGGAGCTCGACCGCTCGAACCGCTTGATACAGAGGCTCAAGGACCGAGTACGCCAGATAGGCAACGCGCGCTACAGCTTCGACGACATCGTATCGAACGACGCGCGCTCGCAGGCCACGAAGGACCTGGCCGCCCGGCTCGCCCGGAAGGACGTGAACCTGCTGATACTCGGCGAGAGCGGCACGGGCAAGGAGCTGTACGCGCAGTCGATACACAACGCCAGCCAGCGCAGCAACCATCCGTTCCTCGCCGTCAACTGCGCCGCCCTCGACCCGAACCTGCTCGAGAGCGAGCTGTTCGGCTACGAGGACGGATCGTTCACGGGCGCGAGGAAGGGCGGCAAGATAGGCCTCTTCGAGGAGGCGTCGGGAGGCACGCTCTTCCTGGACGAGATAGGCGAGCTCGACGTCCGGCTCCAGGCCAAGCTACTCCGCGCCCTTCAGGAGGGCTTGATACGCCCGGTCGGGGGCGCGTCGGAGGTATCCGTCGACGTCCGCGTCATGGCAGCCACGAACAAGGACATAGAGACGCTGGCGAAGGACGGATCGTTCCGGCGCGACCTGTATTACCGCGTAGCCACGTTCACGCTCATCCTGTCGCCGCTCAGGGAGCGTCGGGGCGACATTACCCCCCTCGTCCAGAAGTTCACGAACGATATAGCCGGGCGCTACCGCGCGACCCTCGATATCGATCCGGACGCCATGGCGGCCCTCGAGGCATGGGATTGGCCGGGCAACGTACGCGAACTCAAGAATACCATCGAGTACGCGGCTATCATGGCCGAGGACGGCCGCATAAGCGCTAGGGACCTACCACCGCGTATGGTACACGGCCGAGCGGGCACCGCTCCGGACGAGGTACGACCGCTCTCCGACGTCATACGCGAAGCGGAGACCGCGGCCGTCGACGCCGCCCTCCGTCGCTACGGCCAGACGGTCGAGGGAAAACGCCTGGCCGCCGAGGCCTTAGGCATATCGCTCGCCACCCTCTACAACAAGCTCGGCTGAACCGTCCGTTTCCAGGCTTTTAGAATACCCAATTCCATTTTTCTAGAATTCTACAAACTCCAACATTGGTCGTACCGCGAAAGGTTCAAGGGATTTCGATTCGTTGCGACCTGATCACGGAGATTGCGAAGGATCGTAGCGGATCGGCATAGGCGATTCGACTTGGCACGCTTCTTGATTATAAGGGAAGTACTACCCATTTAAGGAGGCTGCCATGCTGGCAGTATTAGGCATCCTGACCATCGCCCTGCTCCTGGTCCTGGTCATGACCAAGAAGGCGTCACCGGTCGTGGCGCTCATCATCGTCCCGATCGTGATGGCCCTGATCGGCGGCTTCGGCGCCGACATCACGAAGTTCGTCACGGACGGCGTCAAGAGCATCGCCACGACCGGCGTCATGTTCATCTTCGCCATCTTGTTCTTCGGCGTACTGACCGACGCCGGCACTTTCCAGCCCATCATCAAGGGCATCCTCAAGGTCGTGGGCAGGGATCCGGCCAAGATAACGCTCGGCACGGCGTTGCTCGCGATGCTCGTGCATCTCGACGGGTCCGGCGCCGTTACCTTCCTCGTCGTTATCCCGGCCATGCTGCCGCTCTACGACGCGCTCAAGATGAAACGCACGACGCTCGCCACGGTTACCGCCCTCGCGGCCGGTACTATGAACATCGTGCCCTGGGGCGGCCCGACCATCCGCGCGGCCACCTCGCTCAATATCCCCGTCACCGACCTATTCAAGCCGGTGCTCGTACCGCTCGTATTCGGCCTCGTCTTCGTATTCGTCGTGTCGTACTGGCTGGGGCTCAAGGAGCGCAAGGCGCTGGCCCTATCGGGCGCCTCCGCCGACGCCTCCCAGCTCGGTGGGGAGCTGGCAATGGACGCCGACAAGCGGGCCTTGATGCGCCCGCGACTCTTCCCCGTCAACATCGTGCTTATAGTCGCCGCGATAGCGGTACTGATCCAGGGCAAGGTACCGCCGCACGTCGTATTCATGGCGGCGTTCTGCCTGGCCCTCGTCATAAACTACCCCAAGGTCAAGGACCAGGGCGCGCGCGTCGACGCCCACGCCAAGGCGGCCCTGATGATGGCGAGCATCCTCTTCGCGGCCGGCGCCTTCACGGGCATACTCAAGGGCACCGGCATGATCAAGGCCATGGCCGACCTGCTCGTCAGCGTGATCCCGGCTTCGCTCGGAGCCCGCTTCCCGCTCATAACCGGCGTGCTGGCCATGCCCCTGTCGCTCGTGTTCGACCCCGATTCCTTCTACTTCGGCGTCCTTCCGGTGCTGTCGTCGACGGCCGCGGAGTTCGGGGCCCAGGCTGTGGACGTGGCCCGCGCCGCCATACTCGGCCAGATGACCACCGGCTTCCCGGTGAGCCCCCTGACCGGCTCCACGTTCCTGCTCATCGGCCTCGCCGGCGTCGACCTCGGCGAGCACCAGAAGAAGACCATTCCGTTGGCGTTCGCCACGACCCTGGTCATGCTGCTCGTCGCCGTAGTCATAGGCGTCATTCCTCTCTAGCGTCCGTCGCTACTGCCGCCGGGCGGAGCAATCGCCTCCGCTCCGTCCGGCGTTTCCTTTCTTTAGGGCAGGCCCCACGGGGCCGGGAGATTCACCATGAAGAAGATCCGAATCGGGAGCGGCGCCGGCTACGCCGGCGACAGGCTCGAACCGTCGCTCGAGCTGATCGAGCACGGCGCGCTCGACTACATCTGCTACGAGTGCCTCGCCGAGCGCACCATAGCCATAGCCCAGCAGGCCAGGCTCAAGGACCCGTCGAAGGGCTACAACGCCCTGCTCGAGTACCGCATGAACGCCGCCCTTCCGCTGGCGCATAAGCACGGCGTCAAGATCATTACCAACATGGGCGCCGCCAATCCCCTGGCGGCGGTCGAGGTGGTCAAGCGAATAGCGCGGGACAAGGGCATCTCGGGCATCAAGATAGCCGCCGTCTACGGCGACGACGTGTTTCCCAGGATCGACGAGTACCGCGGCGCCGCCGTCTGGGAGACCGGCGAGCCGCTCGAGCGGCTCGCAGGCGAGATCGTATCGGCCAACGCTTACCTAGGATGCGAGGGCATCGTCGAGGCGCTCAAGCGGGGCGCGGACGTGGTGATAACAGGCCGCGTTTCCGACCCCGCCCTGTTCATCGCGCCGCTCGTCTATGAATTCGGCTGGAAGCCCGACGACTGGGATAGGCTCGGCAAGGGTACCGTCATCGGCCACCTGCTCGAATGCGGCGGCCAAGCCACCGGCGGCTATTTCGCCGACCCCGGCAAGAAGGACGTACCGGAGCCCTGGCGCCTCGGCTTCCCGCTCATCGAGGCGGACGAGAACGGCGACGCGTTCATTACCAAGGTAGTCGGCTCGGGCGGCGTCGTCACTACGGACACCTGCAAGGAACAGCTGATCTACGAGATACACGACCCGTCTACGTATATCACGCCCGACGTCACGGCCGACTTCTCGAGGGTATCGTTCACCCAGTCCGGCAAGGACGTCGTGGAGATACGGGGCGCCACGGGCAGGGCCAGGACCGACACGCTCAAGGTAAGCATCGGCTACAAGGACTGCTTCATCGGCGAGGGGGAGATCAGCTACGGCGGCCCCAACTGCGTCGAGCGGGCCAGGCTGGCGCGAGAGATCGTGCGCAGGCGGCTCGAGTTGCGCGCCGTGCCGACTGACGAGCTGCGCATGGACATAGTCGGCGTCGACTCGCTGTACCGGAACGACGCCGCCCCCCTGCCGAGCTCGCCGAGCGAGGCGCGCCTGCGCGTAGCCGCGAGGACCAAGACCCGCGAGGCGGCGGCCGCGATCGGCAACGAGGTCGAGACGCTCTATACCAACGGGCCGGCCGGCGGCGGCGGCGCCACGGCAACCGTGCAGGAAATCATATCGGTCGCGTCGATACTGATACCCAGGGCCGACGCCGAGGCCGTCGTGGCCGTAGAGGAGGTGTGATCATGCGATTATGGGAACTGGCCCACTCGAGGACCGGCGATAAGGGCAATATTTCGAACGTGTCGCTCATAGCCTATGACGAGGCCGACTACGAGCGCATCCGGCGTGCGGTGACGGCCGAGCGGGTACGCGAACATTTCAAGGACGTCGTAAAGGGCGAGGTGACGCGCTACGAGCTGCCGGCCGTCGGAGCGCTCAACTTCGTCATGCAGGGAGCCCTGGGCGGCGGCGTTACCCGTAGCCTCGCGACGGACAAGCACGGCAAATGCCTGTCGTCGTACCTGCTCGAGATGGAACTGTAGAGTCGAGCGGCGCCGCCCTCGGGTATCCGGGGCGGCGCCGCGTATCTAGAACGCCAGCTCCCGCTGCCCGCCGCCATGGCCGCCCTCGCCGAACGCGTCGAGCGACACGGACAGGCCCGAGGCCGCGAGCGACCTGGCTATCGGGAGGAGCTGCTTGCTTTCGTAGTGGCGGTAGTCCGGGCGCGGTTCGCCCGGCCCCGACGCGCCGTAGGCCTCAGGGTCGACCGGCGCGGGACCGTCTGCCGTGATCACGTACGACACGGCGCCGCGCCCGGTGATACCGGCCAGCCGCGCCGCCTTGACCTGGGGCGGCGTGCTCTTGACGTAGGCGGACGCGGCGCGTCGCAGGATCCGCGTGTAGACGAGCCGGGCGTCGAGCTCGCCTCGCCCGAGAGCAGCCAGCGTCGAGGCGATATAGTCGCCCGTCGCTGCCTCGCCGGAGCCGAAGAAGGCCAGCTCGAGCAGCCGGAGCTGGAACTCGCGGGCCAGCGGCGTCCAGTCGGACCTGACCGCCTCCATCCCCTTGACGTCGACCCTATCGCCGTCGCGTCCGCGCAGCAGCCCGGCGTAGCCCTTTCCCCGACCGCGGGATGAGGCGCCGTCGTCTTCGGCCGTCTCGGCGACGCGCAGCGGCGGGATAACGAAGCGGGCGTAGGCCTTGTCGAAGCGCAGCTCGAGCCTCGAGGCGAGTCCGTACTCCCGCTCGGCCATCGCCGCGAGCTCCTCGTTGACGAGGCGGCACAGCGCGTCGCCGGCGCTCCGGTAGTCGCCGTGGCTAGCGTCCGGCCCGAGGCCAGCGTCGACGAACAGCGAGTCCGTGTCGCCGTAGATCACCGCCCGCCCCTCTCGCTCGATGCGGGCCTTGGCCCGCAGGAGGACGAGCCTCCCTAACGAGGTGATCGCGCCGGCTAGCTCGGTGCGGGCGTAGCGGCAGGAGTCGGTGCCGAGCACTCCGTAGAACGAGTTCATAAGGATCTTGTAGACGTAGGAGCCGGTCGCGTCGCCTGAGGCCATCGCGAGCTCGCGCCTAGCCATGTAGGCGTCGACCAGGGCGGGTAGCGGCCAGCGCTCCCCGTTCCGCTCGCGGGCGAAGCGGGCGCCGTTCGGCGCGACGACGTCGTCGGACCGGCCCGAGCGCTCGTAGGCGAGCGGGTCGACGCAGAAGGTGCGCACCACCGACGGGGAGAGGCTCTTGAAGTCGAGCACGACGACGCCATCTCGGTAGCCGGCCTCAGCCGGCAGCACCGTGCCGCCGGCCGCTCCGGAGACCCGCCGCCCCTGCTCGAACGGCGGCGGCGCTACCGACCGATCGCGGAGGGCTTGGC
>JAKQKE010000255.1 GCA_029560805.1 Spirochaetota bacterium
CCCGACCGCGGCTACTACGCGATGCGCCTGGCCGACGGTACGAGGCTCGGCGAGCTCGACGAGGAGTTCGTCTTCGAGCGCCGCGTCGGCAACAGCTTCAGCTTCGGCTCCCAGGCGTGGCGGATCGTCGACATAGGCGACGAGGCGGTCACCGTGGCCCCGCTCGACCGCGACGCCGACTTCATGCCCTTCTGGAAGGCGGAGAAGGCCGCCCGCGGCGCCTCCATAGCTCGCCGCATGCTCGGGCTGTGCGCCGCCTTCGACGCCGACCCGGACGCCCTCGCCGCCGAGCTACGCGGCCGGCTCGGTTTCTCGCCCGAAGCCGCCAAGGCCCTCGTCGCGTTCCTGTCGTCGCAGTCGCGGGCCCAACGGGGTGAGAGGCTCCCTTCGCCGGGCTCGGTGGTTATAGAAGCCTTCCGCGACCCGGAAGCCAAGGCCGGCGCCACCGCGCTGATCGTCCATACCCTGCGCGGCTCGGCCGTCAATGAGCCGCTCGGCTTGGCCCTGTCGTCGCTGCTCCGCGACAGGCTCGGCGTGCCGGTCGAGCGCCTATCGAACGACGACTCGGTATCGCTGTCCATGCCCCTCGTCGACCGGGACGAGGCCGTACGCGCCCTCGTGGACGCGCTCCGTTCGCTCGCCGACCCGGGGACGCTGTCCAGGGCTCTGCGCGGCGCGCTCGTCGGCAGCGCTATCTTCGGCGCGGCCTTCAGGGAGAACGCCGGGCGCGCCCTCCTCCTGCCGCGAGCCGGCTTCGGCAGGCGCACCCCGCTCTGGGTCACGAGGCTCCGCGCCAAGCGCCTCCTCGAGCGCACGAGCGGCTACGACGGCTTCCCCATAGCCGCCGAGACCTGGAAGACGGTGCTCGAGCAGCGCTTCGACCTCGCCTCGCTGTCGGCCCTCTGCGCGGGCCTGGCCGACGGCTCCGTCGCCGCCCCGATCTTCTCGCCGGCCGCGCCCAGTCCCTTCGCGCGCCAGTGCGGCTGGGCCGAGACGAACAGGTACCTCTACGAGGACGACGAGTCGACGATATACTCTTCAGGGACTCCGGCGGGCGGGGCCGCCGGAGCCGCCGAGGCGGCCATTACTAGGGCGATGAGCGACCCGGCCGCCCGCCCGCGCGTCGACCCCGCGATCGCCTCGGCCTACGGCCGCAGGCTCAGGCGCGAACTACCCGGCTGGGCGCCGTCCACCCCGGACGGCCTCGCCGACTGGGTCGAGGAGCGGCTGGTAATACCGCTCGACGAATGGGACGCCCTCCTCGCGTGGTGCCCCGAGGAGCTTCGCGAAGCCGCGCTAGCGGCGCTCGCCAGCCCGGGCGCCGGAACCGGGCTCCTATCCAGGCTCGAAGCCTTCACGCTGCCCGGCGCCCAGGAAGCCGTCGTGACGAGGCGCGAGGGCAAGGCCGCCCTGATCGAGGCCGCGAGCCGGCCCGACGGCCAGGCCGCGCTCGCGGCGCGCTGGCTGCCCTACGCCGGCCCCGTAACGCTCGGCCGGCTCGGCTGCCTGTTCGGGCCGGGCGCGGCCGAGCCCGGGCTCCTCGAGGCGGCCGGCGTCGTCGTCGGCCCCGGCCTCGGCGTCCAGCCCCGCTCGCGATCCGGCGAGCCGGCGGTCGAAGCTCCCTCGGTCAGCGCTCACGCCGCCGACGCCCCGGGCGCCTGCGACCGCGACGTGCTCGAATCGCTCCTCAGGCAGGGCCGCGCCGCCACCAGGCCCAAGGTACGGGCAAGGCCCGCCCGAGACCTGCCCGCCTTCGTCGCGGCCCTGCAGGGCCTGCGCGACCGCTTACTGCCCGACGCGGAGCCGGCCCCGGACGATGCCATGGCCGGCCTAGCGGCCACGAGGCGTGCGCTCGAGACGCTTTCGGGCTACCCGGCGCCGGCGGGGCTCTGGGAGACCGAGATCCTGCCGGCCCGCGTACCGGGCTACCGTCCCGAGTACCTGGATCGGCTCCTCGCCGAAGGTGAGTTCATCTGGTTCGGCGCCGGGGAGCGCGTCGTAGCGTTCGCGGCCGCCGCCGACTACGAGGTCTTCGCGCCGGGAACGCCGAGCGCCCTCCTCTCGCCGCGCGATGGCCCGCTCGACGCCTGGGCCATCAAGGCCAGGCACGGCCTCTCGATAGCGGAGCTGGAGGAGCGGCTGTGGGCGGAGCTCTGGGCCGGAGCCATAGGCTCTGATGGTTTCGAGGCCGTCAGGCTGGCGGCCGGACGCGGCTTTAAGCGGGTGGCCACGGCGTCCCCGGCCGATCCCATCGGAACGGACCGTAGGCCGACGCGCGGAAAGCCAACGCGCGTGCCGTCGGCGCTGCGCGCCCGCTGGAAGGACGGCCCCGTTCTGGTCGGCGCCTGGTTCGCTCTCGCGCTCGACGATGAAGGCCCCGCCGACGAGGCCGACCTCCTCGAGCTGGACTGCCGCGCGGTCCGGGCGGTAGTCAGGCGCTACGGCGTCCTCTTCCCGGCCATGCTCGACCGGGAGCTGCCGAGGGCTCGCTGGGGCAACCTCGCGAGGGCCCTCAGGCGCATGGAGCTGTCCGGGGAGCTGGCCTGCGGCCGTTTCTTCGAAGGCCCCGACGGCCCTCAGTTCATCGGCTCCGACGCGCTCAGGCTGTTCACCGACGGCTTCGACGACCGCCTCGCGTCGATGAACGCCTGCGACCCCGCGAGCCCGACCGGTTGGCCCATCGGCGGCCTGCCCGAGGGCTTACCATCGCGCCTGCCGGTGAACCGCCTATCGACGGCCGGCGGCGAGCCCGTCTGCGTGGCCAGGCGATCGTGGCGGGAGCTGGAACTGTTCCGCGAGCCGGGCGACCCCGTCGTCGCGCACGCTCTCGCCTTCGCGCTCGAGGCCAGGCGCCGGGCAGTTTCGCCGGAGCGCCGCATCGCGGTCGCCACGATCAACGGCGAGAGCGCCGCCTCGTCGCCCTACGCCGGCCTGCTCGCCGGGCTCGGCTTCGAGGCCGACCGCGGCGTCATGACGCTCTGGTAGCCCTGAACGGCGCCGACGGACGCACACATCCGCGGGGCGTAAAAAAAGGGACCGTCCCGCAGGACGGCCCCATGGCTCGCTAGCGCGGCCGGGCAATCATTCGTCCTCGGCTTCCTGGATCCTGAACTCCGCGGCGGCCTTGGCCACGTCATCGGCGATCTTGCCGGAGATCGGCGAGTAATGGTCGAATTCCACCTCGAAGCCGCCGGTGCCGCTGGTCATGGCCTTGAGGTCGATCGAATAGCGCAGGAGCTCGGCCTGCGGCACCTCGGCCTTGATCTCGACGATGCCGCCGCCTATCGGCTCCTGGCCGGAGATGCGGCCGCGGCGGCCCGACAGGTCGGACATCACGTCGCCGAGGTATTTCTCGTCGACGAAGACGGCCAGCCTCATGATCGGCTCGAGCAGGGTGGCGCCGGCGGCCTTGCAGGCCTCGCGGAACGCGCCGCGCGCGGCGATCTTGAACGCCATCTCGGACGAGTCGACCGGGTGCTCCTTGCCGTCCGTCAACATGCTCTTAACGTCGACGACCGGGTAACCGGCTATCGTGCCGAACTCCATCGCCTGGTGGATGCCCTTCTCGATGCCGGGGATGAAACCCTTGGACACCGCGCCGCCGAAGACCTTGTTCTCGAACTTGTAGCCCTCGCCGCGCGGCAGGGGCTCCACCTCCATCACCACGCGGGCGTATTGGCCGTGTCCGCCGGTCTGCTTCTTGTGGGTATACTCGCCGCCCGAGTGCTTGGTGATCGTCTCGCGGTACGCGACGCGCGGCACGCGGGTCTCCACGTCGATCTTCTGCGAAGCCTTGACCTTATGGAGGATGATATTCAGGTGTAGCTCGCCCATGCCGGCGATCACCGTCTCCTTGGTCTCCGAGTCGAAGCGTATCGTGAAGGTTTTATCCTCCTCCGAAGCCTTGTGGAGTAGCTCCGACAGCTTATCCTCTTCCTTCTTGGACACGGCGCTGATCGCGATGGCGTGGATAGGCTGGGGCAGCCGGAGCGGCAGGAACGACACCGGCGCGTCTGGCGCGGAGATGGTCTCGTTCGTCTTGAGCGACGGGCTCTTGGCCAGGATGCCGATGTCGCCGGCGCGCAGTTCCTGGACCTCCTCGAGCTTCTTGCCCTGGGCGGTATAGAGCTTGCCCGCCTTCTCCTTCTTGTTCTCCTGCACGTTCAGGTACTCGGTATCGGAGGCTAGCACGCCGCGTACCACCTTCAGGTACGATAGCCTTCCGGAGAACTGGTCGATCTGGGTCTTGATCACGAGTGCGGCCAAGGGTCCCTTCTCGTCGACGTCCATGACGGTCTCGCCGCCGTCGGCCGTCTTGGCATGCTCCGTCGACAGCTTGGACGGGTCGGGCGCGATGGCGACGAAAAAGTCGATCAGAGCCGCGACGCCGGAGTTCTTGGTGGCGGCGCCGGCGAAGGCCGGCACGACGCGGTTGCCTGCCAGGGCCTCGGCCAGGCCCTTGACGATCTCGCCCTGAGCCAGCTCGCCCTCGGACAGGTATTTCTCCATCAGCTCGTCATCGCCCTCGGCCGCTGCCTCGGACAGGGCGGCGCGCGCTTCGGCCACGGCCGCGGCGTACTCGGCGGGGATCGCGACCGCCGCCTCCTTCTGGTCGTGCGACGCCGGCGTCGGATAGGCCTTCTGGTTGAGCACGTCGATGACGCCCTTGTAGTCGGCGCCCTCGCCCATCGGTATGGTTATGGCCACGGGGGCCTGCTTAAATTTCTCTTTCACGTCGGCTAAGGCGCCGGAGAACGAGGCCCTATCCTCGTCCAGCTTATTGACGAACAGCATCCGCGGCTTGGCACGGCCCTCAAGATTGCGCCAGATCTTGATGGTCTCGATCTGCACGCCGGCCCTGGCGCCGAGCAATACGACGGCCGACTCGCAGGACCTCAAGGCCAGGATCACGTCCCCGATGAAATCGGACGATCCGGGGGTATCCAGCAGGTTGATCTTTACGTCTCCGACGATCGCGTGCGCGAGCGCCGCGTGTACAGAAATCTTTCGCTCGATCTCCTCCTCAGCGTAATCGCTCACCGTCTTACCGGATTCGAGCAATTCCGGCTTCTGGATGGCGCCGGCGCTGAAGAGGATATGTTCGAGCAGGCTCGTCTTACCCGTGCTACCGTGGCCCGCTAGGGCCACGTTCCTGATGAGGTCGGTCGTGTAGGCCATAGACTCGCTCCTTAAGGAAGGTTGGAGGCCCTTCGCGACGTCGTTCGACGCGGCCGAGCCCCCGACGGAACAGTAGAACCGTTTCGTACTAAGTCCTCGAATGATGAAACCTATTCCAGGAGTTGTCAAGAAAAACAGGCTCGCGCCGAGGCCGCGGGCCGGGCGGCCTCGGCGCGAAGGATAGCGGCGCTCATTGACAAACGATCGGAGCGCGGCTTATACAATACCCTTGACCGGGACGTAGCCTAGCGGCTAAGGCGCCAGCTTTGGGAGCTGGATATCGGGGGTTCGAATCCCCCCGTCCCGACCTCCGGGATCATAGCTCATCTGGATAGAGCAACGGCCTTCTAAGCCGTAGGTGGTGGGTTCGAGCCCCGCTGGTCCCATGCCTCGCCGCGCCGAGCGCCGTGGGGAGCTCGCAGTAGCCTGGATAGACCGAGCGCCGTGGCGCCGGCCGTGTACAGCGCCGACGTCAGGTACCCCAGCCATTCCAGCCTCATGAAAAAGAAGGCCGTCCCGAACGCCGCTACGACGCAACCGAGCGTCGCCAGGGCCAGCGGCTTGAGCGCGCCTGGCATGCCGTCCTTGACCGCTTCCTCCAACAGGTACGGAAAGGCCAGGGCCGTGGCGACGAGCATCAAGGGTAGGTAGATGGAGAATACGGCGCTCCGGCCCCCCCATGACGATATGGCGTGGGCGACGCCGAAGACCGATAATGAGCCCATGAAGAACGATACGAGGCGGTCGTACTCTCCGTCGCGAGCGACGCTCGAGAAGCCGACCGCCGCCGCGTAGGCTAGCGTCGTCAAACCGAGCGGCAGCGCCCAATACCTAGCGAAGAAGATGATGGCCAGGACGGGAGAACCCCATACGGGCATCAGCAGCCGGCGAACGAGGACCCAGACGAGGGCCGCGGGCAGGCCGAACAGGAGCCCGCGCGCGAAGGCGCGACCGCTCTTGTCGCCGACGCTGAAAGTCCAGGCGGAGACGGCCATGAACGAGAGAGGCATCGAAAGCATGGCGAAAACGTACATGCGCGAAGGCTACCACGCCGACGCCCGCGAGGCAAGGGTCGCCGGAAGGGCGCTAGAACATCGCGAGTAGGTCGAGGTGATCCTGGGCCCAGCTAGCGAATTTCCTGCTACAATCGGCGATGCCCTTGACCGATTGCCTAGCTTCCAGGTCGTCGAGCGAGGCGGAAAACGAATCGAGCGATGCCGCGAAGCCCGTCTCGTGGGAGACCAGGTGTCGAAGCACGTCCTCGGGCTCGGCCCCGGAGGGTATCGACAAGCGTTCGAGCGAGCCGGAGAACAGGGCGTCCAAGGGTCGAAGGGCCGACACATGCTCGATCTTCTGCCTGAGCACCGATTCGATTACCTTGCGTATGGCGGGTGCCTGAACGGCCTTTCCAGCCTCGCGATAGCCTATGACGGCATCCGCGCAGACTGCGGACAGGTTCGAAGGCTCCTCTTGAACATTTTCGATCATAGTGTAACGATACTACGCTGAACTATGGCTGTCAAATGCGTAGCTTACGAGCTTCTTACATTCGCGATAGCGTCCACCCTACGCTGAAGCGGCGCACCCTTTGACTCGACCAGTGGCTCTATGCTACAATGTTCAGCACTATAGATATTTGCAGGGTAAGCCGAAGGAGGTCCATTGGCGGACAATAAGAATCTGCGGACCAACGAACAGATCAGGGTCCGTGAAGTACGGTTAATCGACGATGCCGGAGAACAGAAGGGCGTCCTTCAGACGGCTGATGCCCTCAGGATGGCCAAGGAGCTCGGTCTCGACCTCGTCGAGATAGCGCCGCAATCGAACCCGCCGGTCTGCAAGATACTCGACTACGGCAAATTCAAGTTCGAGCAGGAAAAGAAGCTCAAGGATAACCGTAAGCACCAGAAGATCGTCAAGATCAAAGAAGTCCGAATGCAGCCCAAGATCGACGACCACGACCTGGACTTCAAGTCCAAGCACGTGCGCACGTTCCTGCTCGAGGGCAACAAGGTCAAGGTGACCATACGCTTCAGGGGCCGCGAGCTCGCCCATACCGAGATAGGCGAGGAAGTCCTGAAGAGCGTGCTGACCAAGATCGAAGGAATATACGCCATGGAGAGTCCTCCTAGAATGGAAGGGCGCTTCATGTCGATGATGCTTATACCGAAGGCTCCGGCGGTCAAGAAGCCCGAGCCTCAGCGGCCCCAGCCGGACGCCGCACCAGAGACCAAAGCCTGAAGGATGGATCGTAATGCCTAAGATGAAGACGAAGAGGGCTGCCTCTAAACGCTATACGCTGAGCGCGGACGGCAAGGTCAAGTACAAGAAGATGAACCTTCGCCATATCCTCACCAAGAAGAGTTCGAAGCGCAAGCGCAAGCTACGCAAGGCCGGCTTCGTGGCCTCCGGCCCCGTATATCAGATCAAGAAGAAGCTTCTCCCCTACGGTTAATCCGACAAGCGGCCTTTCCCCCGTTAGGGCCGCCGGCGGACTCGACGATAGGATGAGGCTCGGCGCCGCTACGGCGCGCCGGTCGACGAGGACCTTTCCCCGACGGCCGGTTCATATTTTCCAAGGAGAATAGCAATGCCCAGAGCAGTTGACGGCACCAGGCGAAAGGATCACCGCAAGAAGATCCTCAAGCTTGCCAAAGGATACTACGGACGCAGGTCCACCAACCATAAGACCGCGAAGGACGCGGTCGCCAAGGCCCTGTCGTACGCCTATCGCGATCGCCGCGACAAGAAGCCGACCTTCCGCGCCCTATGGATCACGCGCATCAATGCCGCGTGCAGGGCCGAGGGCATCACCTACAGCCGCTTCATCGAGGCTGCCGCTAAGGCCGACATGGCGATCGACCGCAAGGTCCTGGCCGACATAGCCGTGCGCGATCCCGCCGCGTTCAAGGCCATCGTCGAGCGCGTCAAGTCGGTACGGGCCTAGACGCATGATAAGTCTCGAGCAGGTACGCGCGCTCGAGTCGCGCGTCGAGAAGGCCGTGGCCCTCATCGCCGCGCTCCGCGCCGAGAATGCCTCGATGCGTTCGGGACTGTCGGCCGCGGAGAGCCGCGTAGCCGAGCTCGAGGGCCTCGTATCCGAATTCCAGAAGGATCAGTCGAGGATCGAGCAGGGCATCATCGAGGCCCTGCGCAAGCTCGACTCGTTCGAGGACGCGGTACACGAGGCCGTAGCCCAGCCGGCCGGCCGTTCGGTAGAGCCGCCAGCCCGAGCCGAAAGCGCGCCGGTGGAGCCCGATATCGACGAGCCCTCTCCGGAGACCGAGCCGCAAGCTGCCTCGACGGACGGCTCCGACGCGCTAGACATTTTTTAGGATGACGGTCGAGACGGTTCGCGTAGAGCTGCTCGGCGCCTCGTTCGTCATCCAGACCGATGAGAGCCGCGAGTACGTCGAGTCCCTGATCGCGTACCTGCGCTCCAAGATCGAGACCGTACGGTCATCGTCGAAGGTCGACGACCCGCTCAAGGCCTCGATACTTGCCGGGATATTCCTGGTCGACGAGCTATATAGGGAACGGATCGACGCGAGCGCCCTCCCTTCCGTGAACCCAGATATGGGCGCGGTGGCGGAGCGGCTGATCGCCAAGATCGATGAAACGCTACGCGAGGAGCCCACGGCTAACGCCGATGGGCAGTCTTTCGGAGGGGAGCTATGAGCATGCCGCTAGAGGATCTTTTCGAGTACGACGGCAACGCGTACGAATTCACGGTCGCCGTCAACAAGCGATCGTACCAGCTGGCCGTTCTCAAGACCCCCGAGGTCGAGAAAAATAACGGCAAGGTAGTCTCCCTGTCCATGCGCCAGGTGTTCGGCAACCAGATTGAGTACCGCTTCGAGTAAGGTACTCGTACTCTTCGGCCCGACGGCCGTCGGCAAGACGGCGACCATCGAGCGCCTCCAACGAGACGACCGGCTTCCTCGGAAGCCGGTCGTCGTCATATCCGCCGACTCCGCCCAGGTCTACCGCGGCCTCGATATAGGCAGCGCCAAGCCGAGCCCGGCCGAGCGGCTCGGGACGAGGCACGAGCTCATCGACATACTCGACCCGTCCGAGCCGTTCTCGGTCGGCGAGTTCTGCCGCATGGCCGACGAGGCCTGCGAAAGGGCCAGCGCCGAGGGCGCCCTCCCCGTCCTATCGGGCGGTACCGCATATTACGTGAAAAGCTTCATCTACGGCCCGCCTCCGGCTCCTCCCGCGGACGGGGCGATACGTGCCGAACTCCAGCGCGAGCTGTCCGTTCGCGGGCCGGCGGCTCTGCGCGCCGAACTCGAGGCCGTCGACCCGGAATCGGCTGCCCGCATAGCGCCGGCCGACCTGTACCGGATGACGCGGGCGCTCGAGGTCTACCGCTACTCGAGCCGACCGCTGTCGAGCTTCGCGCCGCCGAGCGAACCGCGCCCTCGTTGGGACTGCCTGGTCGTCGGCCTCGACCGCCCGCGGGATGAACTATACGCGCGCGTCGGGGCCCGCGTCGACGCGATGCTCGCCTCGGGCCTCGAGCGGGAGGTGGACGGGTTGCTGGCGGCCGGCTATGGGCGCGACTCCCCGGGCATGAAGGCGATAGGCTACGCCGAGTTCCTGGACGCTCCCATGGGGCCGGACGGGAGGCGTGACGTTCGCGCCGTGGCCGAGGCGATCAAGCTGCATACGAGGCGCTACGCCAAGCGGCAGCTCACCTTCATGAGGGCCATCCCGGGCGTGCGCTGGTTCGGGGCCGACGACTACGACGGCATCGCGGACGCGGCGACGGAATGGCTCAGAAGCCCCTGAGCCTAGCCTTGGGAGCTGCTCGTCGGACGATGGCCAGAATGCGTTCCAACCGCTCGTCGGGGTACGGAGAGACCTTGGCCGCCCAGGCCGGGTCGAGCGTGCGCCCCGGACGGTAGCGTTGCAGGTAGACGGCGTCGTCGGGCTCGAGCAGCCTGGCGATCGCCTCGGCCTCGATCTCGGAGACGAACTCGGGGGCGCAGGTAATCCTGAACTCGTACTCCGCCCCCGAGCCGCGCACCGCGCGCACGGCGGTCCTGATCCTATCGGCCGCGTCGGCCGGCGCTCCGGGCCACAGCTCGCCGTATCGCTCCGGGGTCGTCTTCAGGTCCATCGCTACGTAGTCGGCGCCGACAGCCGCGATGCGTTCGGGATAGCAACCGTTCGTGTCGAGCTTGACGAACAACCCAAGCCGCTTGACGGCGGCGGCCAAGGCCGGTAGCTCCGCATGGATCGTCGGCTCGCCGCCGGAGATGACCACGCCCGATAGCACCGGCTTGCGGTGCTCGATGAAGGCCAGAGCCTCCTCTACCGACGAGAGGCCGTCACCCTCGGTATCCCCATCGCAGCTCACCTCGACCAGTTCGGGGTTATGGCAATACGGGCAACGGAATGGGCAACCGGCCGTGAACAGCACGGCGGCCACGCGTCCGGGGAAATCGACGAGGCTGGTCTTCTGTATGCCCAGGCGCATCGCTACGCCGTCGCCACCTCGAGTTCGAGCTCAGGCTTGACCAGCCGCTCGAGCTGGGAGCGGGCGTGGGCCCTACCGAGCTGCTCGCCGCCCGAGCCCATCAGGATGGCGGTCGGCGTCGACATGACCTCGTAGCGCCTGGCCAGCTCGAGGCCTTCCTCGGTATCGACGTCGACGACCACGCCGGGGAGGCCGCTCGAGCGGAGGTAGTCGCGCACCGGCGGACAGTTCGGGCAGGCGGCTCTCGTGAATAGCATGTATGACGAAGGCGCGCCGGACCTGGTCGAGCCCAGGAGCGCGTCGGCGGGCTGAACGGGCTGAACGGCCGGCTCGACGGCTGACTGGGCGACTGAGGGAAAGGCGTATTCCCGGCGCTTGCCGAATTCGGCCCGCTTGCCGGCGTTCCAGTTCTTGACCGAACGGTAATAGCCCACGATGCGGCTGTACACCTCGGTGGTCGTCCCCTCGACGCACAGTAGCTCGGCCTTGAGGGCCGCCAGCCTTGCCTCTTTGCTCTCCCTCGTCTCCATCGTTCCCTCCCAGGATGTCAGTACATATATCGGCGGCGCCTGTCAGGACGGGCCGTTCAGTTCGTTCTCGAGCACGGATATCTCTTCCCTGATCCGAGCCTCTTTCTCGGCCTTGCACTTCGGGCAGCTGAAATGCTCGCCGGAGATGTAGCCGTGGACGGGGCAGACCGAGAAGGTCGGCGATATCGTATAGTAGGGTATGCGGTAGCGGGCGGCCACCGTCTTGACGAGGTCGCGGAGCGCCCGCCAGTCGTCGACGGCCTCGCCGAGGAAAACGTGGAACACCGTGCCCCCGGTGTACTTCGACTGTAGCGATTCCTGGTGGTCGAGCGCGTCGAACAGGTCGTCGGTGAAATCGGCGGGCAGCTGGGTCGAGTTGGTGTAGTACGGCTCCTCCGCACCGGCCGATATGATATCGGGATAGCGCTTGCGGTCGTGCTTGGCCAAGCGATACGAGGTGCTCTCGGCCGGGGTCGCCTCCAGGTTGAACAGCTCGCCCGTGTCGACCTGGTAGTCCTGCAAGCGCTTGCGCATGTGCTCGAGGACCTCCTCGGCGAAGGCCTTGCCATCGGGCTCGGCGATGCTCTTGCCCATGAAGTTCAGGCAGCACTCGTTCATGCCGACGAGGCCTATGGTCGAGAAGTGATTGTCGAAGGTGCGCAGGTAGCGCCTAGTATACGGGAAGAGCCCGCCCTCGAGCAGCCTCGAGCATACCTTGCGCTTGATCGATAGGCTCTTGGCGGCCAGGTCCATCAGCCGGTCGAGCCTGCGGTAGAAGTCGCTCTTGCCGTCGGCCAGGTAGCCGAGGCGCGGCATGTTCAGGGTGACGACGCCGATCGAGCCGGTCAGCTCGTCCGAGCCGAACAGGCCGCCGCCGCGCTTTCGAAGCTCCCGCTTATCGAGCTGGAGGCGGCAGCACATCGAGCGCACATCGCCGGGATCGAGGTCCGAGTTGACGAAGTTCTGGAAATACGGCGTGCCGTACTTGGCCGTCATCTCGAAGAGGAGCCTCGCGTTGTCCGAGTCCCAGTCGAAATCGCGGGTGATGTTGTAGGTCGGTATCGGATAGTGGAAGCCGCGGCCGTCCGCGTCGCCGCCGAGCATCAGCTCGATGAACACGCGGTTGATCACGTCCATCTCGGGCTGGCAGTCGCCGTAGGTATAGGCCTGCTCCTTGCCTCCGACGACGGCCGGTCGGTCGCGCAGGTCGGCCGGGCAGGTCCAGTCGAGGGTGATGTTCGTGAACGGCGCTTGGCTACCCCAGCGGCTCGGCGTATTGACGCCGAAGATGAAGCTCTGGACGCATTGCTTGACCGAGTCCGGGCTCATGGCGTCGGCCTTGACGAAGGGGGCCAGGTAGGTATCGAAGCTCGAGAAGGCCTGGGCGCCGGCCCACTCGTTCTGCAGGATGCCCATGAAGTTGACCATCTGCTGGACGAGAGTCGACAGGTGTTTGGCCGGCGAGCTGGTGATCTTATCAGGCACGCCGCCCAGGCCCTCGTTGATCAGCTGTCGGAGCGACCAGCCGGCGCAGTAACCTGAGAACATGGATAGGTCGTGTATATGGAAATCGGCCTCGCGGTGGGCCTCGGCGATCTCTCCGGGATAGATGTTCTTGAGCCAATAGTTCGCCGTGACGGTACCGGAATTGTGCAGCACGAGGCCGCCGAGCGAGTAGTTGACGTTGGCGTTCTCCTTGACCCGCCAGTCAACCTGGGCGAGATAGCCGTCCATCGTCGTATTGATGTCGAGCATCAGCCGCTGGGCGTCGCGGACGGCCTCGCGTTTGGCGCGGTACAGGATATAGGCGCGGGCGACCTGGGCCTCTTTCGCCTCTATGAGCGCCGTCTCGACGAGATCCTGGATCTCCTCGATCGCCGGGATCGAGTTCGGGTGGCGCCCCGAGAGCATCAACGCAAGTCGCGACTCGACGTCGGCGGCGATACGCTGGACCAGGTCCTTGTCGGCGACACCCTTGACGGCCTTGAACGCCTTCTCGATGGCGGACTCGATGCGGCTACGATCGTAGCGCTCGACGCTACCGGAGCGCTTGGCGACGTAGCGCCCCTGTCCGTCCTCGGCCTTCAGGAAGCTGCGCCACTCGGGGAAGACCTGTTGCGTCTCAGCCATCTCACTCTCCCTCGCGAGCGTTCTCTAGCCGCTCGATCTCTTGCATGAACTCGTCCATGGTCTCGAATTTCCTATACACGCTGGCGAAACGGATGTACGCGACCTTATCCAGGTCGTAGAGCTTGTGCAGGGTCATCTCGCCGAGCGCCGAGCTCTGGACCTCGTTGCCGCCCTTGCCGAGCATGGCCGCGTCGTCCTCTATCTCGTTGAGGATGTTCTCAATGGTCATCTGGGAGACCGGGCGCTTCTCGAGGGCGCGCTGGAGTCCTCGTTCCATTTTCTGCCGGTCGAAGGGCTCCCGCCGTCCGTCACGCTTGACCACCATCAGCGGCTTTTCCTCGATACGCTCGTAGCTCGTAAAACGGAAGCCGCAGGACAGGCACTCGCGGCGCCGCCTGATGCTCTCTCCGTTGGCGAGCGTGCGTGAGTCCGTGACCCGATCATCCATCGATCCGCAGTGAGGGCACCTCATTTTTTTTAAACCTCCACAGAATCGAACAACGGGAACAACGGCGGCGCACGACTTGGTACGATTCTTGCTATTGTACATATACCAGTTATAGTATCCAAATACCAAACGACAGCTAGATATAGTGCCTAGCCGAGCCCTTGTCAAGATAGCACGATACCGTGGATACGTCATTGATTTTTTACTGTTTCCGGGCGATTTTAGTTGAGAGCATCATCATGAACGACAAGGAGCATTGAATGACGTTTTCCGAGCGCATGAAGCAACTCGTCGACCAGGGAATCAGCGCGTCGAAAGAGCTAGCCAGGCAGGCCGGCGACAAGGCCCAGGAATGGGGCGAGAAAGGCGTGCTCAAGCTCGAGGTGGTCCAGCTGCGCAACCAGGCCGAGAAACTGACCGCCAGGCTCGGCGCCGAGGTCTACGAGGTACTCGTCGAGAAGGGCCAGAAGAGCGTCGGCAAGGATTCCCCGGCCGTCCGCGAGACCATAGACAACATCGAGGCCCTGCGCGCCCAGATCGAAGTGAAGGAACAGGCCTTCAAGAAGGCCGGCGGCAAGGAAGAGGACCTCGCGTCAGACTGAGCGCTTGCGTATCCTGGCCACGTAGAGCGGTCCGGCTCCCGAGGCGACGTCGGGAAGGTAGTGGATCCCGTACTCGGTCCGCTCGGCGCCTGCCTCGGCTTCCGGTGGATCGAGTTCGGCCAGGCCTTCGTACTTCTCGATCAGGCGACGCATCGGGCCATCGTTCTCCGCGGGCGACAGGGCGCAGGTCGCGTAGACCAGGCATCCGCCCGGCGCCAACAGGAGGAAGGCGCTCGACAAGAGGGACCATTGCCTCCTGGCCAGGAACTTGACGCGCGCCGGGCTCCACGCGGCCAGGGCCCCCTCGTCGCGTAGCACGTGGCGCTCACTCGAGCACGGCGCGTCAAGCAGGATAGCCCCGAAGCGGCCCCGCTCCGAAGCCCTGCCCCCGGCGGCCGCCGCGTCGAAGCCGGACACCGTCACCCTGGCCCTCGCCTCATCGGGCAGGTAGCGGTCGAGCACGTCGGATAGGCGGCGGCGCCTGTCGCTCGACAATTCGTTGGCCAGAAGCCGCGCGCTCGGCCCCATCCGCGACGCGATGACCAGGCTCTTGCCGCCCGGGGCGGCGCAGGCGTCGAGAATCTCGCCGTCGTCGGGCAGGAGCAAGCGACGAGCGGCGGCTACCGAGGCCGAGTCGAGCCGATACGGCTCCCGAAGGCCGTCGGCGTAGTCGATCGCGTCGCCGGGCGCGAGGAGCGCCTCGCGTAGGCCGTCCCATCGTCCCCCGAACAGTTCCCGAAAGAATCGGTCGAAGGCCTCGCCCCCGCCGTCCGTCTGCTTTCCCATGAGCCCCTCCTCCGCGATACCCGAGCCAGAGCCACGGTTGACCGCCTACGGCATAATCCGTACTCTTAGCGGCACATACCTACCATAAGGATCGAACGCCCATGATCAAGGCTTTCCTATTCGACCTCGACGGCACCCTGGTCGACACGCTCGGCGACATAGCGTCGATCATGAACGGCTTCCTGCGCTCCAAAGGTTGGCCCGAGCACCCGACCGAGGCGTTCAGGACCATGGTCGGCCGCGGGTTCGCGAACCTGGTACGGAGCGCCACGCCGGCGGAGGCGTCGGCCGACCTGGAACGATTATACCAGGAAGCCTTCGTCCTGTACGAGGCGGCCGGCGCCGGAGAATCCCGTCCCTACCCCGGGACCATCGAGGCGCTGCGGTCGCTGTCCGATGCCGGAGCGGCCCTGGCCGTCGTCTCGAATAAGCCAGAGCCCATCGCGGCGCGCGTGATCGGCGCCCTGTTCCCCGGCCTTCGCTTCGCGCTCGTACGCGGCGGCCGCGACGGTCAGCCGTTCAAGCCGGACCCGACGGGAGCGCTCGAGGCCGCGACGGCCTGCGGCGTTACCCCCCGCGAGTGCGCCTTCGTCGGCGACTCGGACGTGGACATGAGGACGGCCGTGGCGGCCGGCATGCTGCCCGTCGGGGCGGCCTGGGGCTTCCGCGGCGAGGCGGAGCTACGCGACGCCGGGGCCGTCGTGATCGCCGCCTCGATGGCCGACGTGCCGCCCCTCCTGGGATATTCTTACTAGCGCCAGGCTTCACTTAGCTACCGCCGGAAGCTATATTTGGAACGACCGACCGAAAGGGGAACGATGATGGATACGAATACCATATTGGAACGAGCGCGCGACTATATCGCCAAGGAGAGCGACCCGAGCTTCAAGGCCGAGGTCGAGGCCCTGATCGAGGCCAAAGACTATGCGGAGCTCGAGGACCGCTTCTACCGCGACCTAGAATTCGGCACCGGTGGCCTTCGCGGCGTGATCGGCGGCGGCTACAACCGCATGAACTCGCTCGTGGTCCGCCGCGCGACCCAGGGCATGTGCGACTACCTGAACGCGACCGTTGGCGGCAAGAGCCTGTCCGCCTGCGTCGCCTACGACTCGCGCCGCTACTCGGACGTGTTCGCGCTCGACACGGCTCTGATCTTCGCGGCCAACGGCATCAAGGCCTACCTGTTCACCTCGCTACGGCCGACCCCCGAGCTGTCCTACGCGATCAGGAAGCTCGGCGCCGACACGGGCGTGGTCGTCACCGCGAGCCACAACCCCCCGGCCTACAACGGCTACAAGGCCTACTGGAACGACGGCGCCCAGGTCACCTCCCCCCACGACACGGGCATCATCGACCGGGTGAACGCCGTGAAGACGATCAAGTCGATGCCCAGGGACGAGGCCATCGCCAAGGGCCTCCTCGTCATGATCGACAAGGAGATCGACGACCCGTACGTCGCCATGGTCAAGTCTAGGTTATTCAGGCCCGAGCTGATCAAAACCATGGCCAAGGACGTCAAGGTGGTCTACACCCCGCTCCATGGCACCGGGGCCATGCCCTTCGAGCGCGTCATGGGCGAGCTCGGTCTGTCGGTCGTCACCGTGCCGGAGCAACGCGAGCCGAACGGGGACTTCCCGACTGTCTCCTACCCGAACCCGGAGGAGTCGGCCGCTCTCAAGATGGCGCTGGAACTCGGCGCGAAAGTCAAGGCCGACGTCGTCATGGCCACCGACCCCGACGCCGACCGGCTCGGCATCGCTGTGCCAGACGGCAAAGGCGGCTTCGCCCTGATCACGGGCAACCAGCTCGGCGCCCTCCACGCCGACTATATCCTCCTGTCCCTGAAGGAGCTCGGCCGCATGCCCAAGCGACCGGCGACGATAAAGAGCATCGTCACCACCGAACTGCAGGCGCGCATAGCCCGCGCCTACGGCGCCGAGTGCCACGACTGCCTGACCGGTTTCAAGTGGATAGCCGACACGATGCGCCGCTTCGAGCGCGACGGGCTCGATTTCGTCTACGCCACCGAGGAGAGCTACGGCTACCTCGTCGAGGACGAGGTCCGCGACAAGGACGGCATCTCGGCCGCCGCGATGACCGCCGAAATGACCATGTACTGGCGCTCCAAGGGCAAGAGCCTCCTCCAGCGCCTGGACGAGCTGTTCGTCGAGCACGGCTTCCACGAGGAGCGCGGCGTCAACAAGTATTTCGAGGGGCCGACCGGCATGGACGTGATGCGCGGCATCATGGACGCCTACCGCGCCGACCAGCCCAAGACCCTCGGCGGCATACCGGTCGAGCGCATCCGCGATATCAAGACCGGCAAGGCCTGGAGCGTCGCAGGCGGCCCCGGCAAGGCGGAGACGGTAAAGCTGCCGACGAGCGACGTGATCCAGTGGTACCTGGAGGACGGCACCCTCGTCACCGTGCGCCCGAGCGGCACCGAGCCTAAGATCAAGTACTACGTGCTCGCCCGCACCGCGGTGGGCCCGGAGGGGCTCGCCGCCGCCAGGAAGGCTTCGAACGCCAAGGTCGACGCTATCCTGGCCGACATCAAGAAAGTGATCGGTTGAGCCCCTACGGCCGTCGCGGCTACGGCTCCCGTCCGGGCGAGGGGCGATCCTCAGGCCGGGCGGGGACCGGCCCGTCGAGGCGCGGCGATGGCGCCCATGGCGCCTCGAGGCTTTCGATCGACGACGTCGACGCCCTGTTCTCCGCCGTCGGGCGCGTTCGCTTCGTCGCGTTCGACTTCGAGACGACGGGCCTGTCCCCAGAGCGCGACCGCGTCGTCGAGATAGGCGCCGTCGCGTTCCGGATGGCCCTGGACGAGTCCGGACCGGACGGCCAGCCGTGGCGCGCGATCGAGGACGGCTCGTTCGAGACCCTGATCCATCCGGGCCGGCCGATACCTCCGGAAGTCAGCGCCATCCACGGCATCGACGACCTGGCCGTCTCCGGGGCCCCGAGCTTCGCCGAGGCCGCCGCCCGCTTCCTGCCCTTCATCGACGGCTCGATACTCGTCGCCCATAACGCCCCGTTCGACCTCGGCTTCCTCAGGGCGGAAACCGCCCGCGCCGGGCTTGAAAACCCGCCGAATCCGGCGTATGATACTATAGCTATAGCGAAGACGGCCATCTCGGGCCTGCCCAGCTATTCGCTCAAGTCGCTCGCTTCGGCGTTCGGCATCGTGCAGACGGTAGCCCACCGCGGTGGAGACGACGCAAAAGTCTGCATGAATTTGTTTTCCCGCTGCATAAACCTAATCTACACAAGCAAATAAAACAATTCGACAATTTCGTCGCATCGACGTATTTGTCGAATTGTTTTCTCCATCCTTCAAACTACACTTTATCATGGTACATATTTGTCGATATCGACAAATAGGTCGCTGTGTGATATTGTATTAAATAGAAGACCCAAGTTTTCGCCTGCCGGCATTGTGCCGATAGTAGAATCGGGCGCATGCGCGCCGATACCGTCCGTGTAGGGAGTTGGTATGAAAACGACGACTGGGTCGCTCGTAATCCGCGGCGCGCTAGCGCTTTCTGTGCTTTTCATGGCCTCCCTGGCCGCTTCCTGCAAGAGCCCCCTCTTCGGGCTCGGAGGCCAAGTCGACACCGCGGTACCGAGCATCTCAGTCTCCGAGGTCGAGGAAGGCGGAACCCCGCGAACCCTCGTCAACGGAGACTACGTCCGCGGCACCATAACCCTACGCGGAAAAGCCTCCGACGACCTCGGCCTAGCCTCCGTAGCGCTATCGTTCGAGGATAACAGCGCCACGATCAGGCTGGACGCCACGATAGACGCCGCGGCCCAGAGCTGGAGCGCCACCGTCGTCACCACCGACTACCTCGACGGCGACAAGGACTTCACCGTCACCGTTACCGACACCGCCGGCAAGGCCTCCACCACCCGCTTCGTGCTGTATTTCGACAACAAGCCGCCGACCGTGCTCCTGACCGTCCCGTCTAAAGACGAGGGCACCGCCTCCGACGCCCTCTACGGCACCATAGACATCAAGGGTAGCGCGGCCGACCAGTTCGGCATACGCAAGGTCCGCGTCTACGTCTACGACTCGAACAAGACCCTGCTCTACACCTCGCCCGATGACGCCTCGATCGGCACCAACTCCTTCGCCCTGCGCTTGGACACCAGCTCGCTGCTCGGCGAGAGCGGCGCGGAGATCGGCTATATCTACGTCCGCGCCTGGGACCGCTCGGGCAACACCAACGTCCAGTTCTACCGCCTCGACGAGCTCAAGGCCCTCAACGCCAACCTCGGCGCCACCGTCGAGGAGCTCCACGCCCTCGAGACCGGCTCGGCGACCAGCGCCAACGGCATCACCCTGGCCCAGGCCGCCGGCGCCCGCCGCTACCAGCCCGGCACCGGCTACGCCGACGCCTGGCTCATAGGCTACAGCTTCGACCAGAGCTCGAACCTGCCGATCATCACCATCTCGAACCCGGAGCAGGGCAAGGCCGTCAACCTGCTGTCCAAGAGCGCCAAGGCCATGGGCATCGTGCAGGACGCCAACGGCGTCTCGCTCATCGAATTGCAGTTCAGGAGCGGGGCCCAAGTATCCGGATGGTATTCCGACGCGATCCCCGGCGACGAAGGCGCTGACGGAAATCTGGAGGTCAGCGGCACGGGCCGGGTTGTCAACTGGTCCTCGAAAGTGCTTTATGAAAGCTTCCCCGACTCCGGCTTCGGCGCGCTCGACGTGGCCTCCTACGACCTTCGCATCCGCGCCACCGACGGCGACGGGAATGTACGCACCTCCGACTGGGTCCCCTTCACCATCGACGCGGACGTGCCGTACGTCGAGATAAGCGACCCGAAGCCCGGCGACTACGAGGGCGGCGATCCGATCGTGATAAGCGGCATGGCCAAGTCGTACGGCACCACGAACGTTTCGGAGGTGGCCGTCTCGATCAACGGCGTCTTCGACTACCAAACCGCTACGATCCTATCCGGAGTGGGCACGCAGGACGTCACGTGGAGCTTCAACCTGACGAGCGCCCTCGTGCCGACGGACGGTACCTATACGATCAAGGCTCGGGTCAGGGATTCCGGCAGTAAGGAAGCCCTCTACAACATCGTCGTCACGATAGATCGCACCCCGCCGCACGACCTGGCCTTCAGTTCGCCGGCCAAGGGCTCGAGCATCAACGGCTATCCCGTATTGCGCGGGCAGGCCAAGGACAACATCCTCCTCAAAGAGGTCTACCTCGTCCTCGAGAAACCCGGCGAAGAGAATAAGCTCAACGATACCTACAACTGGAGCTACGAGCTCGACGCCGGCTCCTTCGCAAATACCGACTACGGCTACGAAGTGAGCACCAACGTCTACCGTGTACCCTTCAGGATCAAGGCTGTCGACGAGGCGGGCAACGCGAGCCTGAGCCCGGCCTTCGGCGCCGACCCGGACCATCCGGCGGTCGGCTCCTACTACCTCGACGTGGACCTGGACGGCGACTACCCGGAGATATCGACCATCATCTCCCCCGGCGACCAGAACGCCTCCGACGCGCCGTACGTGATCACCGGCTCGATCAAGGTACAGGGCACCGCCACCGACGACGACCGGCTCCATTCGGTGGAGATGGCCCTCGTCGCGCGCTCCGGCGCTACCGAGAGCTGGCGGAGCCTAGCGTCCGGCAGCCTGTACGCTCCGGTGGCCCCGAACAGCTTCTACCCGGTGACCGGCACCTCGCTCTGGAGCCAGGTGCTCAACGATGGCGGCGAGCTGTACGCCCTGTCCGATTTCGCGGGCCACGCCGGCGACTTCAGGATCATCGTGCGCGCGGTGGACACCAAGGACCTCGTATCGGTCAACCCGGACCCGGATCTCTCAGGCGACGAGAAGACCGTCTACGTGCGCTTCGATAACACCCTACCCGGCGTCATCAACCTCCTGCCCGAGGAAGGCACCATGCGGAGCGGCACCTTCCCGCTGACCTTCACCGCCCAGGATAATGTCAGGGTCGTGCTCGCCCAGATCAGCTACAATAACGGCTCGAACTACTCGGACCTGGCGATCGCGCCAGCCGCGTCCATCCCCCTGACGGTCAGCGTCAACACGAAGACCGTCAACTCGAACGTGTTCAACACCTCCTCGGGCACCCTCTACATGCGCATACGCCTCAAGGACGACGGCAACAACATCACCGAGAAGAGTTTCAAGTACCTCGTCGACAACATAGCGCCCGTGGATGTAACGCCGCCTTCCTCAACGACAATGATGAACATCAGCAATCGTATGTACACTGACGCCGGGGCCAGCCTCGCCGAGATACTCGGTACGGTCAAGGACACCGGTACCGTACGCGGCATCGATCGCGTCGAGGCATACTTCGAGCGTGACGGAAAGATCTATAAGCTCAAGCCGAACGAGGCGGCCGAATACGTCACGGCGGCCGACTATACGTTCACGAACGGTTCATTCCCGTATACCACTGACGACGCCTACAAGATCATCATCAACAAGGCCGAGAACTACGTCGACGTGGACGGCGACGGTTACCAGGAGAGCCTGACCGAGGGCACGACCGGCCACACCTGGGGTGCCCGCTTCGATTCGTCCAAGATATCCGACGGCGACGTGACCATCCATTACGTGGCCTGGGACCAGGCCGGCAACTCGTCGCACTTCTCGGTGCCTGGCTCAGTCAGAAACAACCCGCCCGTACTGACGTCCATAACGCTCGGCACTAACCTGAACGGCGACACCGACGCGATCGACGACGGCGAACGGGTCCGGCTGACGAAGCAGGCCGACGGCACCTGGCGCGGCTACACGCTCGACGCGGACGGAGACCAGCTCGGCGCCGAGCGAGCGTATAACCTGGATGATCCGATCCTCACGGTTCGGAACAGCCGTTTCACCTTCGCAGCCACCGTCACGGGCGGTAATCCGGCGTTGTCCTATCGAGCGCTCGCGCCGAACGGAACCGGCGCCTTGCTTGACTGGGTAGCTAGCGCATCCTATGACGTAACCAACTTCACGATCAACGGCTGGGCCGAGGACGCCGTCAACACGCTCTCGATCCAGGCCCGCGACTCGGCCTACGGCACGCCGCTGGCGACCGAGGAGCTATCGTTCAGGGTCCGCGTCGACAATGCCGACGGCACCGCCCCGCTCATCAGCCTGGCCCCGGTCGGAGCCCGCTACGCCGAGCCTGCCGCGAGCCAGTCGCTGTCCTACGCGGCCCGCGCCGAGCAGGCGGTCGCCGCCTATGCAGACAACCTGCTCTGGGTAGACGCGAACAGCGACACGATATGCTCCTGGGACGAACGCCTGGGCCACGTCGAGCTGCCGGCCGACAGCCTCTATGACGAGCTCGACGCCGACGTCTCCGGCACGATCAAGCTACGGGGCAAGGTCTACGACGACCAGCGCGTCTCCAGGATCACCGCCGCCCTCAGCGTCGGCTTCGACACGAACGGCACGGCCGCCGGCGGCGCCGTAGCGGCCGGCGCGGAGACAGAGCTGGCCGCGTTCTCGGTCGGCTCGCTGTCCGTCGTCGCGGCCCGCCAGGCCGCGATGGACCCGGCGTCGAACACGCTCGCCTTCGCCCTCGACGGCAAGAACGCGCCCGAGCTGAGTGACGAGCTCGGCCACGCGATGAACTACACCCTGACCTGGAACACAGCCTTCATCACCGGCGTCGCCGCGAACAACGTCGTCGTCACCATCCGCGCCTACAACGCCGACGGGACGCTCTCCACCACG
>JAKQKE010000256.1 GCA_029560805.1 Spirochaetota bacterium
GATGATCATCGAGCCGATGCGGTCTATGTTGCCGGAGCGCTCGGCGACGTCGATGAATTCGGACGGGTTCTTGGTGTCGCCGTTCGGCAGGCGCCAGCGCACGAGCGCCTCCGCGCCGACGATGAAGCCCGAGCGGTCGACTTTGGGTTGGAAGAACGGCTCGAAGCGCCGCTCGCCTATGGCTTGGCCCAGGTCGCTCTCGATGCGCTGGCGCTCGATGATCTCGCCGTTCAGCCTCGCGTCGAACAGACGGTAGCCGTCGCGGCCGGATTCCTTGGCCATGTACAGCGCCGTCTCCGCGTTGCGCACCAGCTCGGCGGCGTCCTTGCCGTCGTTCGGGAAGAACGCCACGCCCATCGACGCCGACAGGTTGAGCTTCTGGCCCAGGCCGATGGGTATGGGGTCGATGAAGGCCGCGCGGGCCTTGGCTATGATCTCCTTGATGTGGTCCTGCGACTTGATGTCGGGGAACAGCGCCAGGAATTTGTCGCCGCGGTAGCGCGAGACGATGTCGTCGTTGCGGAACGAGGAGCGTAGCGCGCCGGCCACGTTCTTGAGCACCTCGTCGCCGGTCTTCGTGCCGTACATGTCGTTGACCATCTTGAAGCGGTCGAGTCCGAGCGCCATCACGCCGAAGACCCGGCCGCGGTTCATCGCTATCGATACGTTCCGGTCGACGTCGCGCACGAAGGACTCGCGGTTCGGCAACCTGGTCAGCGGGTCGAAGTACTCGTAGAACAGCGCCCGCTCCTCGGCTTTCTTCTGCCTGGACACGTCGCGCAGCGTCATGATGACGCCGACGATGTCGGGGTTGCGCAGGTAGTTCGATGCGGCCGCCTCCACCGGCAGCTCGGCGCCGTCGGCTTTGCGTAGCGGGAAGCCGGCGAGGAAGGTCGGGTGCTCGGCGACCAGGTTCGACGAGAACATGGCTCGCTGCTCCGCGGCGAAGCCCTCGCCGACCAGCGAGAAGAAGTCCCGCCCCTCGATCTCCTCGGGCGCGTAGCCGAGCAGCGAGCGGGCGCTCGGCCCGCAGAAGCGCACGCGGCCATCGGACTCGAGTATGAGCACCACG
>JAKQKE010000166.1 GCA_029560805.1 Spirochaetota bacterium
TACCGCGAGTTCGGCGGCAAGGTCAGCGCCGTAGCCGTCAAGGCGTTCGCGATACTCGTGGCGTTCTACCACCTGTACGGCGCCGTTTTCGGCACGCCGGTGACCCTCAAGCACCGCTCGCTCCACGTGGCGATGATACTGGCGCTCGGGTTCATCTTCTATCCGTTCAGGAAGAAGGGGAACCGTAGCAAGGTCGCCATACCCGACCTGGTACTCGCGCTGCTCGCCGCGGCGACCACGGTCTACGTGATAGTCGACTATATCGGCATCGTCGGCCGCGCCGGTATGCCCAACCTGACCGACCTCGTCTTCGCCGCCCTGCTGATACTGCTCGTGCTCGAGGGCGCCAGGCGCGTGACCGGCTGGGCCCTGCCGGCGCTCGGCGTGGTCTTCATCCTGTACGCCTTGTTCGGTCGCGGCCTGCCCGGCTTCTTCGGCCACCGCGGTTATTCATGGGCCGACCTGTCGAGCTTCCTGTTCGTCTCGACCGACGGCGTCTACGGCACGGCCGTCGGCGTGTCGGCCTCGTACATCTACCTGTTCATCCTGTTCGGCGCCTTCATGGACAAGTCCGGCATGGGGCAGTTCATCAACGACATCGCCTTGGCCCTGGCCGGCCATCAGAAGGGCGGGCCGGCTAAGGTGTCGGTCATCGCGAGCGCCCTCCTCGGTACGATCAACGGCTCGGCGGTAGCGAACGTCGTCACCACGGGCACCTTCACGATCCCGCTCATGAAGAAGACCGGCTATGACAAGGACTTCGCCGGCGCGGTCGAGGCCTCGTCCTCGGTCGGAGGCCAGCTGATGCCCCCGATCATGGGCGCGGCCGCCTTCATCATGGCGGAGGTGCTCGGCATCCAATACAAGGTCATAGCCGTCGCAGCCATCCTGCCGGCCCTCCTGTACTATGTCGGCATCATCGTGCAGGTGCACCTGCGGGCCCGGAAGTGCGGGCTCGAAGGCGTATCGCGCGAGAACCTGCCGAAGGCCTGGGCCGTGCTCAAGGAGCGCGGCCATCTGCTCCTGCCCATCGTGTTCCTGCTGGTCATGCTCTTCGCCTCCGGTAAGACGGTTATCTTCTCGGCCTTCATGACCATACTCGTCACCATCGCGACGTCGATGCTCAAGAAGTCCACCAGAATGAGCCTCAAGGACATCCTCGACGCGCTGTTCGAGGGTACCAGGTCGATGGTTCCCGTAGCGATAGCCTGCGCCTCCGTCGGCCTCGTTATCGGCGTGGCGAGCCTGACCGGCTTCGGCTTGTCGATGGCCAGCGCCATCGTCGCCCTCGGCGGCAAGAGCCTGTTCCTGACGCTCGCCTTCACGATGGTCGCCTGCATGATCCTGGGCATGGGCCTGCCGAGCATACCCGCCTACCTGATCACCGCTACGATGGCCGCCCCGGCCCTCGTGCGACTCGGCATCGACCCGCTCGTGTCGCACCTGTTCGTCTTCTACTTCGCTATGTTCGCCAACATCACGCCGCCGGTGGCGCTCGCTTCGTTCGCCGCCGCGGGACTGTCGGGCGGCAGCCCGATGAAGACAGGTTTCACCTCGCTCAAGCTGTCGCTCGCCGGCTTCATCGTGCCATACATGTTCGTGTACAACGACGCGCTGCTCCTGCAAGGTACGGGGTTCTTAGAGGGATTCCTTGTCATGATGACCTCGATCAGCGGCGTGCTCATCCTCGGCACGGCGATCGAGGGTTACTTCATATCGAAGATGGGCGTCGTCGAGCGAATAATCGCGCTCGCCGCGGCCATCCTGCTCATGACGCCGAATCATCTCCAGGATCTCGTCGGCGCCGGGCTGGCGGTCGTGGTCATAGCGGTACAGCTGATCAAGCGCAAGCGCTCGATCGAGGCGGCCTGCGAGGATACGGTGGCCAAGGCCTAGGGCCGGCTCCAGGCTTACGCTCCGCCAGCGCCGCGATGATACCGCTCGAAGCGGTCGCTGTCGGAGCTGACGGTACCCCTGGCACGTTGCGTCCGAGGCGCAAAGGGAGTAGTATCGTCTCGGAGGCCATCCTTGCTCGAGTACGTCGTCGCCGAGAATCCTGACGCCCGCGTCATGCGCCGCGCCGCCTCCGTCCTGCAGGACGGAGGCCTCGTCGTCGTGCCGACCGACACCAGCTGGAGCGTCCTGTGCTCCATCGCCTCCAAGGGCGGCATCGCCGCCCTCAAGCGCCTGATCGAGCCGGGCCGAGAGCGCCCGCTGACCGCGATGTGCTCGTCGATCGCCCAGGCCTCCGAGCTGTGCGACGTGTCGAGCGCCGCCTTCAGGGTCATGAAGCGCTTGACGCCCGGCCCTTACGTATTCATCCTGCCGAGCACCAATCGCTCGATGCGCAGCCTCGACCTCAGGCGGGCCGAGCTAGGCGTGCGTATCCCGAGGCACCGCGTGCCCGTCGACCTGATCGTGGCCCTCGGCTGCGCCGTCCTGTCCCTGACGGCCAAACGGTCGATGCTCGACCCCGACTATCCGCCCCCCGACTACCCCGAGGAGGCCCTGTTCTCAGGCGGCTGGGAGCTCGAGGACCTGCCCGGCGTCGACCTGATCCTGGATCCGGGCGAGGAGAATGAGCGGCGCCTCGGCACCGTGCTCGACATACGCTCAGGCGAGGTCGAGGTGGTCAGGCTCGGCGCCGGGCCGTATCCAGGCTAATCGCGTCCTTCCGACGCATCGCGTCCTGCGGACGCATCGCGTCCTTCCGACGCATCGCGTCCTGCGGACGCGACTATCCTATCGACACGATCATGAGGCGCCTCGTCCCTTCGGGCAGGGCGACCGTCGCCTCGTCGCCGGGCCGCTTGCCCATGAGGGCCCTGGCTATGGGGCTGGTCCAGCCGACGAGGCCTCGTTCCGGGTCGGCCTCGTCGATCCCGACGATGCGGTAAGCGGATACGGCGCCGCCCTCCTCCTCGACCGTGACGCCGGCGCCGAAACGTACCCGGTCGTAGCCGCCATCTGGCGGAGCTATCGTCTCAGCCATCGAGGCCATCCTACCGAGGTACTCGAGCCGGCGGTTGACTCGGCCGAGCTCGCGGCGGGCCCGGGACAGCTCGTCTGGAGAAGCCTCCGAGACGGACGCTCCGAGGCGGTTGAGCTCGGCGAGGAGGCGAGGGCGGCGCTCGGTCTCCAGCTCCCGGAGCTCGTCGGCCAGAGCCGCCGCGCCGTCCGGGGTCAGGTAGTTCCGCGAGCCCGGCGGGACGGGGATCTTGAGTTCCGGCGCCTCGTCGTCGGCCGCGTCGTACTGATCGTCTCCCACGAATGCCCTGGACATGGTCTCCCCCATAGCGACTATACCACGGTTTCGGCTTGCCCGGCGGCGGACGCCGTGCTACAGTCGCCCGCATGAATCCCGCAACCACGTCCTCCGGCCCGGCCTGGGACCTCTCCGGAGAGTATCCGGCCATAGCCTCGGCCGAATTCGCCGCCGACCTCGCCGCCGTCAAGGACGCTATCGCCTCGCTCGAGGCCGACCGGCCGTCCCTGGCCGTTTACGTCGACGCGGCTGCCGGGCTCGACCCGGTAGCCGATTCGGGCGTCCCGGCCTCGCTGGCGCGGACGATGGACCGGGTCGACGAGGCCGGCGCGACGCTGCGCAACCTGTCGGTCTACGTCAACTGCGTCCTGTCGACGAATGGCTCCGACGCCGAGGCGGCCGCCATGCGCGGCTACCTCGCCTCGCTCCGGGCAGCGCTCGGCGCGGCCGAGGCGCCGCTCTCCCTCGTCCTCAAGCTATGCCCCGAGCCGTTCTTTGCCGCGTTCTGCGCCCTTCCGGGCATGGCGCGCTTCCGATTCGCCCTGAGCCAGGAGCGCAAGACTCGCGCCCGCGCCTTGCCGCTGCCGGCCGAGCGCGCCGTCGCGACGATGTCGGCCGACGGACTCCACGCCTGGGGCGGGCTGTACGACGCCATCACCGGCACCCTGCGTTGCCGGGCGCTCGGCCCGGACGGCGCCGAGTCGACCGTCGGCCTGGCCAAGGCGGCGAGCCTCCTCAAGCGGCCGGAGCCCAGGGTCCGCGAGTCGGCCTGGCGCGGCATCAACGCCGCCCTGTCGGAACA
>JAKQKE010000258.1 GCA_029560805.1 Spirochaetota bacterium
ATCAACCGGTTGATACGCGCCACCAAGATCGTGTCGAAGGGCGACTTCTCGGTGCGCGTCGAGGAGATGGAGGGCGACTCGGAGGTGGCCGAGCTGCTGCGCAACTTCAACCGCATGGCCGAGGAGCTCGGCGGTATCGAGCTGTTCAGGAGCGACTTCGTCAACGACTTCTCGCACGAGTTCAAGACGCCGGTCGTGTCCATACGAGGCTTCGCTAAGCAGCTGCGCGACGAGGAGCTGCCGCCGGAGCGGCGCCGCGAGTACGCCGACATCATCGTCGCGGAGTCCGAGCGCCTGGCGAACATGGCGGCCAACGTGCTGCTCCTGTCCAAGCTGGAGAACCAGCGCATACCCTCCGGCCGCGAGGAGTACGAGCTCGACGAGCAGCTGCGCGCCTGCGTGATACTCCTCGAGAAGGAGTGGTCGACGAAGGGCCTGGACATGGAGCTCGACCTGGAGCCGGTCAAGCTGGACGGCGACCAGGGGCTGCTCGAGCACCTATGGATCAACCTGATAGGCAACGCGGTGAAGTTCACCCCTGAGGGCGGCCGGGTGTCGCTGTCGTGCCGGAGCCGCGCCGACGGCGTCGAGGTGCGCGTGGCGGATACCGGCATCGGCATGGACGAGGAGACCGCCCGGCGCATGTTCGACAAGTTCTACCAGGGCGACCGGTCGCGCGCCTCCAGGGGCAACGGCCTCGGCCTGTCGATAGCCAAGCGCATCGTCGACCTGTACGGCGGCCGCGTCTCGGTGCGTAGCGCCCCGGGCCGCGGCACGACGATCACGGTCGTCATACCGAGGCTCGGGCAGGCGGCGATAGAGGGCTAGGGCGACCGTCCGCGCGCGGCGTCAGGGCGAGCGAGGCGACAGGAGCAGCGATAGCCGGTACGCGCGCGGATAGACCTTGTAGCGATCGAGCGTATCCGGCCCGCAGCTGGCCGTGCCGAGCCCTCGCTGGGCCGCGTCGAGCCGCAGGGAGGTCTCCGGCCTGCGAACGAGCTCGCAGGTATGGGCCGCCTTCCAGAGCCGCGCGGTCTCGTGGTGCGACGCGGCGAAGCCGAACGCCGGCCGGCCGTCGACGCGGAGCGCGGCCGCGCCGTTCGACAGCTCGGCCCAGCGGACGTCGCAGCGCAGGCCGTTCTCCTGGGGCAGCACGTAGGGCACCTGCATCTCGTCGACGCTCGATTCCCAGACGCCGAGCGCCGCTCCGGCCTTGCGGTCGGGGTAGCATTCATGGGGCCCTCGCCCGTACCAGCGCGCCGTCTCGAAGCCCGGCGCCAGCGCGGTGCCGAGGCCCACCCGGGGCAGCTCGGGCAGGCCGGGGTCCAGGTCGAAGATGCACTCGACCAGGACCTCGTCTCCGCCGAAGCGTAGGGACTGGACGAAGCGGCCGGCAGGCCTGCCCGTCCGCGTCTCGACTTCGTGGAGCACGCGCAGGCGGGGCGCACCGTCGTCGTCGGTCGGGCGCTCGAAGCGCGGTGGGGAGAATCGTAGCTCGTCCAGGCCGGCGTCGAGCCATTCGTACATGGCCTTGTGTTCGTAGTAGAAGAGGTAGTCGGGCAGGCCCCGCTTGTCCATGAAGAGCTTGAGTCCGTCATTCTCGGTCGGCGCCCGCCACAGCTCCATGACCAGGGGCGCGATGATGAGCGGCTCTCCGTCGAGGCTGAGCGAGTCCAGGAAGCCGTCCGGCGAGACGCGAGCCCCGAGC
>JAKQKE010000282.1 GCA_029560805.1 Spirochaetota bacterium
TTGGTCGGGCAACCCGGATTTGAACCGGGGACCCCTAGTCCCCCAGACTAGTACGCTAACCAACTGCGCTATTGCCCGACCAAAAAATCTACAATCTATATCGTGACACGCTAACCAACTGCGCTATTGCCCGACCAAAAAAACTATAATCGACCACGTGACGCGCCAGCTAGGCTACGCCGGCGCCCGTGGATACTAGCACGCTGGCCAAAGGCGTGTCAATGAAACGGGTCGAAGCAGGCGTCCGGGTCCAGGTCGGGGCGTATGCCCGGGCGGGTCATGCAGAAGTCGTAGCGCACGGGGTCGTCCGGCCGTATCGCCCGGAGGCGCTCGGTAGCCTCGAGGGCGGCCTTGAGGTCGGTCGAGCGGCGGGACAGGAGGCCGAGGCGCCTACAGGCGGCGGCCATGTGGGTATCGAGCGGCGCGACCAGTCTGGAAGGGTCGCAACGGCTCCAGGGGCCGGGGTCGACGGAGTCGCGGCGGACCATCCAGCGGAGGTAGAGGAACGCGCGCTTGGCCGCCGAGCCGCGAGCCGGATCGGGTAACAGGTTCGGCCGCCAGGGCGCCGGGGCCGCCGAGGCGAGCAGCGAGACGAAGCGGGAGACAGCCCCGACGTAGTCGCCGCTCTCCGGGTCATCGCCGGCCAGGAAGGCCGCTTCCAGGCCGCCGTGGCGCCGCCGTAGGTTCCTGGCGGCCGCCAGCAGCGAGGCCAGGTCTCCGCCGTCGAAGAAGCGGTAGCGGAAGCTCGCCAGCGAGGCCGCCAGGTCTTCATCGTCCATCTCGGCCAGGGCGCTCGCCGGACGCGGCCCGAGGGGCGCCAGCGCCGCCTCGGCCGCCCGGACGATCAACGCGGCGTTGCCGAGCGCCAGGGCCGCCGCCGCGAGGCCGGCCAGCTCGACGTCCGCGGGGTCGTCGTAGCGCCTGACTACGGCGAGCGGGTCGGGTTCTATCCATCGGGGGTCGTTGTACTCGTCGTACAGGGCGTCGAGACGGCGGGCCAATGTCGCGTCGGGACAGCCCGAGGCCCGGATAGGCTCGGCGCTCAGGGTATCGCCACGCCCAGCTGGGCCAGCACGTTGCGCCGCTCGACGATGTCGGCTCGGTCCGGGGATATGGCTATCGCCTGCTTCAGGTAGAAGCGCGCACGCTGGTAGTCGCCCCTGCGCACGTAGATGTCCGACATGGCGGCCAGGGCGTCGATGTTCATGCCGTTCTCGACCAGGGCCGAGCGTAGGGACGACAACGCCGCCTCGTCGCCAGGCTGGAGCCTGGACTGGAGCCAGTACAGGGTCGACCGGTAGGCTGGCGTACCCTTCGAGGCCAGGAGCGTCCCTATCAGCTCGGACGCGGCCGCCTTCTGGCCGAGGTCGACCATCGAGGTGGCCAGCGCGACGGCCGCCGCCTCGGAGCCGGGTTCCTTCGCGCGCCACGAGCGGGCCAGGGCCAGCGCGTCGACCGAGCGACCGGCGCCGCGGTAGGAGCGGTATAGCGCCTCGGTATCGCCGAAGGCCATCCCGGAGGCCAGTACGGCGTCGGCCTTAGCCGCGGCGGCCGTATAATCCCCGGCCGCCAGGTCGAAGCCCATGAGCAGCCGGAGCGCCCGAATCGACGACGGATCCGCGTCGTAGGCCTTCTGGGCCAGGGCCAGGGCCTCGGCCCGTTCGGCCGGGTCTCCGCCGGCGAACAGCTCCGCAGCGTAGAGAGTCAGTTCCGGGTCGGACGGATAGCGCGCCAGCCCCCGGCGCAGGGCGGCCGAGGCCTGACTCCGGTCCTTGGCGCTCTCCATCGCTATGCGCGCGCGGAGCAGTATATAGAGGCGATCGTCGGGGTTGATGCTCGCGTATGCGTCGAGCAACGGCGCGGCCTGCTTGTACTCACCCCGTTCGATCAGAAGGTGCGCGCGCATCAGGGCGAAGCGCGAGTCGAGGGGGTCGTCGAGCAGCACCGCGGTGATCAGCGGCAAGGCCTCGGCCCAGCGCTTGGCCTGGTAGAGGGCCATAGCCTTGACGCGACGGCCGGCGACCGACTCGACTATCCTCGCGTCGAGCCTGGACGCGACCTCGAGCGCCTCCTCGCCGCGGCCCAGCCCGACGAGCATCCGGGCGCCGCCCAGTGTGGCCGGGTAGCAATCGTTGGCCGCTTCCTCCGCCCGGGCATAGGCCGAGTAGGCGCCCTGCAGGTCGCCCGATCGCTCCAGGGCTATCCCGCGGGCCAGCTCGGCGGCGGCCGAGGGCAGGCCGAAGCGGTTGAAACGCTCGACGGCGGCTAGCGTCGCGCCGGCCGAATCGGTCGTCTTGATCCTAAAGACCGCCAGCGCGGGGAACAGCTCGAACAGGGGACCGGCGGCGGCCGACGGCGCTACCTGCTTGCCGTTCCTGGCGTCGATGAACGCGCGCACGAGCGGCGAGTCGGGAGGCGCCATCGAGCTCGGGGGCAGGCCGCCGGCCAGCTCCGGATACACGAGGCGCGCCATTTCGTAGGCCACCCAGCCGTAGGCCCTCGCGTCGGCCTGGGGTATCGCCGACGCCGCCTCGGCCAGCTCAACGGCCAGCTCCAGGCTGGACGGGCTACCGAGCGCTATGGCGGCCTCGACGGCGGCGCGCTCGCCCTGGATCGCGCCTTGGCCGGTCCCGGACGACAGCGACGTTCCGGAGCGGGGCTCGGGCCCGCCGACGCAGGAGGCGGAGGCTAGCGCGACGGCCAGCGCG
>JAKQKE010000287.1 GCA_029560805.1 Spirochaetota bacterium
GCCTTCAAGGCGCTCGCGGTCGCCGACCGCGCGTACGTGCTCGAGCAGGGTCGCATCGTCAAGGAGGGCCGGGCTTCCGACGTGGCCGCCGACCCAGCGGTCCGCGACTCCTACCTCGGGGCCGAGAGCAAGGCCGGCGGCTGAGGCCCTGTCGGCCAAGCGGTGTCGGTGCGACGGCGCGGGGCGGCGCGCCTGGAATGTCCATGTACCTCACCGATTGTACGGTCGGTGAAGCTCGGTTAGACTGGAACTACGCTCGGATGATGGTTACTAGTATCGATTCTCTGAGCGGGCTTTCGTTCCAATCATCCGGATAGGAGCGCGCATGGACAAGATACTGGATATCCTCGTTCCAGGGAGAATGGATCCCGATCTGGATTTCACACTTCGGGAGCAATTACCGTACCTGGCGCTGACATCCCTGGCCTTGTTCGCTACGTTCCTCCTCATATTCCCGCTTACGTATATCGCTAGCGGCGTCGATATGTTCTTCGTATCCATGACGGCTATCACGGCGTTCCTGCTGGTAGCGCTCGTGTCGCTACGTAGGGGCCGATATCGGGGCGCCTCGTACCTGACGACGGTGGCGTTGATCGCGGCTTCTCTGTCTGTGCTGTTCCTCATGTCGTATGACGGGCTGACTGTCCATGAAAGTTATAGGCCCGTGGCGTTCACCGCGGTCATGATGGCCGTCAATGTCGTCGTCGCCCTTGGAAATCGACAGATATGGTTGTTTTATCTCGTCTTTATGCCTGGTTTTGCGCTATCGTTCTTCACCGTGTTCCGAAGCTTCATGGAAACCGACCGGAGCGGCGCCTTGGTAGTCTTCGGCGTCGGATTCCTCGGCCTGGCGTGCGAGAGCGTCGTGCTGTTCCTCGTACGGAGCCTGTCCGCCCGTATGCTCGCCAAGGCGGACGAGCAGACCAGGATAGCCAATGAGTCGCTCGGCCGGTTGAAGACGCTTCTCGCCGACGCCGAAGAGGGCCTGAACGTCGGCGGACGCATCGTCGTGGCCGCCGAGACTTCCCAGCTCGCTGTCGCCAAGGTTTCCGATATACAAGCGTTCCTGGTCGCGGAATCGGGGAGGCTGGTCGACGAGACGGTTATCCTCGCCGATTCCAGCCGCAAGGTCATAGCGAGCGCGCAGAGCATGGAGGATAGCCTCTCCTCGCAGAATTCCGCGATTACCCAGACGTCGGCGGCGCTGGTGGAGATATCTCAGAATGTGGAGAGTATCGCCGACGTCGCAAAGCAGCGGCGCCGCATGCTTAACGAAGCCACGAATGTCGGCGAGTCCCAGAAGGAGCTGCTCCGGAAGCTCGACGACGCCATCCGGTCGGTTCAGGACTCGTCGGCCGGTATCAGCCAATTCGTGGCCATGGTCCAGGATATAGCCAGTAGGACGGCTCTATTATCGATGAACGCCTCCATCGAAGCCGCGCGCGCCGGATCCGCGGGCAAGGGCTTCGGCGTCGTGGCGCAAGAGATCCGCGCGCTATCCGGCGAGACGCAGATGAACGCGGACCGAATCAAGGAGATCATCGGGAAGAACGAGGCGACCGTACGCGAGACCGGCACGTTCTTCGGCTATTTTTCCCAGTTCGTCGGCAAGAGCCTCGAGGATACCCGCGCGCTTATCCACTCCATGGATGAGATATTGGGCGGCATCGACGAGATGAGCCTGGGAACGAGCGAGGTTATGAAAGCCGTCGAGCAGATGGTTGCCGATACGCAGGCCTCGGGTGAATTGGTCAAGGACGTGGTTTCGCAGGTAGCGACCCAACAGGCCGCGTTCACCCATTTCTCTTCGTTCGCCAAGGAGCTACGAGAGCGGATCGCCGGGCTCGAGCGCGCCGTCTCCGAGATACGAGCCGCGACCGATAACGTATCGGAAGCCGGTCGGCTCAATATAATGCACGCGAAGAAGCTCCGCGCATGACTGAAACGGCTTCGCGCCTGGCGTCGACGACTCAAGCCGCCGCCGCTAACGCCCATTACCAGTAACGGGCCGCGAATGGGCTCGACGGGCAATGAGCAGCCGGTGCGATACCGGCCGAACGTTCAGTCCATGGTTCCGATCTTCTACGAGTTCTTGACTTTTTTCCCCTCTTTACGGCATGCTACCGGCGCGCCGGATCACCCGATCCGGGGTGCCTTATTCGCGGGAATAGCTCAGTGGTAGAGCGCCACCTTGCCAAGGTGGATGTCGCGGGTCCGACTCCCGTTTCCCGCTTGGTTGCAGCCCGAGGCTATCGCCTCGGGCTTTTTTCATTAACGGCGGGAGTCGGACCACTACAATGACATTCCACTCGACAAACGGCGCGATCGCCGACTGACGCGGCGATCGCTGGCCGTCGTTGAACCTGACTCGCTTCGCTCGCAGGTTAACGATGGCCTCTTTGGGGCGGCGTCGCGAAGCTCGCCGCGTACAGCTCCTCGTTGAGCGCGCGGACCGCCGCGCCGTCGAACTTGAGGACCTTGCGGTCGTAGGTATAGAAGCCGTTGCTCTCGATCTCGACGTCGGAGACCTGAGTGTAGACCGCGACGCGCAGGCCGCGCCGGACAAGGGGGATGAGCTCTTCGCGGATCAGGCGGGCATAGCCCTCCTGGAGCGACTCGGCGTCGTCGTAGAAGCGGTAGCCGAAGCGCGCCTCGTCGTCCCACATGTGGCCGGGTACGGCGAGATTGTAACCGCCGTACTCGGAGACGAAGTACGGCCTCCGGTCGCGCCTCGGCGGCCGGCGTAGCTTGACCAGGTAGGTGTGGCGGCTACGGAAGTCGCCGCCGCCCTGGTCGTGCCAGCCGGAGACGGCGTCGACGAGGCGGGTAGGGTCGAGCCGGCGCACGGCCTCGACGACGCTCCCCGACTCGAACTGGCCCCAGGACTCGTTGAAGACGGTCCACATGACGACGGACGGATGGCATCGGAGCAAGTCTATCATGCCGGCCAGGTCGGACTCGAATTCGGCGCGGTTGTCGCGGCCGGATCGGCCCGCGAGCCTGAGCGCTCGGTTGGAGCGGTCGCCGAGGTGGAAGCCGAATATCATCGGCAGGGCGACCTTGAGGTTCCCGGCCGATCGGTTGACGCCCCCGGATACGGCGTCTTGAATGACGAGCGAGCCGAGTCGGTCGCAGTGCCAGTAGAAGCGGCGCGACTCGACCTTGACGTGCTTGCGGAGGCCGTTGAAGCCGAGCGCCCTCATGGCTTCGATATCGAAGACGAGGGCCTCGTCGGCCGGCGGCGTCATGCCCGACTCGGGCCAGTAGCCCTGATCGAGCGGCGCGTGGATCAGGATCGGCTCGCCGTTCAGACGGACGAAGGGGCGCTCGTCAGGAGCCGCGCCGGCGGCGGAGCCCGACGCCGGGCCGAGGTCAATGCGACGTATGGCGAAGTACGAGTCGGCGCGGTCGATTATCTCGCGTTCGGTCCCGAGCAGCTCGACGCTGACTTCGTATAAGTAGGGATCGTCGGGCGACCAGCGGCGCGCCTCCGGGACCGCTACGGCGATAGCCTCGCCGGAGCGGCCGCGCGCCTCGACGATGCCTCCGCCCGGCAGGGTCGCGCGGAGGAGGACCTCGGCCGGCCGCTCCGCGTCGACGACGGCCGTGACGCCGCCCAGGTCGTCCGTGGCCTCGGCGCTGAAGCCGAGGACCGCGTTGTCCACTGGGAGCGGCTCGAGCCAGACAGCCTGCCAGATACCGCTGGTCGCGGTATAGAGGATGCCCGCAGGCCTGAGCGCCTGCTTGCCGCGCTGCTGAAGGCCCGAGTCGCTCGGATCGCGGACGGCGACGACGATCTCGCGTTCGGCTTCGCCGGGCGCGGGTGACGGCAACTCGAACGCGAACGGCAGGTAGCCGCCGCGGTGCTCACCTACGAGGCGGCCGTCGACGAACGCTGCCGCGAGGTAGTCTACCGCCTCGAAGCGCAACATGACGCGGCGGCCCGCCCAGGCCTCGGGCACGCGTATCGTCCTGCGGTACCAGAGCGTCTCGTCGGGACGTAGGCCCTTGCCGACGCCGGACAGCGCCGT
>JAKQKE010000025.1 GCA_029560805.1 Spirochaetota bacterium
GACCTGCACCTGCGGCTACAACGACCGCTCGGAGCGCGACCGGGTGCGGGACCGGGTCGAGGCGTTGACCGGGGGCTCCTCGCGGGCCAAGCGCAACCTGCTCGAGTCGCTCCGGCACATCAACGCCGAGTACCTGCCGACCTGATATCCTCGAAGGCCGCCTCGATGAGCCGCCGCGACAGGCTGCCGCGCATCGGCAACGGGGGATGGTCGTCCGGGCCGAACCAGCCCGCCTCGGCTATCTCGACGCCGTCCGGAGCCAGCTCGCCAGAAACCCACTCCGCCGTGAAGCCGACCATCAGCTGGTCGGGGAAGGGCCAGGGCTGGGAGCCGCGGTACCCGGTCGTACGGACCACGATGCCGACCTCTTCCATCACCTCGCGACCGACGCAGCTCTCGAAGCTCTCGCCGGGCTCGACGAAGCCGGCCAGGATGCTCCACGCGCCAGTTCGGTTCAGCGCGTTGCGCGCTAGTAGTAAACGGTCATCCTTATGTACAGCGGCGAGCACCGCGGGCGATAGGCGCGGGAACGACAGGGCGCCGCAGACCGGGCAGAGCCTGGCTATCTCGTCGGGCTTGTCGCCATTCGGAGAGCCGCAGCGGCCGCAGAAGCGGCTCGAGGCCCGCCAATTGGCGTAGGCCATGGCCCGGGCGGCCGGTAGCCAAAGGGGCTCGGGCAGGGCGTTGATCAGGGAGCGGAACGGTTTCCACTCCCAGCCGTCCGGCGCGTCGGTCTCGGCGGGGTACGACGCGGCCAAGGCGCCGCCGGGTACGGTCAGGCTGTCCCCGGGCTCGGGCAGCGGCGCGGCGGAACTGTCCAGCGCCACGGCGAGAAGCTCGTCCCCTGGCGCCTCCCACGGCGACGCGCCGGCCATCGTCCCTCTATCGGGCGCCGGGTAGCCGTCGAACGCGGAGGCCCGGACCAACGCCTCGGTGCCTCGGAACGCGAAGCGTCGCGTGGTCTCGCTCGGGCTGGCTTCGGCGATGGCCGAAGCTACCGTATCCATCGTATCGTTCGGCTCGCTCATTCCGATGACGACGCCTCGCCGTAGAAGCGGATATGCGTGCGCTCCTTGCCCGCGTATTTACGGCACAGCGCGACGAGACGCACCAGCTCGGCCCGCTCCGCCGCGCCGAACGCGGTGGCGTCGATGGACTCGAGCTCCGCCAACAGCAACGGGGTCTGGACCGCGTTGAACGATGCGTCGTCGCCCTCACCCACGAAGCGGAGGCAGTAGCCGGGTACCGACGCGAAACGCCCGAACAGACGCTCAAGCTCGAAGACTCCGGCGAGCGGCTCTCCCTCCGGATCCTCGACCGATACGAATACGCTCATGATCGCTCCTCGTATATACGGACCAGCGCCTCGAGCGCCAGCAGGTAGCTCGTCGAACCGAAGCCTGATATCTGGCCGACGCATGCCGGCGCTATGACCGAAACCCGCCTGAATTCCTCGCGGGCGTGGACATTGGAGAGGTGTACCTCGACGACCGGGGGCCTGATGGCGGCGATGGCGTCTCGGATGGCTATCGAGTAGTGGGTGTACGCGCCGGCGTTGAGAATGACTCCGTCGGAGCGCCGGGAGCATTCATGCAGGCGGTCTATAAGCGAGCCCTCGGAATTGGACTGGAAAAATTCGACGTCGACTCCGCGATCGCGGGCCGCCCGGCCCAAGGCGCTATTGATGTCGTCGAGCGTCTCGGAACCGTACACCTGTGGTTCGCGCTCGCCGAGCATGTTCAAATTAGGCCCGTTGATGACGGAAATCAGCATCGTTTTCACGCTCCGGCCTCCACCGCGGGACAACTCTATACGCGCGAGACGCTGCTGTCAAACTATGGACTGGAGCGTCGCGACCGCAGGCACCTCCTTGTGGTGGGCTAGCCGATACAGTTCGACCGAATCGGGATACAAGCGCTTGACAGTGGATATTAATTGTGGTATTAAAATACCACAATGCCTGCGAACGGGATCATCCATCTTTCAGACGCCAGCCTCATCGCGATTCACGCGCTCGTCGGCCTCGCCGACGCCGAGGGTCGGCTGGTCCAAGGCCGCGACCTCGCGGCCATCATCGACGCGAGCGAGAACCACCTTGCCAAAGTAATGCAACGACTCGTCCGCGCCAGTATCGTGCGCTCGGTCAAGGGCCCGAACGGCGGCTTCGCTCTTGATAAGCGCCCCGAGGATATCTCGTTCAAGGAGGCGATCGAGGCCGTCGACGGTCCTATCTCGAGCGGGTTCTGCCCGTTCCGAACCGACCGTTGCAATCCGAACAACTGTATCTTCGGCAAAGAAATATCCAAACACGCCTTCGAGCTCGTGGCCTACCTGAGCCAGCGGACGGTGGCGGACATCGCGCGCGAACGCGCGCCCGACTCGCCGCCGGCCTATCATGCGGTCATCGGCAATAGGACTAAACGCGGGGCGTGAATCATGGCTGACCGCGGCTGACGGCGAGTTAGGACAATAACAGATAGTATGGTAGGAGAGGATTTAAATATCGGTTTTTCGGTTTTATAGTTCCTCTTTGCCCTTATGAATGCAAGCACGACATAAGTCAACATCGAGACGAGGAGGAGATCATGGCTACACGAACGGTCATAGAGATAGACGAGGATAAGTGCGATGGCTGCGGACTATGCGCAAGCGGCTGCCACGAAGGCGCGCTCAGGATCATCGATGGCAAGGCCAGACTCGTTGGCGAAAGCCTATGTGACGGACTCGGCGCCTGCATCGGCGAATGCCCGCGCGGCGCCCTCAAGACCGTCGAACGGGACGTTGAGGAATACGACGAACGCCGCGTCATCGAGCACATCCTGCCCAAGGGCATGGCCACGATAGCCGCCCACCTCGACCACCTTTCCAGCCATGGACAGGACGGCTGGTATGCCCAGGCCCTCGAGGTCCTAGCGGAGAAGGGCATAGCCGCGCCCAAGACCGCCGTCGAGGCCGAGGCCGGCGGCTGTGGCCGAGGCGTCTCGTCAGCCGCGGGCGCCAACCGGCTCCCCCGTTTCTCGCTCGAACCGATACCGACCGACGCACCGACCCCGCGCGCGGTCGACAATGGCATGTCCGGGGGCTGCCCGGGCTCGGCCGCGCGCTCCTTCCGATCCGCCGCGGCCGGACGGGCGTCCGCCTCCGGATCGGTCGAGGCCCCGACCGCAGGGAGCATGGCCTCGAGACTGGAGCATTGGCCGGTACAGCTACACCTCGTCAACCCGCGCGCCCCGCATTTCGCCGGGGCCCATCTGCTCATAGCGGCGGACTGCACCGCCTTCGCCTGCGGAGCCTTCCACCAAGCCCTTCTGGCGGGTAGGAAACTAGTAATAGCCTGCCCCAAGCTCGATACCGGTAAGGACATATACGTGGATAAGATCCGCGCCCTGATAGATGACTCCGGCGTCGCGTCGATCACGCTGGCCATCATGGAGGTGCCGTGCTGCGGCGGCCTTAAGCGCCTGCTCGATGAAGCGATGGCCAGCGCTAAGCGCAAGGTACCCGTGTCGACCGTCGTCGTCGGCATCGAGGGCGGCAGCCTGACGTGGATGTAGACAAAGGCGATGAAGTGCCTTCGAGGATAGAAGCGAAGAAAGAGAAGTCGGGGGAGCGGTTTGACCATCAGAGCCCAAGACTCTTGGGTATATCCACCTTCTTTTCCCCACGTATGCTCGTATCTTCTTTTTAAATCAGCATAAAGGCCGGAGAACCGGTCGAGATCATAGGAGGTTCACATGTTCTGCTACCAGTGCCAGGAGACAGCAGGCAACAAAGGATGCTCGGGCGCGGCCGGAGCCTGCGGCAAGAAGGCGCCAACCGCCGAGCTCCAGGACCTGCTCGTCCATACGCTCAAGGGCGTCGCCGCGTGGGCCTACGAGGCGAGAGTCCTCGGGCGAGTCCCGGCCGAGGCCGACGAGGCGATCATGGACGGACTCTTCGCCACGATAACGAACGCCAACTTCGACGACGAGTACTTCTCGCGATCCATCGGCAAGGCGCTCAGGCTGCGCGACTCGCTCCGCGACGAGGTGAACCGAGCCCGATCCGCGGCCGGCCCGAAGGGCTGCCCTGCCTGCGGCTCCGATGGGGGGCTGGCCGGCGAGAAGGCGGTCCTCCGCTCGGACGCCGCGACCTGGACAGCTGCGCCCCAGGACTACGCATCCAAGGCCAAGGCCGTAGGCGTCCTGGCCACCGAGAGCGAGGACGCCCGCTCGCTGCGTGAACTCCTGATCTACGGCCTCAAGGGTATGGCCGCCTACGCCCACCATGCCGCCGTCCTCGGTAAACGGGACGACGCCATTTTCGCGTTCATGGCCAAGGGCCTGGCCTCTACCCTCGACGACGGGCTGTCCATCGACGAGATGACCGCCCTCGTGCTGGAGTGCGGCTCGGTCGGCGTCGCCGCTATGGCCCTGCTCGACGCCGCCAATACCGGCGCCTACGGCAAGCCCGAGATGACCACGGTCGACCTCGGCGTCCGTAAGAACCCCGGCATCATCGTCTCAGGCCACGACCTCAAGGACCTCGAGATGCTGCTCGATCAGTCCGCCGACCAGGGCGTCGACGTCTACACCCACAGCGAGATGCTGCCTGCCCAGTACTACCCCGCCTTCAAGAAATACCCGCACTTCGCCGGCAACTACGGCAACGCCTGGTGGAAGCAGCGTGAGGAATTCGAGCAGTTCCGCGGCGCCATTCTCATGACGACCAACTGCATCGTGCCGCCGGCTGACTCCTACAAGGCCAGGATGTACACGACAGGCGTCGCCGGCTATCCCGGCTGTCCGCGCGTGGAAGCGGACGCCTCCGGCCACAAGGACTTCTCAGCGCTCATCGCCGCCGCCAAGGCCTGCCAGCCGCCGGTGGAGATAGAAACCGGCACGATAGTCGGAGGCTTCGCCCATGACCAGGTCGCCGCGCTCGCGCCCAAGGTCGTCGAGGCGATCAAGGCGGGCAAGATCCGCAAGTTCGTCGTGATGGCGGGCTGCGACGGCCGTCAGAAGGGCCGCGATTACTATAGGGAATTCGCCGAAGCCCTGCCGAAGGACGCGGTGATACTCACGGCGGGCTGCGCCAAGTACCGCTACAACAAGCTCGGCCTCGGAGACATCGACGGCATCCCACGCGTGCTCGACGCCGGTCAGTGCAACGACTCGTACTCGCTCGTCGTCACGGCGCTGCTCCTTAAGGACGCCTTCGGCCTGGCCAGCGTGAATGAGCTACCGCTCGCGTTCAACATAGCCTGGTACGAGCAGAAAGCCGTCATCGTGCTCCTGGCCCTGCTGTCGCTCGGCGTCAGGAACATCCACCTGGGGCCGACACTCCCGGCCTTCCTGTCGCCGAACGTGGCCAAGGTCCTCGTCGACGCCTTCGGCATCGCCGGCATCGGCGCGGTCGAAGACGACATCAAGCTGCTCGTAGGCTGATCCCCGAGGCGCGTATAGCCTGATAGCACGGTCCGCCCCGGGCTGGCGTATCCAAGATACGCTGGCTCGGAGCGTTTCACATTCAGCTCCATTAGGCGCTATATTTAAACCATGAAAAGATCGGATAACGCCCCGAGCGTCGACAGGAAGACAGCCGACGAGTTGCTCTATGGGAGCCTCCGCGCGGTGTACCATTTCGAGCGGAGCCTGGTGGAGCGCTTCGGGCTCGGCTATCAGGAAATATACCTCCTACAGCTGCTGCGTAGACGAGAGATAGCCCGCGTCGGCGAGATAGCCGACGCTCTCGGTGCGAAGATGTTCACCGTATCGCGGCTAGTCAAGCGGCTGCAAGAGCGCGGCTACGTCAGCAAGGCCCAGGACTCGGGCGACCGCAGGGGCATACTCGTCGGTCTCGAGCCTCGCGGCGACGAGCTCGTAGCCGCGATCGAGAAGGCCAACTACGAGCTCGTCATCGGCTCGCTGTCCAGACTGACCACGGCGGAGCAATCCGCCTTCGTCGTCGTAGCCGAGAACCTCGACGAGGCTCTCGGCGTCGCCGACCGGACAGTCTACGAGCCCTAGCGGTCATATTCTCCGTACTCGCAGCCGCCCAGCTCGCCTTCGAGGACGTCGACCTCGACCCATTCGCCGCCGCGCCTCTCGAGCAACCGTATGGTGCCGGAGGCATAGCCGCCGTTCCACAGCTCGTTATGCTTCTTCTCGCCGTCGGGGTTCTCGTAGTTGACATTGAGCATGGTATCCCGGGGGCACGCGAAACGGATCTCGACCTTGGCCGTGCCGTGCCACGCGTCGATGTTCCACTCCACCCTGTCGTCGCGCACCGGGCAGTCGAAGACCTGCTTGGAGCCGGTCCAGAACTTGGAGAAATTCCACTCGTAGAAAGCCCCCTCGTAGTGCAGGGCGATGAGCAGCCGCCTGGGCAGGGAGATGCCGAAAGCCACTGGCTGCGCGCCGCCGACGTCGAGGCTCGATCGCTCCAGGAGCTTCCCGGTCTTGCGGCTCCTGAGGTTGTTGCAGTTCAGCCAGACCCAGGGGCTCGTATAGTCGCGGCCCCAGTTCTTGTCCTGGTAGCCGAACGAGTCGTCGGGCGAGACGATGAAGCGCTCGCCGTTGAAGGTGATGACGCCCTTGTAGCGGGTGCGCATGCCCGCCACGTGCCAGTACATATTGAAGGCGTCCAGCTTGCGGAAAAAGGCGCTCGTGCCCCAGCCGACGCTGAAGCGCAGGATTTTCTCGGCCTCCAGGTCCCAGCTCATCTCGCCCGAGTCGGACATGTACTCCGGGTGGGCCGCGGCGTCGGCGGCGCTCAGCGAGACGGAGCCCTTGAGCCTGGTCTCGGTGGCGACGTGATCGCCGATGCGCACGTCCATGCCGTCCCGCGAGGCGGAGAACGCCGCCACGGGGTACAGGTTATGGAGCTGGGCCTTGGCTGCGGCGCCCCAGCAGCCAGCCTTGATCATCGCGTAGCACGGCTTCCTTCCGGCCTTCTTGTTGGCCGGAAGCTGGCCAGCCACCGGCTCGGCGTCACCGAACCCGGGGTTGATCACGTAGTACTCGATGAAGAACGGCCTGCGCTCACCGGTCTTCTCGCTCGTAGCCACGAGAGAATGCCACCACCAGTCGTACCCGCGCCGCGCCCGCGCGCCAGAGAGCATGTAACCGTTACGCTCGTCGCCCATCGGTGCCTCCTAGCGGGGCGGCTCGTGTCCGGCCCGCGGCTACGATGATAGCCCATAAATTTGCACTTTGCAAATTTAATGTACAGCGTATACTATAATCATGGTCCGGGCTGGTCCCGACCGGGAGGCTACAGATGGCGACTGTCACGATCGAGCGATTGCCGGCCTTATCCGTCGGCGCTTCGGTGCCGCTGCCGAACGGCTACGTCGACTCGGGCTACGCGGAGGACTGCGCCAGCCTGCCCCGCGACTATGGCACGGAGTCCTGGGAGGCACGGCCGGAAGTGATCGAGATACGCCGGGCGGTATTCGCGGCGCTCGACCGCCTCGAAGGGGAGACGTCCATAGCCTCGCGCTTCCGGGGACGGCCCGTCCTCGTCAAGCCGAACCTCGTGACCGTCTACCAGGATATGGGAATGCGACGCGGGTCCTACCCGGAGACCACGGACCCGCGGGTGCTCGACGCGGTGGTGCTATGGCTCGGACGCTTCGCGTCGACGATACGCATCGTCGAATCGTCGGGGCGCGGGGCCCCGACCCGCGGCTCCTTCAGGGTCTCGGGTATAGATCGGCTGGCCAGGCACCGCGGCTGCGACCTGGTCGCGCTCGAGGAGACGCCGGTAGACCGCTACCTGCTACCCAAGGCCTCCGCGCAACGGGAGATACTCGTGCCCGAGGCCTTCTCCGCCGTCGTACGCGGGGAGGCGGCCTACGTCTCGGTGCCTAAGCTCAAGACGAACCTGTATACTGGCGTGACGCTCGGCTTCAAGAACGCGATGGGCGTCATACCCTATAACCTGCGCCAGCGCAACCACCACTACGCCATCAACCGCAAGCTCGTCGAGATGCTATACCTGTTCAAGCCGGACCTGGTCGTGATCGACGGCGTCGTCGGCGGCGAGGGCGAGTGCCCGGCACCGGTCGATCCGGTGGACTCGCGCGTGATCATCGCGGGCGACCACCCGGTGGAGACCGACCGGGTCGCGACGCGGCTGATGGGCTTCGACCCCGGATCGATCGAGCTGATGCGCGTCGCCGACGAACTGGGCTTCGGGGACGCCACGGGCGCCCGGGTCCTGGGCGACGCAGCCTCGGCGCGATTCAGGCCGGCCGATTGGTCCTTGACCTCCGAGCGCGTCCGTCGATCCTTCCCCGAGATACTCGTGCTGATCGGTATCGATCGCGGCGGGCTCGAGGGCAAGGCCGGGCCCGAGCTCGTCGAGGCGATGCAGGCCTCGTGCCGCGGCGGATGCGTGGCGACCACACGTTTCGCGTTCTCGATGTTCGAAGCGGAAGGCGTGCGCCCGAGACGGCCCGTGGCGCTGATAATCGGCTGTGGATTGGAGCGCGACGGCCGTAGACTCTGGTTCGACGCCGAGGGCAAGGGCTACGCCGAGGACGATATACTCGCGTTGCCGATGCGCAAGGCCGTCATCGGCTCGTGTACGCGCGCGCTCGCGCCGCTGGCGACGCGCTTCGTCGACGGTTGCATGGTGCTGCCGAACGCGCCGCACGTCGTGCTCCATGAGCTGTCCGGGACGCCGTGCAGGGTGATGTCGCTACGCAACAGGAACCTGTTCCCTCTGCTCGCCGCGACGCTCGGCCAGCGATCGGCCCGAAGGCGCCTGATTCAGTCGGGTAAGCGCCTGGACGTGCCGCTCAGGCTGAACGACGAGCCGACTGAGACCAGGGAGCTGGCCCCGGGCGAGGAGAAGCGCGACTGGGTCGCCTGGCCCATGCCGCCGATCGAGCCCGAGGAGATGCGTCGGCTCCTAGACTTCGAGGACGACGCGACGCTGGCCTCGCTACGCGGTATCATCGTCTTCAGGATCAAGGAACGAGCGCTCTGGCGCGCCAAGCAGGTCCTGGCCACGATCGTGACGCTCGGGCCGCTCGTCCTCGGGGCACTGGCCGCCATCGGAGTTTCCAGGTTCGGGCTCGGCACGGCGGCCTGGTTGGCCATCTTCGGTGCGGTGGAGGCGATACACCTGGCCGAGCTGCCCGC
>JAKQKE010000042.1 GCA_029560805.1 Spirochaetota bacterium
TCGGCGGCCATCCTCGGCATAGCTCATGGGCTACGGGCCGGCGAGCTCGTCCGGTGCCTCGGCGAGCTCGTGGCCGCCGAGCGTATCGGCGACTGCAACGTCAGGGTGATCATGATAGGCCGTTCGGGGCGGGCGGCCGACTGGTACGCCTTCCTCGTACCGCCCCTCGTGCCGCCGGCTACGGCCTATAGCGCCGGCGTGCCATGTCGGTTGTACCGCGGCGAGCGGCATTTCCCGGCCGCCAAGAGCCTGTCCATGCTGCTGTCGACCGTCGCGTTCCGGTCGGCCGCCGCGGCCGGTTGCTACGACGCCCTGCTCGTCGACAGGCGAGGGGAGATCACCGAGGGAACGCGGACCAACCTGGTCTACGCGCGCCGGGGCGACGCCTCGACCATCTACACGCCGCCGACCGACCGCGCGCTCGAGGGCATCACGCGGCGCACCCTGATCGCCGCGCTGGCCGAAGCCGGCGTCGCCGTGGCCGAGCGGCCCCTGTCGGTCGCCGAGGCGCTATCCGGCGAGTACGCGCTCGCGGTGACCAGCACCTCGAGCCGGGTCATCCAGGTCTGCGCGCTACTGCCGGTCCCCGGCGAGACGGCCGGCGCCACGGACTGCCCCCGGTCGCCCGAGCTGGCCTCCGCGGCGGCCGTCTACGACGCCTATCTGGAGCGTTATTCGATGGAGCTCTCGTAGCGCGCGGCGTCGCCGGCCGCTTTTCGTTGCGCCGATCTCGTTCATGCCGATATACTGAGTATCGCGTGATGCGAGCCCCGCATCGGAACGGAGAGTCGTCGTGAAGGACCGAGTGGCGATTGCTAGCGTCCTCGCCTCGTTCGCCCTATCGGCGCTCGTCGTCGCCGCCCAGCCGGCCGTCGGCCAGCCGGCGGCCGCTCGGGGCTCCGGTTCAAGGCACGTGCTCGTCCTATATTCGTACTCCCGCCTCCTACCCTGGGAGGACCGGGTCATGCGCGGCATGGACGCGGCGCTCGGCGCCATCGCGCTGAACCGCCGACCGTTCCTCTACGAGGAGAGCCTCGACGCCGGCCGCGTCGGGACGATAGGCGACCTGGACGCCTGGCGCCGCTACTTCGAGGAGAAGTACCGCGACGTCCGCCTCGACGCGGTGATCACCGAGAGCCAGCAGGCGGCGTCGCTATTGCTGTCCTTACCCGAGCTGTTCCCGGGAGCCGAGCGCTACGTGCTGCACTACGCCGAGGGCTCGTCGCTCGGAGGCGGGAACGGGGCCGAGCGACGCTTCTCGTCGTCCGAGGACATGGAGCGGGCGTTGCGCCTCATCCCGACGCTACGCCCCGGCACGAGGCGGGTCGTGGTCGTCACGGACCGTACCGTGAACGGCATGGCCAGGGTCGAGCAGATCGCTCAGCTCGCCGACCGGCTCGAAGGCCTCGGCATCGATATTTGGGACACGTTCACCGAGGAGGAGCTGCTCTCCCGAGCGGCCGACCTCCCCAAGGACACGGCCGTCATGTACCTTCCGGTCCAACGGGATAGGAACGGCGGGCGCCTCGTGCCCGGAGTCGTCGGCGAACGCCTGGCCGCGGCGGCGTCGGTGCCGGTGTTCACCCATTTCGACTCGTTGCTCGGATCGGGCATAGTCGGTGGCTACCTGGTCTCCGGCGACCTGCTGGGCCGCTTGATGGGAGAGATAGCCGCCCGCGGCGACATGGCCGTACCGGTCTCCCAGGCCGGCTACGCCGAAGCGACGATGGGCTACTACTTCGACGCCCGCGCCTTGGCCCGCTGGGGCATCGGCCGCGAGTCGCTGCCCCAGGGCAGCGTCATCCTGTACGACGAGAAGAGCTTCTGGGATAGGTACTGGTACGCGCTGGTCATAGGAGCCGCCGTCTTCGCCTTGGAGTCGCTCTTGATCCTGGCCCTCGTACGCTCGTCGTCGCAGCGGGCCAAGGCGATGCGGGCCCTCGCCGTCGAGCGCTCCAGGCTCGAGCTGACCGTCCAGGCCCGCACCGCCGACCTGTCCGCGGCGAACGACGACCTGGTCCGCGAGATCGGTGACCGCGAGCGCGCCGAGTCCAAGGCCGTGGCCATGGCGGCGGAGAAGGCGATGCTGCTCCGCGAGCTACAGCATCGCGTCAAGAACAGCCTTACCATTATTGTCAGCCTCATAGGGCTCGAGTCGAGCAAGTCCGGCTCGGCCGAGCTGCGCGAGTCGTTGGAGTCGCTGGAGTCGAGGGTCTCGGCGCTCGCGGCCCTCTACGACATTCTCTACGACACCGGCGGCATCGAGCGCCTGCCCCTGGCGGCCTACCTCGACCGTGTCGTCGACGCCGCGGCCGAGAGTCTCGGGGCCGACGAGAAGGGTATCAGCCTGACGAGGGACATCGCGCCCATCGCGATGGACATGAAGCGTGCCGTCTCGCTCGGGCTCATCGTCAATGAGCTCGTGACCGACTGCCTCAAGTACGCCTTCCCCGGCGGGGCTCGAGGAACGGTACGGGTCAGCCTACGGGCCGAGGCCGGCCGCTACCTGCTCGTCGTCGAGGACGACGGCGTCGGGTTGCCCGAGGGCTTCGACCCCGACTCGGTCGACGGCTTCGGCTTCAAGCTCGTCGGGATGCTGGCCAGGCAGCTCCATGGCGAGTTCTCCTGGTCCAGCCGCGACGGCTCCCGGTTCTCGCTCTCCATACCGGCCGAAGACCAAGCCTCCTCGGGATGACGACGAAACGCATGGCCGCTCGACCGGTTTTCGGGATATACTTAGAAGCGCGGCGCCGCCGTACTGCACGGAACGGCGCTAGCCGGCCATCGGGGAGGTGAGGCCTCGCTCGCGCCCCGGCGTCGAGCCGCCGAGCGGTCGCCTCGAAAGCGTATGAAACGATCCACCGCGTTAACCGTCGCCATCTTCGCGGCCTTCTCCGCCTTCGGGCAGGGCTCGGGTCCGGCCACAGGCGAGACCGTCGGGGTGGCCTTCGTCGGCTTCGACTCGGGCGATATCAGCGAATCCGGCAGGCTGATCCTGTCCGACCTGGTCCGTCGCGAGATATCCATCGCCCCCGGCTTCGCGCTCGTCGACCGCGGCAACGTCGAGCTCCTGCTCGAGGAGCAGGAGCTGCGCCTGTCCGAGGCCTTCGACGCCGCCGACCCGGTGCGTGTCGGCGAACTGACCGGCGCCGGCTCGTATATCGTCGGCCGTATCGGCCTCCTGGGCACCCTGTACATCATCTCTCTGCGGATGATAGACGTCGAAACCGGCCAGGTGACGCGCACCGTGACCGAGGAGTTCATCGGCCCGCTCGAGGACCTGCGCAAGCCCGTGCGCATCGCCGCGCAGAAGATACTCGGCGTGCCCGGCATCGAGGTCAACCAGGGCGAGTTCATCAGCATCGAGACCGACCCGCCCGGAGTCGGCGTCTACGTGAACGGCCTGTTCGAGGGCAACGGCCCCGTCGTCATACGCGTGCCAAAACCCGGCAAGTACGACGTCAAGCTGGCCACCGACGGCTATAAGCCATGGTCTCAGACCGTCAACGTCGAGAAGAACGCCACCTTCTTCCTCAAGGCCAGGCTGATCAGGCAGGAGCGGATCGTCGACGAGCGGACGCGGGCCCTCCAGGACGGCCGCGTCTCCTTCCTGACCTTCACCACCGTCTATACCGCCCTGGCCTCCGAGGCGACGCTCTACGCCATCGGCTCGGACAACGTGAGGCTCTACGTGGGCCTGCCGCTCCTGACCGCGCCGCTGGCGTTCTTCGGGGCGCTCAAGGCTACGGACGGCATCGTGATGAATTCCGGCCGCTCCTTCATGATCATGTCGAGTACCCTATGGGGCAGCACCTGGGGCCTCGTGGCCTCGTTCGTCTTCGGAGCGGACTCGCGGGCGACCGCCGAGGGGCTCGGCGGCGAGGGGGACGAGGTGGACGAGGACGGTTTCGCCTTCTTGCCGCTCCACGCCGGGCTCAGCGTCGCCGGAGGCCTCGTCTACGGCGGCCTGTCCACCTGGCTGACCTCCGGCGACGAGCCATTCCCGAGTTCGAGGGTCTGGCTATACCACCTCGGCTCGGTGCTCGGTTCCTTCCTCGGACTCGGCGTGCCCTACGTGTTCGGCGCCGAGTCGCCGGGCGTGATCTACGGCGGCATGCTGGTCGGCTCGCTGGCGGGCTCGGCGACGGCGCTCTGGTTGACGCGCGACTATACCGAGGGGCGGAACGTGGGCAACGTCGCCTTCATCCCGGAGCTACCCCGGCCTGTCGCGCTCGGAACCGACGGCGGGTTCGGCCTCTACCTGCCGCTCCTGAGCGCCAGGTACTAGTCGGGCACCGTCGTCGGGGCGCGAAACGAAAACGGTTGCGCGCCGCGAGAATCGACCGTATACTCGCCTTGCCGCGCCCTCTCTCGCGCGGTTTACTGCTTGGTTTGCTTGGGTGTCCTTCCGGCATCGTCCGTAAACGAAGCTAGGTAAACGGCTTAAGGCCGTATTATTCTAGCCGTCCGCCTACGGAGTCCGCGATGCCCCTGTCTCCGCTCGAGGCTTCGCCCCTCTCCCTCCGGCCGGCGGCTCAGCGCTCCGCGCGCGAAGGAGGCCGTCCCCCCGATGAACCATCGTCGTCTCGACGATCAACGCCGCACACCAACGAACAGGAGAGAAACCCTATGATCCAGAACGCGCTACCCTATGTCGCCTTCCTCATCTTCTTCGCAGGCCTCCTCGTCTTCCTCGAGAAGACCCTGAAGCTCAAGGTCTTCAAGTACGTACCGGCCATCGTCATGCTCTATTTCTTCGCGATGCTGCTGTCGACGTTCGGCGTCTGGCAGAAGACGCCGCAGATCACCGCCGCATATAAGGCCCTCAAGGATGGGCTGCTGCCGGCGATGATCTTCCTCATGCTGCTACGCTGCGATCTACGCAAGATCTTCAAGCTCGGCCCGAGGATGCTCCTCGGCTTCTTCGCCGCGACGATCACCATCATGATAGGTTTCATCGTCACCTTCGCCATCTTCAAGGGCGCCTTCGAGCCCGGTAGCTGGAAGGCCTTCGCGGCGCTGTCCGGTAGCTGGATCGGCGGCACCGGCAACATGGTCGCCATCCAGGGCGCTCTCGACGTACCCGACGCGAACATGGGCTACACGCTCCTGATCGACTCGATCAACTATTCGATCTGGGTGATGTTCCTGCTCTGGGTCGTTTCGTTTGCCCCGGCGTTCAACAAGTGGACCAAGGCAAATTCCAAGGTCCTCGACGAGGTCGGCCAGAAGCTCGGCGCCGCCACCGAGGGCAACAGGACCAACGTCGAATTCGTCGACCTGATCGTACTGCTCGGCACGAGTCTCCTCGTCTCCGCCCTGTCCATTTGGCTGGGGGGCATGCTTCCCAAGTCTGTATTCTTCCAGAGTTCGACCTGGACCGTGCTGATCGCGACCGCCGCCGGCGTCATCTGCGCGATGACCCCGCTGGCCAAGCTGCCCGGCTCCAACCACCTGTCCAACCTGATGCTGTACACCATCGTCGGCCTGATCGCCTCCCGTGCGAACTTCGCCGAGCTGACCCAGGCTCCGATCTACATCCTGGCCGGTTTCTGCATCCTGGGCATCCACGCCATCCTGCTCGCCCTGGTAGCCAAGCTGTGCAAGCTCGACCTGTTCACCTGCGGCGTCGCGAGCCTCGCCAATATCGGCGGCGTCGCGTCGGCGCCTATCCTGGCGGCGTCCTACGGCGAGGCCCTGGTTCCGATCGGCGTGCTCATGGCGCTCATGGGCTATATCGTCGGCACCGGCGGCGGCCTCCTCGTCGGCAAGGTGCTTTCGATACTATAATCGGCGCTCCGGGGCCGTCGCGGAGACGTGGCCCCGGAGGCAGCTCGTTTCGATCCGGAGGTAGCTATGTACGACCCCTCGACGATCTACGTCGTCGGTAACGCCAAGACCAATACCGAGAACGCGATAACGACGCTCTATAATTCGTTCTATATCGGCTTCGTGCTCGACCCCGCCACAGGCAGGATCGTGGACGCGTCCTGCTCGGCCACGATCAGGACGACCGACGAATTCGTGCGCGGCATCTTCGTAGGCAAGGCGATGGGGCGGGACGACGCATCGCTCGACGACGAGGTCCGGCGCCGCTACCACGGATCGTCGCAGAAGGCCATCCTGGTCGCCTATAAGGACGCCGCGAAGAAGCTGGCGGAGATTCAGGCCAGGCTGGGAACGGAAGGACCCCGTAATGAAGATCAAGGAACTGCGGCTCGGCCGCATATCGGTACCGCTCAAGAAGCCCTTCAAGACGGCGCTCAGGACCGTTGAGAGCGTCGAGGATGTCATCGTCGAGCTGCACGCCGACTCGGGCGAGGTAGGCTACGGCGAGGCGCCTCCTACCGGCGTCATCACCGGCGACACGACGGGCGCCATCATCGGCGCCATCCAGGACCACCTGTCGAAGGCCGTCGTCGGCCTGGACGTGGAGAACCTCGACGAGATCATGGCGCGCATCGACGCTTCGGTGGTCCACAACACCAGCGCGAAGGCCGCCGTGGACATAGCCGTCTACGACCTGTTCGGCAAGCTGTGCGGCCAGCCCCTATACAAGCTCTGGGGCGGGTACCGCAAGGAATTCGCCACCGACATAACGATCAGCGCCAACGGCGCCGAGCAGATGGCCGCCGACGCCGCCGAGGCCATGGCTCTCGGCTACCGGACGCTGAAGATCAAGCTCGGCAAGGACCCGGCCCAGGACGTGGCGCGCATGAAGGCCATCCGGGCCGCCGTCGGCTACGGGGTCGACCTACGGGTGGACGCCAACCAGGGCTGGAAGCCCAAGGAGGCCGTCAGGCTCATTCGCGCCATAGAGGACGCGGGCCTCGCGCTCGAGCTCGTGGAGCAGCCGGTGGCGGCCCACGACCTCGAAGGCCTCAAGCACGTGACCGACAACGTCTCGGTGCCCGTGATGGCCGACGAGAGCGCCTTCTCGGCCAGGGACGCTCAGCGCATCATGGAGCTGCGGGCGGCCGATATCGTCAACATCAAGCTGATGAAGACCGGGGGCGTGCACAACGCGCTGCGCGTCTGCTCGCTGGCCGAGGTCTACGGCGTCGAGCTGATGATAGGCTGTATGCTGGAGGCCAAGGTCAGCGTGACGGCGGCCGTACACCTGGCAGCCGCCAAGAAGGTGATCACCAAGGTGGACCTTGACGGACCCGTACTCTGTAGCGAGGACCCTGTCGACGGAGGCGCGGTCTTCGCCGAGTCGCTCGTCAAGCCGAACGAGGCGCCCGGCCTCGGCATAACCGCCATACGGGGATTACGCTACCTGTAACGGCTGCTTGCCGCCGTCGCGGGCTAGCGGATTCTAGGAGGGGCGCTCCGGCTCAGGCCGAGGCGCCCCCATTCTACTCATGGCGTCTTCATAGCCTCGAGACCAGCTCCCGCGCGAAGCGGTAGGAGCGCTCGACGGAGGCAATCTCGACGCGCTCGTCGGGCGAGTGCGGGTAGCGTATGGTCGGGCCCAGGGACAGCATGTCCCAGCTCGGGAAGCGCGGCCTGAAGAGGCCCGTCTCGAGGCCGCCGTGCGTCGAGGTGACGCGCGGATCCTTGCCGAACAGCTCCCGGTAGACGGCGACGGCCTTGCCGAGGAGCGGACTGCCCGGATCGGGGCTCCAGGCTGGCGATACCGCCGGCCGCCTCTGTTCGACCGCCCAGCCGTGCTCGGCGACGCCCGCTAGCCGCCTCTCGACGGTCGCGGCCAGAGCCTCCTTCTCGTCGTCGGACGAGCTGCGGATCATCACGAGCGTCTCGAGCCTGAAGCGATCGGTACCCGGAGCGACGGCTCCCTCGGCCTTGCCGAGGTTGAGCGAGGTCCTGACGAGGCCCGGCATGTCCGGCTCCATCGCGACGAGGCCGTTCGGGAGCGCGCCGAGCATGGTCAGCATCGAGGCCGCGTCCTTGGGAGCGAGGCTGGCCGCCGGCTTGACGGCTATGGACGCCAGCGCGGCCGCGAGCCCGGGATCCTTGTCGCCGAGGGCTATGCGGGCCGCGGTCGCCTCGGACTGGAAGGCGGCGCGGAATTCGGCGGCCCTCGCCGCCTCGACGCCGACGATGGCCCTGGCTTCCCGAGGGATGGCGTTGGCCGCCGTGCCGCCCGATATCGAGGCGATACGCAGTTCCGCGCGCGTCCTGGCCAGGATGCCGACCAGGGCCAACGTCGCGTTGGCCCGCCCCTTGTCGATGTCGACGCCGGAATGGCCCCCGAGCAGGCCGTCCACGGCGGCCTCGAACCAGGCCAGGCCGTCCGGGGCGGCTGTCGCCGGGATGGACAGCTCGGCTATCGTCCTGACGGCGCCGGCGCAGCCTATCGTCAGCTCGGCCTCGTCCTCGCCGTCCAGGTTCAGGAGCAGCGAACCCGTGACGAAGCCCGGCTCGATGGCGCGGGCTCCGCTCATACCGTCCTCCTCGTTGACGGTGAACAGGCACTCGAGCCGACCGCTCCGGAGTTCGTGATCCTCGAGCAGGGCCAGGGCCATCGCCACGCCGATGCCATCGTCGGCGCCGAGCGTCGTGCCGTCGGCGACGAGCCAGGCGGGATTCTTGGGGTCGAGCCTTGGGCGTATCGGGTCGCGCTCGAAGTCGTGGCCCGACTCGGCCGCCTTCTGCGGCACCATGTCCAGGTGGGCCTGCAGGATCACGCCCGGATGGTCCTCCATGCCGAAGACGGCGGGGCGGCTCATCGCCACGTTCCCCGCCTCGTCGCGCTTGGCCTCTATGCCGTGCTCGGCCGCCCAGCGCATCAACGCGTCCGCCAGGGCGGCCTCGCGGTGGGACGGGTGCGGGATGGCGCATATATCGAAAAAGCGTTTCCAGACTGATCTCGGTTGTAGCTCGTCGATGTGCATTCGTTGTACTCCTCCACCGTAATAGTACCACGGATGCTCGGAGGAGGCGAGCGGCGGCTCGTACGGCGCTCGCCTCCCATGGTCGCCGTCCTCTTCAGCGGTATCCGTACTTCGCTATGACGAAATCTATGTCTTTGTCTCCACGCCCGGACAGGTTGACGAGTATCGAACGTCGCGGGTCCGCCTTGGCGAGGCGCTTGGCGTAGGCTACCGCGTGGGCGCTCTCGAGCGCCGGGATGATGCCCTCCTTGCGGCTGAGCTCGTAGAACGCGTCGACGCACTCGTCGTCCCCGACCGAGACGTAGCGCACCTTGCCGAGGTCGTGCAGCATGGAGTGCTCGGGGCCGACCCCGGGGTAGTCCAGGCCGCTCGCGATCGAATAGACGGGCGACGGCTCGCCCTTCTCGTCCTGCAGGAGGTAACACTTGAAGCCGTGGATCACGCCCGGCTTGCCGTAGGTGATGGTCGCGGCGTTATCGCCCGTCTCGGGGCCGCGGCCCATCGGCTCGACGCCGTAGAGCCGGACGCCCTCGTCGTCGAGATAGGCCGAGAAGATGCCCATCGCGTTGGAGCCGCCCCCGACGCAGGCCACCACGTCGTCCGGATGCTCCCCGGTCATCTCGAAGAACTGTTCCCGCGCCTCGATGCCGACGACGCGCTGGAAGTCGCGCACCATCATCGGGAAGGGGTGTGGTCCGACGACCGAGCCGATGCAATAGATGCTGGAGACCGGGGCCTCGAGATAGGCGGAGAACGCCGAGTCCACGGCCTCCTTGAGGGTTTTCAGTCCCGCAGAGACCGGTACCACCGTCGCGCCCAGGATCCTCATCCTGGTAACGTTCGGCGCCTCCTTGGCTATGTCCACCTCGCCCATGTGGATCTCGCACTCCAGCCCGAAATAGGCGGCCGCCGTGGCGAGCGCCACGCCGTGCTGTCCGGCGCCGGTTTCGGCTATCAGTTTCTTCTTGCCGAGGTACGTGGCGAGCAGGGCCTCGCCCATGCAGTGGTTGAGCTTATGCGCGCCGGTATGGTTCAGGTCCTCGCGTTTCAGGTAGATACGCCCTCCGCACTCGTCCGACAGCGTCTTGGCGAAGTAGACCGGCGTGGGCCGGCCCTGGAAGTGCTTGCGGATGCCGCGAAGCTCGGAAATAAATTCGTGTGACTTGCTGATCGAGTAGTACGCGTCGGTGATCTTGTCCATCTCCCTCTGTAGGTCGGGCGGAATGAAGCTGCCGCCGAAATCGCCGTAGTTGCCGCTCGCGTCCGGAAAGGACTTGAAATAGTCTTCCATATGTATCTCCTAGTAGAAACAATAGAGGCATCATACCCACGATTGGCGTATCTGTCAATAGTAACGAACGCTCTGTATCGCTTCACTTGACAGATTCCCCGGCCCGCCCCTAGTGTTCAATGATGGATAAGCCAACGACCGCGGCGCCCAGGCGCCACGCGCCGGCCCTGCGTCCCGAATTCGTGCCGCTCGGGTTCATCGTCGAGCGTCCCTCGTATGGCTACGAGGTGTACAGGCGCTTCAGCGATAGCCTATCGGGGCTCTGGGGCATCAGCGAGAGTCAAATGTACGCCACGCTCAAGCGGCTCGAGGAGCGCGGCCTCGTCGTGCACCTGGCCGGCGCTGCGGGGAACGACAGCGCCACGGGGAACAACGGCGCCACGGAGGGGGCCGGCGCCACGGGAAACGACAGCGCCACGGGAAACAACGGCGCCACGGAGGGAGCCGGCGCCGCCGGCGACGAGCTGGCCGGCTCGTCGAGCCGGCGTAGGACTCGACGCGGGCCCGGCGCGGAGAAGCGCCTCTTGGCGCCGAGCGACGCGGGGCTGGCCGCCTTCGACGCCTGGCTAGCTGAAACGACGCCGACGAGCCCGCGGGTACTGCGCCTCGAGTTCGTCACGCGGCTCTTCTTCGCGACGCGCAGAGATCCGTCAGCCGGCGCCGCGCTGTTCGCCGCCCAGCGCGCGGCCGTCATCGACGCCATCGGGCGCCTGCGCGAAGGCCTGGCCGTCTCGCGTGAAGGCCTGGCCGTCTCGCGCGAAGGCCTGGCCGGTGATGGCGGAGCCGCCGGCTTCGACCCGTCGGCGCTTGCGCTGTCGTTCAGCGAGGGGCAACTCGTCGCGGTGCTCGAGTGGATGGACGCGAGCGTCGCCCCAGCGCTATCCTAGGCCCATGCTCAAACGAATCCCGACCCGTCGAGCCATGGCCCGCTCCCTGAGTTGCGCCTTGGCTGTCTGCGCCTGCTTCCAGGCCCACGGACATCCTGCCGTCGACCTTCCGGCGTTCTCCGTCGCCGTCTCAGGCGATATCGTCTTCGAAATCGACCCGAGGCTCGAGCTCCTGTCGGCTGTCCAGGCGATGACCAGCTGGGCGGAGGGCCCGCGCGGCCCCGGCGATAGGCCTAGCCGTTACTTCAGGGATCTCAAGGCCTTCATCGGGCCGTACGCCGATAGCAGGGCCGTACGCCAGAGCCAGGCCATGACGAGGCGAGGCTTTACCTACGACGCGCCGCCCGCCTTCGCACTGTCGCTCGAGGGCGGCCAGGCGATGCGGCCGCCGGCCGGCGGCTGGTCCGACTACCTGCGCGGACGCGCCGGCGGCAAGCGCTCGCTCGACCGCTTCGCCGCGGCGCTCGGCGAGCTGTACGCGGACAGCGGCTTCGATGGCTTCCTTGCCGCCCATGCCGACGACTACGCCCGCTGGCTGGCCGAGGCGAGGGCCGGCTTCGACGCGGAACGAGTCTCGGCCTGGCTCGAGGCGTTCTACGGGAAGCCGGAGGTCCCGACCGTCTACCATTTCGTCCTCGCGCCGGCGATGTTCCCCGGTGGCGGCTACGGCTTCAGCCGCCGGGCCGGGCCCGCCGGCGCAGAGACGCTGCATATCTATCAGATCGTGCGCGCCGGCGGCTACCAGGATGGCGCGTCGTCGGCCGGAGACGCCGGTGAGCCCGGCTTCCCGACCGGCCGTAGCCTGGCCCTGCTCGGCCTCCACGAGTTCGGCCACTCGTTCGTGAACCCGGCCCTCGAGGCGGCCTGGCCGCGTTCTGGCGGCGCCAAGGGGCTCGAGGCCGTCTTCGCTCCGGTCAAGGCCGTCATGGCGAGGCAGGCCTACCCGGAGGCAACCACGTTCTATAACGAGCTCGTGATCCGGGCTGTCTGCGTCGTCGCCGGTCGGGAGCTGGGCCTGCTGTCCGAGTACGAGGCCCGGGCCGAGCTGTCCGGCGAGGCGGGCCAGGGCTTCTATCCCATAGGCCGCGTCGTCGACTTGATCGCCGAGTACCAGGCCGGGCGCGACCGCTATCCACGCTTCGGCGACTTCGCGCCCGCGCTGCTCGAGCGCCTCGCGGCGGATGCGGCGGCCATCGTCGCCGAAGGCTCCGCGAGCGGTTATCGGGCCGTCTACGACGCGTCGCTCCTGCCGTCTGAAGGATTCGCCGAGGGCTTCGAGACGGTGGCCGAACGAGGGCTGCCGCCCGGCTTCAGCGTCACCGTGGGCGCGTCGATAGGCTCCGGGCCAGCGAGCGAGCTCGGCTGCGACCGGCGCGAGGCGGCTTCGGGCGCCGCTTCGTTCTCGTTGAGGGCGGACTCGGAGACCCGCTCCTGGCTCTACCTCGGCAAGCCCGTGGCGGTCAGGCCGGGTACGCTGACCCTGCGCTACCGGGCCCGCGGCGAGGGCATCATCAAGGAGGCGGGGCAGTACGGCAACAGCTACGTCGGCTTCGTCGTGACCCTCAAGGATGGCTCGGTCGTCTTCCCGAGGCGATCCCATGCGGGCAGCTTCCCCTGGTCGGCTCACGAGGTCGAGTACGAGGTGGTCCCCTCGCGCATACGGTCGATCGAGTTCATCTGCTTCCTGAACGAGTCCGGCGGGCTCTGGATCGATGATATAGCGGTGGCCTATCGTTAGCGTGCGCGCCGGTCGTAGCTCCTACCGGGCGCCCGGCGTTCCGGCTGGATGGCGCCGCTTCGCTTCCCGGCCGATACGCGCGTACACGTCCTTGAGCGTCGATGGGCGCAGGAAGTAGTAGCCCTGCAGCATGCCCACCTCGCGCTCGGCGAAGTATCGCCACTGCTCCTCGGTCTCTATGCCCTCGGCGACGATATCGATATCCAGGCTGTGCCCGAGGTTGATGATGGCGTTGACCACCTTCTCGTTCTGTCGTTCTGCCAGGTTCGTCACGAATGATATATCGATCTTGAGCGCGTCGACCGGTAACCTCGAGAGGTAGGCGAGCGACGAGTAGCCGGTGCCGAAATCGTCTATCATGAACGAGATGCCCGGTAACCTCTGCTTGATGTCCTTGATGCGCTCGATCGCGTCGGCGGTGTTTCGCATGATCGCCGACTCGGTGAGTTCCAGTTTGAGGCGCGACGGTGCCAGGCCCGAGCCCTTGACGGTGGCCTCGAGCTCCTCGGCGTAGCCAGGGCGCTCGAACTGCCTGCTCGACACGTTGACCGACACGTACACGTCGCGGCAGCCGTGCTCATGCAGGCGGCGCGCGTCGTAGCAGGCGCGCCTGAGGGCCCAGTCGCCGAGGGCCACGATCATGCCGGTCTCCTCGGCTATCGGGATGAATTCCCCGGGCATCACCGTCCGCTCGTCGTCGCGCTTCCAGCGGGTCAGCGCCTCCATGCCGAGCGTCCTGCCGTCCCGCCCGACGATGGGCTGGTACAGCAGGTTGAAGCCCCCGCGCTGCAGGGTCGCCTTCATCTCCTGCTCGAGGCGCCATCGCTCGGTCGCCTTGGCGCTGACGCTCGGCTCGAACAGGGTATAGCGGTTCTTGCCGCCCTCCTTCGAGCAGTACATCGCTATGTCGGCGCTCTTCGTCGCCTCCTCTATCGTGTGGCCGTGCTCGGGGATGACGGCAATGCCTATCGACACTCCGACGGAGACCGAGCCGCCCGAGGTGCCGTTCTTCGAACGCAGTATGTACGGGCTCGAGACGCTCGCGAGGATGCGCTCCGAGACCAGCACGCCATCCGAGGCGTCCTTGATGGCGGTCAGCACGACCACGAATTCGTCGCCGCCGAAGCGGTAGGCGGCGTCGTCGTCGCGCAGGCACACGCGCAGGCGCCTTGCCGTCTCGATGAGCAGCTCGTCGCCGGCGTCGTGGCCGAGCGTGTCGTTCACGTGCTTGAAGCCGTCCAGGTCGAGGAACAGCACCGCGCCCCGCCACGAGCCGTCCTTGTCCTGGTTGCGCAGCAGCGCGGCCATGTCCTCGTTGAACAGGTCGCGGTTCCCGAGGCCGGTCAGCTTGTCGTGGTAGGCCAGGTGGCGCAGCTTCCGCTCTATCGTCTTGCGCTGCGTGATGTCGCGGATCACGCAGGTCAGCGTCCGGCCGCGGCAGTCCTTGGAATTGCCGAAGGACATCTCCATCGGCGCGACGCCCCGGTGCTTGGTCGTGCCGAGGAACTCGAAGGTGCGCTTGAGCCCAAGGGCGGTACGGTCCTGGTCGTCGACGTAGAAGTACTTGCGGAATTCGATCTCGTGCTGGGCGAACACGGCGGGCGGGAATAGCACGCTGAACGGCTTGCCTATCACCTCGTCCCGATCCCAGCCGAAGGTGTTCTTGACCCCCGAGTTGACGAAGATGATGTCGAAGTTGTCGTCGAGCCTGAAGATGGCCTCGGTGATGGTCTCCGACAGCGCCACGTAGTGCTCGCGGGTCTCCTTGAGCTGCTGGAACAGCGAGTGGTCGAACGACAGGTCGCGGATCAGCGCGATGACGGCCGGCTCGCCTCGCAGCTGGATGCCCGACAGCAGGCAGTCCATCGACACGACCGAGCCGTCGCGCCGCTTGCCGCGGAACGCCAGGATGTCCTCGGACGTCGCCGCCCTCGGCTCGCCGTCGCGTATCGAGAACTCGGCCAGCCTCGTATGGAAGGAGCCGCGGTACTCGTCGGGCAGCAGCTCGAAGACCGGCCTGCCGATCAGCTCGCCCCTCGCGTAGCCGAAGGTCTGATAGAAGGACTGGTTCGCCTCCAGGATGTGGCCGGGCGGCGACATGATCAGCACCGAGTCCGAGACGCCGTCGAGCAGGATCTCCAGGCTGGCGCCCGACTCGCCGCCGTCGTCCTCGAGCTTGAGCGCGTAGCCCTGCAGGATGCGCTCCATCAGCTGCGAAAAAATCGACGCCTCGGCGTCCGGGATCTGCCCGCCGGCCTGGGACGCGGCCGAGCCGGCGTGGGCCTCGAGCATGGCTAGCCCGTCGGGCAGGGAGCTCGGACTCTCCGCCTCTATGGACTCGAGTAGCGAATGCATCGCCGATCGT
>JAKQKE010000089.1 GCA_029560805.1 Spirochaetota bacterium
CGCGCTCCTTGAAGGGCTTCAGGATGTAGCCGTACGGCTCCACTTCCTTGGCGCGCTCGAGCGTCCTCTCGTCGGTGTAGGCGGTCAGGAAGATGATCGGGATGTCCTTGGAGGCCTTGACGGACTTGGCGGCCTCGACGCCGTCCATGCCGCCAGCCAGCATTATGTCCATCAGTATGATGTCGGGGGCCAATTCGAGCGCCATCGCGACGGCCTCGGCGCCATCGCCGGCCATGCCGACCACGTCGTAGCCGAAGCGCTCCAGCCTCCGCTGGAGGTCTATAGCGATGATCTTCTCGTCCTCGACAATCATGATGCGTTCGTTATTCATCGACTCGTCTCCAAGAAGCGTCGAAGCGCGCGTAATGAATCAAGTATATGCTATCTACCATAGAAATCGAGCGCATTTTATCCAAAAATGATCCGGGCCACGGCTCCGATCACGCCCGAGCCGAGGATGATCCAGAGCGGGTTGATCCTGGTGAAGGCGGAGACGGCGAAGGCCGTCAGCGCTATGGCGAGGTTCAGCCAGGACGATACGGCCGCTGGCGCGAAGGCCCAGACCGTCATCGCGATGAGGCCTATGGTTCCCGTCTTGAGCGCCTCGGTCAGCCTGGCGCCGCCCTTGGTGGCCTTGGCGAAGAAGCCTCCGACGAGCAGGGACAGGGTCACCGGGGCGGCGACGACGGCCAGCGTGGCGACCACGGCGCCCAGTAGCCCGTGCAGGTTGTAGCCGACGAGGGTGGCTGCGTTGAGGGCTACCGGCCCCGGGGTGATCTGCGCCATCGCGACGAGCTTGGAGAATTCCTCGGCGCTCATCCAGGCCCGGCCGACTATCTCGGTCCTGATGATACCGACGATGGTCCAGCCGCCGCCGTAGGCCGCGACGCCTATCTTGAGGAATACGAGCGCCAGCCTCAGCATTCGCTCTTCCTTTCGGCGAAGGCCGCTACGGCGACGACGGCGAAGAAGGTCGGTACGGCCCAGGTACCCGCCAGCGTGATAAGGATGGCCGCGATTACGGTTAGAGCGGCCCTGAGCGGGGTCCAGCGGCGCTTGCGTATCATGTTGAACGCGAGGGCGGCGGTCAGGCCCGGTACGACCGCGAAAGCGCCGTCCAGGAAGCCCTGTACGACCGGCCTGTCCCCGATCACGCCGAGCAAGGTGGCGAGCAGCAGTATGGCGGCGAACGGCGGTAGCATGATGCCGAGGAAGGCGGCCAGGAAGCCGGGTAGTCCGGCGACCTTGCGCCCGGCGAACATGGCGGTGTTCAGCGCCAGGAGGCCGGGTACGCTCTGGGCGGTCGCGAAC
>JAKQKE010000091.1 GCA_029560805.1 Spirochaetota bacterium
TGCACGAGAGCGGCCAGTGCAGGCTCGACGCGATGGCCGAGGCGGCCAGGACCCAGGCCCACGCCGAGGGAGGCTCGCGATGAACCTGCATAACGCGGGGGAGCTCGGCTCCAAGGCCAAGGAAGTCCTGGCCGGCCTCGACGGCCGCGAGCTCGGGAACAAGGACCGGATGGCCCTGCCCGTGCAGGATATGCCCTGCCAGGACCCGCTGGATCGCGCCCATAACATGGAAGAGGTGGCGCTCGGCTACACCGAGGCCCAGGCCAGGATCGAGGCCGCTCGCTGCCTGCAGTGCAAGAACGCGCCCTGCGTGTCCGGTTGCCCGGTATCCATAGATATTCCCGGCTTCATAGCGCAGGTGGCCAAGGGCGACTACCACGCCGCGGCCGATGTTATACGCAGGACGAACCTGCTACCGGCCATTTGCGGCCGCGTCTGCCCGCAGGAGAAGCAGTGCCAGGCGCCCTGCACCCTCGGCAAGGCGCTCAAGGGCGTCGACAAGGCCGTACAGATTGGTCGCCTCGAGCGCTTCGTGGCCGACCGGGAGCGCGCGGCAGGAGGGGCGCCGATGCCCCGCGTGGCCGCCCCGACCGGCAAGCGGGTGGCCGTGATAGGCGCCGGCCCCGCCGGCCTGACCGTAGCGGCCGATGTGCGCCGCGAGGGCCACGAGGTGGTCATCTTCGAGGCCTTCCAGAAGCCGGGCGGCGTGATGGTCTACGGTATCCCGGAGTTCCGCCTGCCCAAGGCCATAGTCCGCGAGGAGGCCGAGAAGCTCGAGCGGATGGGCGTGAGCTTCGAGCTGAACTACCTGGTCGGCCGCACGCGGCCGCTGTCCGCCCTGCTCGAGGAGGACGGCTTCGACGCGGCCTTCGTCGGCGTCGGCGCCGGCCTGCCGAAGTTCATGGGCATACCCGGCGAGAACCTCGTCGGCGTGTTCAGCGCCAACGAGTACCTGACCCGCGCCAACCTGATGCGCGCCTGGGACCGCGGGCGCGCCGCCACGCCGATCTACCCGTCCAGGCGGGTCGCGGTGCTCGGCGGCGGCAACGTCGCGATGGACTCGGCGCGCATGGCCCTGAGGCTCGGCGCCGACGAGGTGCACGTATTGTACCGGCGCACCCGCGACGAGATGCCGGCCCGCGCCGAGGAGGTGGGGCACGCGATCGAGGAAGGCATCGTCTTCGACTTCCTGGCCAGCCCCACCGAGGTGCTCGGCGACGATAAGGGCGCAGTCCGGGGCCTCCGCGTGATGATGTACGAGCTCGGCGAGCCCGACGCGTCCGGTAGGCGCAGCCCCGTCGCGATCAAGGGCTCGGAGCGGGACGTGCCCTACGACACGGTCATCGTCGCCGTGGGCAACGACTCGAATCCGCTCCTGGCCAAGACGACGCCGGGTCTGGCGGTTGACAAGAAGGGCCACGTGCTGGTCGACGAGAACCAGAAGAGCTCGCTCGACGGCGTCTGGGCCGGAGGCGACATTGTGCTCGGCGCCGCGACCGTGATACTCGCGATGGGCGAGGGCCGGCGAGCCGCGGCGGCGATTAACGAGTACCTGAGCCGAGGCGAATAGGGCGCGGGTCATTGATCCGAAGCCCGGCTTCGGCCATAATGGGGGTCGAGGGCGCGTCGATCGGCGTGTCCCCGACCCTTTTCTGTCGTACGGAGAGTCTTGGCATGCGATTCAGCGTCTGTACCGTCACTATCCTCAGCCTCGTCGTCGCCTTGGGTTCCGTCGTGGCCGTATCGGCCCAGGAACCGTCCCAAGCGCCGGCCCAGCCGGACTTGCCGGCTCCGGCGATAGCCGTTCCCGCCCAGGCGCAACCCGCGTTGCCGGTCAAGGCCGACGCCTTGCTCCTGTACCGGCAGGGGCGAGACCTGGAGACGGCCGGCAAGACGGCCGAGGCCGCGGCCAAGTACAGGGAATCGGTAGCGGTCTGCGACCGGGAGCTGGCCACCGACCCGACGAGGATGGACGCCTACACGGTCAAGTGCTGGAGCCTGTTCCGGCTCGAGCGCTACCGCGAGGTGGTCGACATCGGCGCCGCCGCCCTCAAGGTGCGCTTCGACGCGCGCGTGGTCGAGGTGATGGGCGAGGCGTACTTCCACCTGGGGGACGATAAGAGCGCCCTCAAGTACCTGCAGCGCTATCTGGACAACGTCGGGGAGTACGGCGACCGCGTCTCCACCGCCTACTTCTATATGGCCGAGAGCTACTATCGGATGAAACGCTTCGACCACGCCGACATTGCGTACAGCATGGCCGTCTACCGGGAGCCCGGCCTCGCGCGTTGGTGGTTCCGCTACGCGTCGGCGGTCGAGTCGCTCGGCGAGTACACGCGCGCCTTCGACCTCTACGGCAAGGCCCTCAAGCTTAGCCCGAGCATGGCCGAGGCGCAGAGCGGACAGAGCCGCGTCAAGGCCAGGATGTAGGCCGGGCCGCTACCCCGCTAGAGCAGGCTGACCGGGTCCGGGTCTATCTCCACGTAGACGCCGGACGGCGCCTTCCAGCCCGATAGGGCCGCCGATAACGCGGCCCTGCCCGGGCCGGCCTCGGCGGACCGTAGCAGTACCTGCCTGCGGGCATTGCCCGCGACCACCGCTATGGGGCACTCGGCCGGGCCGAGTACCTCGACCTTGTCATGCGTCGTGTCCGCCGTTACCGCGCTAGTCGCCGCCACGGCGCTAGTCGCCGCCGCCTCGGTAGCGGCGACTATCCTGCCCGCCAGCTCGGCGGCCGTCTCGGTAGCGGCGGCGGCTTCCTTCGACCTGACCACCACCCGTAGCAGCCTCGAGTAGGGCGGGAAGCCCAGCTCCCGCCTGACGGCCAGCTCGTCCGCATAGAAGCCTGCCGCGTCATGGGCCGCGGCGCGAGCGAGCACCGGGCTCGTCGGCCGGTAGGTCTGCACGATCACCCGACCGCCCTTGACGAAGCGGCCGGCGCGGCCGGCTACCTGCGTCACCAGGCCGAACGCGCGCTCCGCCGCCCTGAAGTCCGGCAGGTTAAGGGTCGTGTCGGCGAGTATCACCCCGACGAGCCGTACGCCGGGGAAATTGAGGCCCTTGGCGACCATCTGGGTGCCGAGCAGTACGTCTATCCTGCCGTCGCGGAAGTCGTCGAGGGTGCGCTCGAGCACGCCCTTGCGCGAGGTCGCGTCGGCGTCGAGCCTGGCCACGCTCATGTCGGGGAAGAGCCTCGCGGCTTCCTCCTCGATGCGCTCGGTGCCGAAGCCTGCCCAGCCGGTGTCGAGCGAGCCGCAGACGGGACAGGCCGAAGGCGGAGGCGCCTGGTAGCCGCAGTAGTGGCAGACGAGGCGGCCCCGCTCCTTATGGTAGGTCATGCCGACCGAGCAGTGACGGCACTTCATCTCGGCCCCGCAGCTCCGGCAGCTCCAGAAGTATGAGAAGCCGCGACGGTTGAGGAACAGGATGGACTGGCCGCCTTCCCGCTTGACCCGTCTGACCTCGTCGATCAGTCGTTTCGAGAGGGCGCCCCCCTCGGCCCTCATGTCCACGAGCTCTATCGCCGGCATGTCGCCGCCGGCCAGCCGGCGTGACAGGACGAGCCGCTCCATGCCGCCCTCTCCCATCAGCCGCCACGACTCGACGCTCGGCGTGGCCGAGCCCATGACCAGCCTGGCGCCTTCCGTGCCGGCGCGGCGCATGGCCACCTGGCGGGCGTGGTAGCGCGGCGACGAGCCGGCCTTGTACGAGCCTTCGTGCTCCTCGTCGAGCACGATCAGCCCGAGGTCGCTGACCGGAGCGAATACGGCGCTACGGGCGCCTACGACGACCCTGGCCTCGCCGCGCAGGATGCGCCGCCATTCGGTCAGCTTCTTGGGACCGGTCAGGCCCGAGTGGATGACCGCGCAGGTATCGCCGAATCGGTCCTTGATCGCTTCGACCACCTGCCGCGTCAGCGCTATCTCGGGCACGAGGTAGATGACGCCGCGACCCTCGGCGAGGGTCGCCTCGGCGGCCTCGAGGAAGACCTCGGTCTTGCCCGTGCCGGTGGGGCCGTACAGGTACCAGCGACCGTCGCGGCCGGACAGCACGCGCCCGAGCGCGGCGGCCTGCTCGGCCGACGGCACGAGCGGGGTCGGGGCGACGCGCACGTCGTCGAACGAAGCGGCGTCTCCTACGGAGCTCTCGTCTCCTACGGAGCCGGCGTCTCCGACGTAGCCCTTCCCCGAAGCCGGCTTCTTGGCCTTGCGCCGGCTCTCCCGCTCGGCCGACGGCGTCATCGCCGACAGCGCCTCGCCGAGCGAGCAGTAGTACATGCCGGATAGCCACTCCGCGAGCCTGAGCGTCTCCGGGCCGAACAGGGGCTCGGCGTCGACGAGGCGCAGGTACGGCTTGACGATGGCCGGGTCGCAGTCGACGGTATCGCTCCTGGCGACGACCCAGCCGACCGCGGCCCTGCGGCCGAGCGTCGCCTCGACCCGGGCGCCTACGGGCGCGGACAGGCCCTCGGGCTCCGCGTAGCTCCACTGCCTATCGACGGGCAGGTCGAAGGCGACCGAGACGTAGCTTGGCACGGGCGCTAGGCCCCGAGGCCGTCGAGCAGCGATCGCAGCAGCTTGAGATCTTCCCAGGCCGGGCGCTTCAGGCCCTCGTCGCGCAGGAGGGCGCTCGGGTGGTAGGTGGCGACGAGCGGTCGTCCCTCGAACTCGTAGGCCCGACCGCGCAGCCTGCCGATGCCGTCCTTGACGCCGAGCAACGACTGGGCCGGAATGCGGCCGACCGCCAGTATGACCTTGGGCCTGAGCAGGGCCAGCTGGCGGTCCAGGTAGGGGCGGCAGGCGGCCTGCTCGTCCGGCGCCGGGTCGCGGTTCATCGGAGGGCGGCACTTGACGATGTTGCCGATGAAGCAGTTCAGCTCCCGAGACAGCCCGATCGATGACAGCATCTTGTCGAGGAGCTGGCCGGCCGGGCCGACGAAGGGTAGGCCAGTCTTGTCCTCCTCCGAGCCCGGACCCTCGCCGATGACCATGACGAGGGGCCGGGCCGGACCCTGGCCGGGTACCGAGCGCTTGCGGCCGGCGCCGAGGCGGCAGGCCATGCAGCGGGCGGCTTCGGCCGCGATTCCCGCCAGGCTATCGTCCTGGGGAATCCGCGCCGGACCCTGGGTCGTTCGTGCCTCGGGGGCCCGGGCCGACTCGGCCTGGTCGGCGAATTCCGGGACGGGCGAACGGCTCCGGTAGCCGTCGGCCAGCGCGTCCTCCATCAGCGATAATGCCTCGTAGCAGTATATCCTGTCGTCGTTTCCCATCGTCGCTTACGCCCTCTCGGCCAGCAGATTGCGCATCTCTATCGAGATATCGCGCGCGTTCCTGGCCGCCGCCGCCCCGAGCAGCCGATAGACCGCCCTGCCGACCTTCGGGTCGGAGGCGCAGGCGGCCTTGAGCAGCGGCCCGTCGAAGCGCAGCACCAGCGAGCGCTCTCGCGCGGTCGTCCTCATGTCGCGTCGGGCGCCGTCGAGGAAGGACAGGGCGCCGAACAGCGAGCCGGAGCGCAGCGTCAGCAGCTCCGAGTACCGCTCGTAGTTCGGCAGCTTGAGCCAGATGGCCACGACGCCCGAGACGACGAAATAGACGTCGTAGGAGTCCCCGTCCTCACAGTAGAACACGTCGCCCTCTGCGGCGCTCACGAGCGATGCGGTCGACGCGATGGCTGACAGCGCCTCGTCGTCGAGCTCGCCGATGAACGGCATGCCCCGTAGTAGTCCGACTATGTCCGATCCGCCGTTCATGGCCCGTCCCCCCGTACGCCGTCGAGCG
>JAKQKE010000094.1 GCA_029560805.1 Spirochaetota bacterium
CTCTTTTCTGAAGTCTTTAGGAGCTCCAAGGCATTGCGCTTTAGCTCCTCCGGGTAGGTTCTTCGTTTCTCTCCCATTTTCTCTCCCTCCTGTAGTCTGGGAGAAGCTTAACTAATTGTCCACTAAAACGGGGGAGTTCCATTGCGGCGCCTCATAGCGGCGCGCAGTCCCCGACGCTCGGCTCGAGTATCAGGCGCCGTCGTTGACCTGCGAGTGAAAGCGAGTCAGGTCGAACGATGGCCGGCGATCGCGGCCTATTCGCCCGCGATTGCGCTTGTTGACCTGCGAGCATCGTAGTCTATTGTCGAACGATGGCCGGCGATCGCCGCGACAGTCGGCGATCGCGATAATGCGAGGCCTGGGTATGAGCAAGGATCTCGGGGCGGCGCGTCGCGACCGGTTAGCCGGGTGGGTGTCAGTCGCCTGAATTACGTTCGGCGGGGCGGGTTTCAGACTCCGGTATATTCTATCGAAGCGATCATGGCGCCCGATTGCCTTGTACTATCGTGTCGATCCCGTCGCCATTATTCTAATCACCCCGGCCTCCGCGGTAATGCGAGGCCTGGTTCGTGCTACATATAGACTAGTCCGCCATGCACAACCGCTAGTCCGCCATGCACAACCGCTAGTCCGCCATGCACAACCGCTAGTCCGCCATGCACAACCGCTAGTCCGCCATGCACAACCGCTAGTCCGCCAAGCACTATTGATAGAACATGATGCATTAGAACTAGAATCTGCTGTATTGTCGCAGGACGTTGGTGCAGTGTGTTAAATATAACTCGCACAAGCATAAATCCGCCATGCACAAGCGTACATCCGCCATGCACAAGTGTACATCCGCCATGCATTGTCGATAGTACCTGGTACATAGTCGCTGGAAGGCGGCGTACCATGATCGGTCAGCGACTTGGAGAGCTTCCCTGACGGCGGAGGTCGATTCTCGAGCCGCTGAACGACGTACCGGAGCGACTTGGAATGGTTCAGGCGAAGGCGGATCCTGACGATCAGGATGGAGGCCGGATGAACACGATGCAGGCTATGTACTCCTCATCGTGTCCATCTTCTTCCATCCCGACATCGTGTTCCCGTCTTCTCGTATGCAGCTTCCTCCGCGCCTTGGTAACGGCTCGGTCAGGCCTTCGCCCAGAGCCGGATCAGCTCGAGGGTGGTGTCGACGGCGAGGACCATCTCGGAGGCGCTGGCCCACTCGTGGCGGCCGTGGAAGTTGTGCATGCCGGCGAAGACGTTCGGCGTCGGTATGCCCATCTCGGTCAGGCGGGCGCCGTCGGTACCGCCGCGTATCGGCTTTGAGTACGGCTCCGCGCCGGCCTTGCGGGCGGCCTCGTACAGGAGCTCGAGCACCTTGGGGCTCGCGTCGAGCTTCTTCTTCATGTTCAGGTACTGTTTGCGGAGGTCGACGGTGACCTTGCCGCCGGGGAACTGGGCCTCGACGGCGGCGGCGAGCGCCCTGACGGTCGCCTGGCGCCTGGCCATGCCCTCGTCGGAGAAGTCGCGGAGCAGCACGTCGACGCTGGCCGATTCGAGGCCGCCATGGATCTCATGGGCGTAGTAGTAGCCGTACCAGCCGTCGGTCGCCTCGGGGCTCTCGCTTCGCGGCAGCATCGCGACGAAGCTGGCCGCCATCGACACGGCGTTGGCCATCACGCCGCGGGCGTAGCCGGGATGGGACGACTTGCCGGCGAAGGCCAGCTTGGCCTCGTAGGCGGTGAAGCACTCGGATTCGATCTCGCCTCCCTTGCCGCCGTCGAAGGTATAGCAGGCGTCCATCCGCACCGCCTGGGCGGGGAAGCCGTCCATGCCCTTGCCGGTCTCCTCGTCGGGGGAGAAGACGAGGACGATGGGGCCGTGCGCGAAGGAAGGGTCCTTGAGGACGGCGGCGATCGCGGTCATCACGACGGCGATGCCGCCCTTGTCGTCGGCCCCGAGCAGGGTGGTGCCGTCGGTCACGACGATGGTGTCGCCGGCGTAGTCCCTGAGCTCGGCGTACTCATCTGGGTCCAGGACCCAGCCCGGCGACAGAGTCAGGGCCTTGCCGTCGTAGCCCTCGACGACTCGCGGCTTAACGTCGGCGCCGGATACCTCGCTGGAGGTGTCCAGGTGGGCCATCAGGCCTATCGTCGGCTTCTTCTCGTAGCCGGGCGTGGCCGGGACGCGGGCGATGACGAAGCAGTGCTCGTCGACGCTGACGTCGGCGACGCCGAGCGCCCTGATCTCTGACTCGAGGAGCCTGGCGAGGTTCCACTGGGACGGAGTCGACGGGATGACGTCGACGTGACGATCGCTCGTGGTCTCTATCTTGGCGTAGCGCACGAGCCGCTCGATAGTCTCGGCCGTATGAGGCCTGGCAAGTATGTCGGCGAAGTCTTTCATACCACGAGAGTATGCCTTCAGCCACGGCTCTATGCAAGCCGGGCTCGCGTTTCTCCCGGGAGCGGACGAGGCGCGCACCGCCACACGCCGCCCCCTCCGACGCTAGGCCTGCAAGAGCTCGGCCAGGCCGAGATTCCTGAAGGCGGTCGCTACCTCGGAGAGCGCGTCGAGGTGGGCCTCCGGACCCGAGTCGTCCGGGGACACGAGGGCCACGGCGACGCGGACCGGGGACGACAGGGCGATGATGGGCCAGCCGTCCGGCCGAGAGCCGATCGCCAGGGTCGTTTGCGAGACGCCCGGCGCGTGGGCGTGCAGGAGCAGGATGCCAGGAGCCAGCTCTATCGGCTCCTTGCGCGCGACGGTGGAGAACTGGGCGGCCAGCCTGCCCGAGGCGACCCGGTCGAACGGGAAGATCGAGTCGGTCAGGCGACGAATAGCGTCGACCAGCGAGTCCTCGCCCATGTCGACGAAGACCCTGCCGGCCGCGTAGGCGGCCTGGACTATGGTCGGCAGCCGGTCGTACGGCTCAGAGGCGGCCACGGGCTCAGTCGGTAGTGCCGGAGCCGGTGCATCGTCGCCCTTGTCCGCGTCGTCGCTCGCCGTGGGCGGGAACCAGAGCAACGTCGGCGAATCGGGGAACGACGAGCTCATGACGACTGGTAGGCGTTCGTGTCCAGGGTTCCAGTCCTTGGCGCCGGGGCGGGATGAGAACACGACGAAGGCCGCCTCGTCGGAGGTCGGCGTGCCGATAGCCGCTGGAACGTCGCGCCACGAGGCGACCGACGAGGCTCGGGACGGTCGAAGCAGGCCCTCGGCGGCCTCGAGCATGGCGCTGGCAGGCGCGCCGATCATGACCGCCTCGACGGACTTGGGGTCGCCGGCCCAGGCTCGCGCGATGGCCGCTATAGCGCGGCCGAAACCTGGAGACGCCTCGGCCCCGGAGACGGCCAGGGCGACGAGGCGCTTGGCCGCCTGGAACTCGCCCGGCCGCTTGACTGCGATGACGGCGCCCGGGAACGAGGCGAGCAGTCCGTCGACCGTGCCGGACGGGTTCTGCTCATCATCGAAGCCGACGAGCAGGAGCTCGGCCCCTCGCTCGCTGGCGAGGCCGGCTAATCCTGCGGCGACGGTGCGCGACGCGACGAGGGTCGGAACGACGCGCACGTCGGTCGAGGCCGCCGCCGCCACGCATCGGACGAGCGTCTCCTCCGCCTGGTCGACGCCAAGCCCAGGCGAGCCCTCGGGCGCGGCCACGCACGCGGCCATGACGGGGCGATCGCGCCCGTCGAGGGCCGCGCCCAGGGCCATGGCGGCAAGGTTGTCCGCTCCGGGGCGCACTCCGACGATGGTCCCGATACGCCTAGCGGCATCATCGGTCCCCGGACGCGCCGAGGCTCGCGCCGATACGGGAATGGCGACGAGGTACGCCAGTACCAGGCCGGCCATCGCCGCGTCGCTGGCCAGCCCGGACCGCCTGGCGACCAGCATGGCCGCGAAGGCTCCGGCGGCCACCGGAACACGCGATAGCCCATTCCGGGCCAGGACCGAGACCAGGGCCGTCGCGACGAGTATCGAGGCGGCTATGACCAGGGCCGCCGGCAGGTTCGCCGCGGCTTTCGGGGCGGAAACGCCGTAGCCGGCTATGAACGCGAGCGCCATGGCGGACTCGATCTTGAAACGCCCCGTTCCGGAGGCGGAACTAGCGTGTCGCGCGCGCCTGCCCGCCAGACTGCCGACTGCCCCGGCCACGAGGCCGGCCGCCGGCCAACCCAGTCCCACCGCTGTGAGCGACCAAGCCAGGGCCACCGCGGCGAAGGCCTGGAAGGCCTCGGCCGCCTGGGCCGACGGGCTGGAGGATGCAAGAGCCGGCGCCGTATCGCGGGCCGGCCTCGCCTTGTAGGTCGCCGCGGCCGCCGCTATGGCAGCTATCGTGGCGATAGCTGCGACGACCGGTTGGATAGGGGGCCGGGTTATGGCCGGCGACCTGAACTGAGCGAACACCAGCGCTACGCCGGCGAGCGCCAGCGCCGGCGGCCGAGCGTCGACGGCGAGCCATAGCGTCGCCGCGAAGGCGACGGCCGCCCTGGCCACGGCCTGGCCGTCGGCACCGGTTGGCAGGCCGAATACCGCCGCTATCGCGAATCCGACGCCAAGGGGCAGGGCGAGCGCGAGGCCACGTCTCCAGGCCGCGGGCTCGTCACTCGGAACGGCGCGTCCGGGAGCCTTGGCTACCACGCCGAGGCGCGCGCCGAGCGTCGCTCCCAGGGCGCCCATGGCGGCTACGGAAGCTGCGTCGGCCGCCAGCCAGTAGGCGCCGGCTTCGAGCCTCCGTATCGTAGGGATGGCCGACAGCGCCACCGATGAGACCACGCCGAGCGCCGCCATCGTCCCGACCCGTCCATTCGGGTATCGCTTGCCGACGAGGAGCGCGAGCCAGCGCGCGGCCAGGAAGGCCAGGAGAGGCGCTAGTATAGCCGAGGCCGCCGGGACGCTACCCATATCGTAGGACTAAAACTAGGCGATCCCTCGCCCCGGCGCAAGGGTCGATCGGACGCGGGTCGGCCCTAGAAGTCGCCGAGCGTTACCACCTCGGGTTCGAGCTCGATACCGAACGCCGCCTTCGCCTCGGCTATCGCCTGGGCTATCAGCACGCTCATATCCGAGGCCGTGGCGCGGCCGGCGTTCACGAAGATGTTCGCGTGCTTCGGGCTGACCATCGCGTCGCCGACCCGGCGCCCCCTGAAGCCGAGCTCGTCGAGTATCTTGCCGGTCGGACGGCCGAAGGACCGGTCGTTCTTGAAGACGCTCCCGGCGCAGGGATAGTCGAAGTGGCCCTTCGTCGCCCTGTCGGCCTCGAGCTCGGCGGCCCGAGCCTCGAGGGCGGCGCGGTCCCCGTGGGTCAGCCTAAAACGGGCGCCAAGGATCAAGGCGCCGGCCAGCGCGCCGCCGGGCATGAAGGGCGTGCGCTTGTAGGCCCAGGCGTCGCGCTCGACGGTCGCGGTCGCCGGCTCGAGCGTGAGCGGATCGAGGTAGGCGATCCCGAGGAGGGCGTCGGCGAATTCTCGGTCGTAGCAGCGGGCGTTCATGTACACGGCGCCGCCGACCGAGCCTGGCAGGCCGGCGGCGAACTCGAGTCCGGCCTCTCCATCGCGTATCGCCGACCGCACCAGGTCGACGACGGGTAGCCCGGCCTCGGCGTACAGGGAGCCATCGTCGCGCCGGCTCAGGCCCCGGAGCAACTCGGTGGACAGCACGACGCCGCGCACGCCAGCGTCCGCCACGAGTAGATTGGCGCCGCCGCCTACCGTGGCGACCGGAACCCCGAAGTCGCGAGCGGCCGCGAGCAGCGCCGCCGTCGCCTTGGCAGTCCTCGGCTTGACGAAGGCCTCGGCCGGCCCGCCTATGCGGAAGCTCGTATGCGCGGCCATCGGCTCTTCGTAGGCTATTTCCGCGTCTATATTGCATTTCTCCAGGAATTTCCGTAGTGTACTCATGCTGTTCGTATGGTATCCCACCCTGCGAATAGTGTTAAGATCAAGATCTATACGTTTATACCACGGAGGCACGGAGACACGGAGGAGGGAAGAGAGAAAGAGTAGAGGATGGATGCCGTCCTATGAGACTCACTAACTTTCTTAACCAATCTTCTTGTTCTTGTCCTCTCCGTGTCTCTGTGTCTCCGTGGTTCAAATGCCGTTTTATTGTATGAGTTCTGTTTGACGCATATCTTGAAAGGAGGACCGCATGGGTTTGCGACTCTACAACACGCTCGGACGTTCCCTGCAGGAGTTCGAGCCGATACAGCCGGGGAAGGTAGGCTTCTACGGATGCGGCCCGACCGTCTATAACTATGCGCACATCGGCAACATGCGCATGTACGTCTTCGAGGATACGCTCGCCCGCGCGCTCCGCTACCTCGGCTACGAGGTTACGCACGTGATGAACATCACCGACGTCGGCCACCTGTCTGGCGACGCGGACTCGGGCGAGGATAAGATGGTCAAGAGCGCCCAGGAGCGGCACAAGTCCGTTCTCGAGATAGCGCGGTATTATACCGACGCCTTCTTCGCCGACGAGGCCAAGCTCAATATCCTCAGACCCGACGTCGTCTGCAACGCCACCGAGCACGTGGACGACATGATAAGCCTGATACGGCGGCTCGAGGCCAACGGCTACACCTATTTCTCCGGCGGTAACCTCTACTTCGACGTGTCCAAGTTCCCGAGCTACGGCGAGATGGCCGGCCTCAAGCTCGACGAGCTCAAGGCGGGAGCGCGCATAGAGGTCGACGCCAACAAGCGCAATCCCTACGACTTCGTCCTCTGGTTCACGAAGTCCAAGTTCGAGGACCAGGCGCTGCAGTGGGATAGCCCCTGGGGGCGCGGCTACCCCGGCTGGCACGTCGAGTGTTCCGCGATGAGCATGAAGTACTTAGGGGAGCAGTTCGACATACACGCCGGCGGCATAGACCACGTGGCCATCCACCACACGAACGAGATAGCCCAGAGCGAGGGAGCCACCGGCAAGAAGTGGGTCAACTACTGGCTCCACGGCGAGTTCCTCGTCTTGGACAAGGGCAAGATGTCCAAGTCGGCGGGCGGATTCCTCACGCTCAAGACCCTGACCGACGCGGGCTACGAGGCTCTCGACTACCGCTACTTCCTCCTGGGCGCCCACTACCGGTCCCAGCTTCAGTTCTCCTACGACGGGTTGGATTCCGCCCGGGCTTCGCGGCGTTCCCTGGTCGAGCGCGTACTCGCCTTGCGCGAGAAGCTGCACGGCGGGGAGCCGACGCCGCTCGCGACGCTGTGCCCGGCCGCCAAGGCCAGGCTCGTCGCCTTCAAGGCTGCCATAGAGGACGATCTGTCCACGCCACGGGCTCTCGCCGAGCTCTGGGGCGTCCTCAAGGAACAGGGCGTGAGCGCAGCCGACGCCCTGGGCGCGGCCTTCGACATGGACCGCGTGCTCGGGCTCGGGCTCGAGAGCCTCGCGCGCGAGGCCCAGGCCGCCGTAGACCCGGCTCTGGCCGCCGAGCTGGACGCCCTGGTCGCCGAGCGCGCCGTCGCCAAGAAAGCCAAGGATTACAAGCGCGCCGACGCCATACGAGACGAGCTCAAGGCGCGCGGCGTCATCCTCGAGGATAGCCCGGCGGGCACCTCCTGGAAACTCGCGCCGTCAGTAGCCGGCGCGACGCCGTCAGTAGCCGGCGCGACGCCGTCAGTAACCGGCGCGACACCGTCAGTAGCCGGCGCGACGCCGCCGGGAAGCGCCCCCAGGGCGTAACTGACTGGAGGCTGGATTGTTTGACGATAGGGGCGGCGTGGACGACGCGTCCTTCAAGGCCTTGTACGACGAGACCTTCACGATGCTCTGGAGGGTAGCCAGGCGGATAACCAACTCCGACGAGGCCGCCGAGGACGTCGTGCACGACTCGTACATCAAGGCCGTCGAGCGCTGGTCGATCTTCCCGACCAGGGACGACGCCAAGTACTGGCTCATCCGCGTCGTCAAGAACAACGCCCTGAACTGGGCCAAGCGGAAGGGTAGGGAGCAGAAGGTCTACCAGCGCTATTTCAAGGAGACGGAGCGAGTCTCCGAGTCGCCCGAGGCGGAGGTCGTCAGGAACGAGTCGAAGGACGACATGAGGCGATACCTCGACCGCCTGCCGGAGAAGTTCAGGGTCGTGCTCGTGCTCAAGGAGTACGGCCTGCTTAATTACAAAGAGATCGGCAAGTCTCTCGGCATCGCCGAGGGCAACGTGAAGGTGCGCGTATTCAGGGCGCGAGAGGCGCTCGCGAAGATGATGCGGGAGGATGGTACCGATGTGTCCAGACCGTGAGCTCTTGTCCGCCTGGATCGATGGCGAGGTTCCTTCGCCATGGAGCGAGGCCATCGAACGCCATCTGGACGGTTGCGCTTCCTGTGCCGAGGCCGCGCGGTCGCTACGCCTCGTAGGCGAGCGCTTGCGCGCCGAATCGGCCGGTATCGACGCCGCCGCCGAGTCGGCGGCCGCCCGCGTCTACGATCGCGTCGCGCCGAGCCTGCGTCCGTCGGCCGTAGCCGGCAACGCGGTTCCGAAGGCTTCGTCCGCCCTCTGGGCGCGCCGCCTAGCGGTGCCCGTCCCCGCCGCGGTCGCCGCGGCCCTGGCGATAGCGGCGATGGCCTTCGCTCTCGTGACGAGCGGGCGTCGTAACGCCGAGATGCGCATGGCCATGGAGAGGGCCTACGAGGCTACGCCAGTGGCCAGCGCGGGCATCGAGTCGGTGATCGACTACCTGTCCAGGCAGAATTCTGCCGTCAATATCAATATCACCCTGCCTCCCGAAGCCTTCGGCGGGTCGGTCGGCGATCCGTTCATCGTGCGCGAGGCTGATTACCGGGGCGGGAGCGGCCGGTGAGTCGTCGACTGATGGCCGCCATGGCGGCGGCGGGCTTCGTGGCCTCGGCATCTTGGGCGCAGGCCGGCCCCGAGCCGCCGGCCCCGGTCGCCGCCCAGGCGCGGGAGTCGGGTTCCCTATCGTCGATACCGACGGCCATGCTCGGCGAGGCCCTGACCGTCTCCATCGTCGCGTCCATAGGCCAGCCTTCCGAGGCCCCGGCCTGGCAGGCGAGCGACGTCAAGTACACCATTCCGGGTAGCGCCGTGTCGGTCAAGATGATAGGCCGCGACGCGGTCATCGTCATCACGGTCACGCCGTACAGGAGCAAGGACGGCGGGCTCCTACTCGTGGCTCAGGGCCAGGTCTGGTACAAGGAAGGCGATGCCGGACTGCGCTATCGGACCACCGTGGACACGCTGTCGGTACGCTTCGGCGAGCGGGTGCTGTTCTACCCCTTCGGCGCCCATCCGGAGACCGGCGCCCCGCTACGCGTGGAGCTCGTGATGGACGAGTACGCACCCGGCGACGGAACGGCGGCCGAGGGTAATCCTTGAGGGCCGGCTTCTCGCCTCCGCGCCCGAAACGACGCGGAGGCTCCACCGTCATCGCCGTCACCGCGGTAGCCCTGGCGTTGGCGGCCATCGTCGTCGTGCCGATAGCCAGGGACAGGGCCTCGAGGCCCGTCGTGTCGTCGATACGTCCGGCCATAGGCGACCCGGGCGGGGTGCTGACCATCGAGGGTGACAACTTCGGCCCGCTCCGCGACGAAGGCAGGGTCGAGTTCGATGGTACCGCGCCGACCGCGTCCTCGTACCTTTCATGGAGCGACGATCGCATCGAGGTGCGCGTGCCGCTCTACGCCGACTCGTCCCTGGTCCGCGTCGTCACGCCGTCCGGTAGGTCGAACGCCACAATGTTCATGAGCCGGGCCCTGTTGCCCACCTCGCCTTCGGGCGGCGGCTCGACCTCGCTCGGCCCCATCATCGAGTCCCTGTCCTCCGAGTCCGGGGCCATCGGCTCGGCCCTGACCCTGAAGGGCCTCAACTTCGGCGTCAACCGCGGCGACTCAGCCGTGCTCTTCACCTGGACCGGCGAGGCGGCCATCCAGTCCCCGAACGACGAGTCCGGACGCGGCTACGTGAGCCCGCAGGACGCCTCGGGCGAGTACGAGCTATGGTCCGACAAGGAGATCCGCGTACGCGTGCCCGACGGGGCCGTGACCGGCGGCGTGGTCGTCAAGACCGCGAAGGGCGCGAGCGCGGTACGCTACTTCCAGGTCGTCGACGCGCCCGGAGAGAAATCGTACCTGGGGCGCAGGACCTACGCGCTCTCCACCTTCGTGACCATATCGAGGGTCAAGACCGACGGGCCCAACTCGCTGTACCTCTGGCTACCGTTCCCGGCCGATACGCCGTCGCAGCGCGGAGTGTCGGCGCTCGCGCGTAGCGCCGAGCCGCTCCTGCCCGACTATCGCGGCTTGTCGGCCTACAGGCTCGTCGACCTGGCGCCGGACAAGCTGGCGACCGTCGGCCACGATCACCTGGTCCAGGTCTACGGGGTGGACACCGACGTGAACCCGGACCGCATCAAGCAGCCGCCGGCGCCGGCGCCGAAGCTGTACGAGACCCTCGTACGGCCGGACGCGCTCGTGCCGGCCGACGACCCGGCCGTCGTCGCGCTGGCGAAGAAGGCCGCCGGCCGGGAGAAGAACCACTACCGCATCGCGCTCGCGACCCTGCAGGCGCTCAACCAGGCGGTACGGTACGACTCGGGCGCGGTATCGGAGTCGCCGGTCAAGGCGCTCGAGGGCAAGGTCGCAGACGCCTGGGACCTGGCCGTGCTCTACGCCGCGGCGCTCAGGGCCTCCGGCGTGCCGGCCCAGCCGGTAGCTGGCGTCGTCGTCGACGATACCCGGCGCGCCTGGAACCATGCTTGGGCCGAGTTCTACGTCTACGGCTTCGGTTGGG
>JAKQKE010000095.1 GCA_029560805.1 Spirochaetota bacterium
CCTTGAACGCGTTCCGGCCGAAGCCGGGCAGCCCGCTCACCGCGGCGGAACCCTCGATCAGCAGGGCCGCGCCCGGCCCGAGCGTCACGTCGCCGACGCCTGGCCGCCCGGGAGCATCTGGCCGCCCGGGAGCATCTGGCCGCCCGGGAGCGTCGGGAGCCGCCAGCGGGTCGGCGGCGCCCGCCCGGGCCGCGACGTAGGGCCCGTCGTCGCCGCGACCGCACGAGCCGACGCAGATCGCGGCGCAGAGCGTCGCCATACAGAGCGCCAGGGCCCGGGCCGCCGGGCGATCGACGGGTCCGCCCATCATTCCACCGTCACGCTCTTGGCCAGGTTGCGCGGCTGGTCGACGTTGCGCCCGAGCTCGAGCGCGCAGAAGTACGAGAGCAGCTGCAGGGGCGGCACCATCACGAAGGGCTGGAAGCGAGAGCCGACCGCCGGCACCGGGATGAACTCGTCGGCCAGGCCGGCCACCTCGTCGTCGCCTTCCTGGGCCAGCGCTATCACCGGGCCCCCGCGCGCCTTGATCTCGCGGATGTTCGAGATGGTCTTCTCGCGCAGGTGGTCGTTGGACACGAGGAACACGCTCGGCGTCTCCGGGCTGACGAGGGCTATCGGCCCGTGTTTGATCTCGCCCGAGGCGTAGCCCTCCGCGTGGATGTACGAAATCTCCTTGAGCTTGAGCGCGCCCTCGAGGGCTATCGGGTACAGGAGGCCACGCCCGAGGAACAGGAAGTCGCGGTAGCGGGCGTAACGCTTGGCGATGGCCTGGATCGCGTCGCGCCGCTCGAGGCAGGCGCGCACCGCCTCGGGTATAGCGCGCAGCTCCGCCAGGAAGCGCTGCCCCTCGTGGTGCGACATGTCGTGCAGGCGGGCCAGCGACAGGGTCAGGAGGTAGAAGGCGGCGAGCTGGCTCGTGAAGGCCTTGGTCGACGCCACGGCTATCTCCGGGCCGGAGTGCACGTAGATGCCGCCGTCGCTCTCGCGGGCTATGGTCGAGCCGACGACGTTGCAGACGCCGAGCACCGAGCCGCCGCGGCGCTGGATCTCGCGCATCGCGTAGAGCGTGTCGGCAGTCTCGCCGGACTGCGAGACCGCGAGGTACAGGGAGTCGGGCTCGACCACCGGGTTGCGGTAGCGCAGCTCGCTGGCCAGCTCGGCCTGGGCCGGCAAGCGCGCCACCGACTCCAGGAGCTGGCAGCCGACGAGGCCGGCGTGCCAGCTCGTGCCGGCCGCTATGACGCGCACGCGCTCGATCGCGTGCAGCTCCTTCTTGGACAGATTGAGGCCGCCGAGCTTGGCCGAGCCGTACTCCAGGTCCATGCGGCCGGTCAGGGCGCGGTCTATGGACTCTGGCTGCTCGAAGATCTCCTTCTCCATGTACGACGAGAAGCCTTCCTTCTCGATCGCGTCGAGCTTCCAGGTGATCGTGTCTATCTTCGGGTCGACGGCGCGGTCGTCGCCGTCGGATATCCTGAACTCGGCCGGCGTCATCGACACCACCTCGCCGTCGTTCATGTAGACGACGCTCGCGGTATGGGCCAGGAGCGCGGTCACGTCGCTCGCGAGCAGCATCTCGCCGTCGCCTACGCCGACGACGAGGGGGCTGCCGTTGCGGGCCCCGACGATACGGCCGGGCTCGTCGGCGTGGATGGCGGCTATGCCGTAGGTTCCGCGCAGGTGTCCGAGGGCCGCCTTGAGCGCCGTCTCCAGGTCGCCGTCGTAGTAGTAGGCGACGAGGTGGGCGATCACCTCGCTGTCGGTCTCGCTCGCGAAGCGCGCGCCCTCTTTCTCGAGCATCTCCTTGAGGGAGCCCGAGTTCTCGATGATGCCGTTATGGACGATGGCTATCCTGCCCGAGCCGTCGACGTGGGGATGGGCGTTCGCGTCGGTCACCCCGCCGTGGGTGGCCCAGCGCGTATGGCCGATGCCGCACGTTCCAGGCAGGTCCTTCGGCACGGCCTGCCTGAGCTCGGCTATCTTGCCGGTCTTCTTGATGACGGACAGGGGGGCTTCCCCGTCCTTGAGCGGCTCGTCCCTGCGCACGGCTATGCCGGCAGAGTCGTAACCGCGGTACTCGAGGCGCTTGAGGCCTTCCACCAGTATCCTGGAGGCTTGCCTAGGCCCCGTGTAGCCTACGATCCCGCACACGGTGGTATCCTTTCCGGCCGCGTCCCCGCCGCGAATATCGCCGGGAGGCGGCGCCGGCGCGGGGCGGGTCGTGCCCGCCGCGCGCTGGGTAGCAGGCTATCGCGCCGCGAGGCCGGCGTCAACCGGGCCTTGCCGCGCGCCGCCGCCGCGAGCGATAATCGAAGCGATGGCAAGACTCAAACGACCCACCGAACTGGCGCTCTACGTATCGCTGACCGTCGCGCTGGCGGTAGCCGCCGAGGCGGCGATCTTCGCCTCCTACGCCGTACGCGCGCGCCGGGCGATCGAGGCCCGCATGGAGGCGCTCGACCTCTACGCGGCCAACCGCATCGACGTGCTCTCCTCGGCCAGCTACGCGCCGGACGCCCTCGCGCGCTCCTGGTCGTCGGGCGGCGCCGCGATGTTCTCGAGGCTCAACCGTACCGGCTCCTTCCTTCTCGTCGAGCGCGGGGACGACGGCGTCGCCGCGTTCCGCTTCGACGAGGAGCGCTACGAGACCCTCCCCGACCCGGAGCGGTACGCCGCCTACGAGCCGATACGCCGCGGCCTCCGGGGCGAGTCCGGCTACTGGTCAGGACTCAGCGACGAGGGCCTCTGGGTCTCCGGCGCCTACCGCGCCGTGCCCGGCCGCCGCGCGGCCGTCTTCGCCTCGATCGAGGACGCCGAGGTCGTCTCGCTGGTCATGCGAGGCGCCGTGCCGGCCGCCTTCATCGTGCTCGGCGCCGTGGCCGTCGTCGGCCTGTCGTACCTGGGCCTCGCCCAGCTGCTCAGGCGCCGCGATACGCGCGACGACCGCATGGTGCTCGCGGCGGAGGTCTTCGACACGGTGCGCGAGGGCATTACCATAACCGACGCTACGGGCGCCATCCTGTCGGTCAACGGCGCCTTCTGCGACATCACCGGCTACTCGCGGGACGAGGCCCTAGGCAAGAACCCGAGGATACTCAAGTCTGACAGGCACGGCCCCGAGTTCTACGAGGCCATGTGGGCGTCGCTGCGGGAGACAGGCCGTTGGAGCGGCCATATCTGGAACCGCAGGCGCGACGGCACCGTCTACCGAGAGCGCCTGTCCATCACCAAGGTACGCGACGCGCGCGGCAGGACGAGCGGCTACGTGGCCATCTTCATCGACCTATCCGACTCGCCCGACGGCGACGATCGCTGCGCGCCGAACCGCGACCCGCTGACCGGCCTCCCGAATCGCGAGCTGCTCAAGGACCGTCTGAGCACCGCGATAGCCCGCGCCGAGCGCGAGGCGACAGGCATAGGCCTCCTGTACGTCGACCTGTCCAGCTTCAAGTACGTGAACACGAGCTACGGCTACGCCTCGGGCGACTCGCTCCTGCAGTCTATGGGAGAGCGCCTCTCCGCGTCGATGCGCAAGGGCGACACGCTATCGAGGATAGCGGCCGACGACTTCGTGGCGCTCCTGCCGAGCCTCGAGCGGCCCGAGGACGCGGTCGCCTCGGCCGGCCACCTGCTCGAGACCGTACGCCGTCCCTTCGAGCTGAGCGGCGAATCGGTCTACCCCGACGCGTCCATAGGCGTGGCCGTCTACCCCGAGGACGGCTCCAGCGCAGACGAGCTGCTCGCCTCGGCCAACGCGGCGCTCGCCCACGCCAAGGAGTCCGGCCCCGGCTCCATACGCTCCTACACCCCGGCGTACCAGGAGCGCGCCGCGAGGCGTCTGTCGCTCGACGGGCGGCTCAGGCGGGCCGTCGAGCGCGAGTCGTTCGCCGTGTACTACCAGGCCCGCGTCGACGCGGCGACCAGGCGGGTCGAGAGCGCCGAGGCCCTGGTCCGCTGGATCGACGGCGACGCCGTCATACCGCCGTCGGAGTTCATACCGCTCGCCGAGGACAACGGCCTGATCGTGCCTATAGGCGAGTGGGTGCTCGCCCGGGCCCTATCCGACCTGCGCTCATGGCTCGAGCGAGACCCGTCGCTGCGCGTCTCGGTCAACCTGTCCGCCCGCCAGTTCAGGCTACCCGACATCGGCGAGCGCGTCGACCGGGCCCTGTCGTCTGCGGGCGTGCCCTACGACAGGCTCGAGCTCGAGCTGACCGAGAGCGTCGCCATGCACGACGTGGCGCGCTCGGTCGCCGTGATGAGCGATCTCGACCGCCGCGGCCTATCCTTCAGCCTCGACGACTTCGGCACCGGCTACTCGTCGCTCTACTACCTGAACCGCCTGCCCATACGCTGGCTCAAGATAGACCAGTCCTTCGTGCGCGACATACGCCAGCCGGACGCCTCGCCGTCGAACGCCATCGTCAACACGATCATCGACATGGCCAGGAGCCTCGGCCTCGGCACCATAGCGGAGGGATGCGAGACCGAGGAGCAGTTCGGCTTCCTCTCGAGGCGCGGCTGTTCCCAGGTCCAGGGCTACCTCTTCTCGAGGCCGGCCCCGGCGGCCGAATTCGAGCAGCTGATAGGCCGCGCGCTGTGAGCCGCCTCGCGCGCTTCTTCGTCGCGTCGACGACCAGCACGATGGACGAGGCGCGCCGCCTATCGGCCGGGCGCGAACGCGGCGTCGTAAGCGCGGGCACCCAGAGCGCCGGTCGCGGCCGGCTGGCCGGGCGGACCTGGGTCGACGAGCCGGGCGCCAGCCTCCTGGCCACGTTCTGGCTACCCGCCGCCGACTACTCAGGCGCGCCGCCGTCCCTCGTCGCCGGGCTGCTCGTGCTGGAGGCCGTCCGCGCCTGGGTCGCCTCCGCCGGCGCCCGCCTCGGGCCTGAACCCAGGCTCAAGTGGCCGAACGACCTCCTCGTAGGCGGCCGCAAGCTCGCCGGGGTGCTCTGCGAGTCGTCGGGCGGGCTCGTCTACGCCGGCGTCGGCGTCAACTGCGGCCAGCTAGCCTTCCCACCGGGCCTCCGGACCGAGCCGACCTCGCTGCGGCTCGAGACCGGCCTGGCCCCCGCCCCCGAGGCGCTCCTCGACGCGCTCGCCGAGGCGATAGCGGATAGGAGCGCCTTCGCGAGCGGCTGGAAGGCCCGCTACGAGGCCGCGATGGCCTGGCGCGGCGAGCCGGTCGAGTTCAGGCCCGGCCTGGACGGAGAGCCGATCCTCGGGACGCTCGTCGGCGTCGACGCTACCGGCGCCGCGCTGATCGCCCCTGACGACGTACGGAGGGCCCCGGCCGCAGGATCGGCGACCGCGTACGCCTCGGGCGAGCTCCGTCGTCGTTATTGACGAGTAAACCAGGACATAGTAAGGTTTCCGCGTATGCCCACGAACAACGACCCGGCCAGCCGGGATGACGGCGACTCGTCCTCTGGATTCTTCCAGAGGCTGCTAGGTCTCTTCGGCATGAGCAGCCCCGACGCCGACAAGAAGCGCCTGCTCAAGAACCTCGCCAAGGACCTGTCGCGCTCCCGCTACAAGTTCTACAGGCCCAAGTCAGGCGAAGCCCTGCCCGCTCTCGCCCGCTTCTTCTACGAGACCTACAAGGTCATCGCGCCCGCCCAGCTGATGCTGACGAACGCGTCGCAGAGCGGCGTGCTCAAGTCCTTCGTGATCGAGAGCTTCCTGACGCCGGAGCAGCGCCAGATGTCGGAGTGCATGACCGACGCGTACATCCAGGAGAAGGCCAAGACGATGAACGTCAAGGACCTCCAGGAGCACGTCAAGCAGGTGATGCTATCGTTCTTCGCGGCGTTCGACGCGGAGAAGACGGCCCAGATAGACGGCGCCTACTCCACGCTATTGTCCTTCATCAACTTCATCAACTTCGACTTCTTCTTCCTGCTCAAGAAATTCGACTCGAACGTGGCCGAGCGCAACTTCTCGTACAACCCCAAGTTCGACGCCATCTCCGCGGACTACGTGGCCGACGACCTGCACGACTTCCTCGAGGTCTTCCTGCCGCTCAACCTCGACGCCGACTGGAAGCGCATCTTCACCGCGCTCAAGGAATACCGCTCGATGGACGTGATCCAGGTCGACACCTGGGTCAAGCTCGTCCCCGCCCTGCGCGACGTGCGGGAGTCGGGCGTGCTCGAGAGCGTCGTGATGCACGCCAAGAAGGACCCGACGCTGACCGTGGCCCCCCGGGCCGCGTCGGAGCGCATCGTCGAGAGCTTCATCGAGAAATCCAAGAACCAGACCGCGATGACCCTGCAGAAGATCGCCCAGGAACGGCGCAACTCCAAGATCGACGAGCTGGCCAAGGCGGTCTTCGGTACGACCATCGTGCTGCGCATGAAGAACTATACCGATAAGTCGAACGTCGCCTTCGCCAAGAAGATGCTCGGCGGCTACACCCAGACCCAAGCGCTCAACTTCCTCAAGGCCTACCTGATCGACTACTTCAAGAAGGACATCCGCGAGATCGTCGACGTGTTGCTGATACGCGGCCAGTGGTCGACCAACGTCCAGTCCCAGCAGCTATCGGACGGCTACCACGCCCTGCTCGAGGTATCGGAGGGCATACTCCAGTTCGACGACAGCCTGGCCGACGACGGCGAGCTCGGCAACAAGCTACGCAACGTGCTGGGCAAGGCCGACCGCGACAAGGACGCGCTCAAGTACGTCAGGCAGATACTCAAGGACGTCAACGAGAAGGCCCTGGGCCTCGTCAACAAGGCCGCGCTCAACCTGATCACCGTCGGGCGCCACCTCAAGGCGCTGATCGACGACCTCGGCAAGCCCCACCACGAGCTGATCCTGAACTGGAAAGAGGTGGAGGGCGCCGCGACCGTCCCGATGAAGGAAGCGATGACCGAGTCGTATAAGAAGATCTACTATATGGTCCAGCTGCTTCAGTACTACGTCAAAGAAGAATCGGCTCATTAGAGCCGTGGCGCATTAGCGCCGTGGCTCATGAGAGCCGACGCTCATTAGAGCCGTGGCTCATGAGAGCCGACGCGCCGCCTGAGCGGCGCGATCAGTCGACCCTGTACTTCTCCACCCGAGAGCCGAGGCGCTCGGGCACCCTGCAACGCACGATCGTCGCCTCGCTGTCGTGGTCCTCGGACAGCACCGTCGCCTCGCGGTACAGGAGCGGCACCACGGCGTAGTCCTCGGGCGGCACCCGCAGCGTCAGTTCGAGCGCGTCGGCGGTCAGCGCCTTCTCAATGGAGGCGACCAGGGCGGGTAGCCCCTCCCCGGTCACGGCCGAGGTCAGCACCGAGACGCCCTCGAACGGCAGGCTCGGTACGGAACGGTCCGCCAGCCGGTCTATCTTGTTGAGGACGAGCAGCGTCTCGGCGCTCGCGCCTATCTCGGCGAGCACCTGCATCGTCGTCGCGAACTGCGCCGCGGCCTCCGGGTCCGACGCGTCGACGACGTGGACGAGCAGGTCGGCGTCGGCGGCCTCCTCGAGCGTGGCCTTGAAGGCCTCGACGAGGCCGTGGGGCAGGTTGCGCACGAAGCCGACCGTGTCGGTGACCAGCACCGAGCCCGACGAGGTGTCCAGCCGGCGCGTCGTCGGGTCCAGCGTGGCGAACAGCTTGTCCTCGGCGACGACGTCGGCGGTCGAGGCTATCGCGTTGAGCAGCGACGACTTGCCGGCGTTGGTATAGCCGACGATGGCCGCCCGCTTGAGCCCGAGCCGTTCGCGACGCTTACGCTGCGTAGCCCTCGAGCGGCGCACGACCACGAGCTCCTCCTCGATATCGGCTATGCGCTTGGCTATCTGCCGGCGGTCGAGCTCGATCTTCTGCTCGCCGGCGCCCTTGGTGCCGTAGCGGCCGCCTCGCTGCCGGTGCAGGTCGCCGTAGGAGTGGGCCAGGCGAGGCAGCGAGTAGCGTAGCCTGGCCAGCTCCACCTGGAGCGACGCCTCCCGGGTCTTCGCGCGGCTGGCGAAGATGTCTATGATCAGCTCGGCCCGGTCGTACACGTCCAGGCCAGATAGTTGCTCCCAATTGCGCTGCTGCACGGGGCTGAGCGCCTTGTCGAAGATGATGGAGTCGGCGCCCTCGGCCTTGGCGGCGGCGATGATCTCCTCGACCTTGCCCGAGCCGAGCATCGTCGAGGCGACGCGGGCCCGCAGGCCGACCATGGCGCTGCCGACCGTCTCGATGCCGAGGCTCGAGGCCAGCCCGGACAGCTCGCGGAGGAGGCTCTCGGCCTCGGGCGCCCGTACCTCCACGTCGCGCACGCCGACGAGGAAGGCCCGTTCCGGACGGGCGGCCGTATCGTGTAATTCGCTCACGAACCTATACTAGCCTCGAAGGCCGCCCTCGGTCGAGGGCCAGTTCGGCTATACCCGTTCGCTCCGCGGCCCGCGCTCCGCGGCTTCGGTTCCGAGGCGATACTATACGCCGGATACGACGCCCCGCCTTGGCGCCCGCCCCGAGCGATGCTATTATGGGCGCGCGCGGCCCGGCGCCGCGCGATCGAAAAGGAGTCCCCATGTCCATCCAGATAGCCGACATCGGCAAGGCAGTCATCGAGACGCAGTACGCCGTGCGCGGCCCCATCGTCGCCAGGGCCCAGGAGCTAGAGCGGGCCGGGCGCAGGATCATCTACTGCAACATCGGCAATCCCCAGGCCCTCGGCCAGGCCCCGCTGTCGTGGACCAGGCGGCTCCTGGCATTGTGCGAGTATCCCGCCCTGGCGTCCGCTGTCCCCGGCGCCTTCCCGGCCGACGCCGTGGAGGCCGCCAAGACGCTGCTAACCGGCTCCAAGCACGGCGTCGGGGCCTACTCCGAGAGCAAGGGGCTCAAGGTCGTCCGCGACGCCGTCGCCGCCTTCATCGAGCGCCGCGACGGCATAGCCGCCGACCCCGACGCGATCTACCTGACCGACGGCGCCTCCAAGGGCGTCCAGGCGGCGCTGCGCCTACTCCTATCCGGCCCCGACGACGGCATCATGATCCCGATACCCCAGTACCCGCTGTACTCCGCGACCATCACCATGTACGAGGGCCGCCAGGTACCCTACTACCTCGACGAGGCGCACGACTGGGCCCTGTCCCGCGACATGCTCGAGGAGGCGATCGCCAAGGCCGAGGCCGCCGGCGTCAGGACCAAGGCCATCGTCGTCATCAACCCCGGGAACCCGACCGGCTCGGTCCTGAGGCCGGACAACGTCAAGATGGTCATCCGCTTCGCCAAGGACCACGGCCTGGCCATCCTGGCCGACGAGGTCTACCAGGACAACGTCTACCGCGACGGCGACCGCTTCGAGTCGTTCGCCAAGGCGATGGCCGAACTCGGCGAGACCGGCGTGTCGCTGTTCAGCTTCCACTCGACCAGCAAGGGATACTTAGGCGAGTGCGGCCAGAGAGGCGGCTACATGGAGGTCCGCAACGTCGGGCCCGAGGTGATGGCCCAGGTGCTCAAGATGCAGTCCGTCAGCCTCTGCGCCAACCTCCCCGGCCAGGTGGCCATGTACAGCCTCGTCGCCCCGCCCGCGGTCGGCGGACCGAGCCGCCCCGAGTACGACCGCGAGCGCTCGGCCATTCTCGGCGAGCTGCGCGAGCGCGCGAGGCTCCTCGCCGACGGCCTCAACGCCATCCCCGGCTTCCGCTGCAACGCCGTCGCCGGCGCCATGTACGCCTTCCCCCGCCTCGAGCTACCGGCGGGCAGGACCGACGAGGACTGGTGCATGGCCCTGCTCGAGAGCAAGGGCATCTGCGTCGTGCCGGGCTCGGGCTTCGGACAGCTACCCGGTACCGCCCACTTCCGCACCACCATACTGCCGCCCCGAGACCAGCTCGCCGAGGTCGTGGCGGCGATAGCGTCGTTCAACGCCGAGTACCGATAGGAGACGATCATGGAATGGAGAGCCAGCCACATACTCGTCAGCGACCGCGCCCTGGCGCAGGAGCTCGTACGCAAGGCCAAGCAGGGCGCCGACTTCGGCTCCCTCGCCAGGCAGTTCTCGACCTGCCCGTCCAAGTCGTCGGGAGGCGACCTGGGCTGGTTCGGCCCCGGCAAGATGGTCGCCCCCTTCGAGCACGCCTGCAAGGGCCTCGGCGTCGGCTCCATCTCCGACGTCGTCCAGACCCAGTTCGGCTACCACGTCATCAAGGTGACCGGCAAGCGGGACTAGAGTTATGAAGGCCGCGCGACCACGACCTCGAGGAGACGCGATGGCCATGATGCCATGCCTGATACTATAATCAGGCATGGGCATCCGTTCCCCGGGGGTTTTCGCAACCCTCCCGCAGTTATTCTTCTCTCCGCTTGCCAGCCCTAACCGGGAGCACTACGCCGCCCTACTCGTCATCTACTACCGACTGTTCCAGGAGTCGCCGCACGGGATCGAGCGCAAGGCCCTGCTATATCGATTCGCCGAATACATCGAGCAGCATCGTAGTCAGTTCGAGGCGGAAGAGGGCATCGGCGACGCGCCGGATTCCCCCGTCGATGAACGGACAAGCGCTGAAACCGGGGAGAGCCTCTTCCCACCCGAGGAGACGAGCGCGGTTGAGCCGGCGCGTTACTTAGCCGCGCGCGCTATACGCACCTTCATCGCCGCCGGTTGGATGAGCGAAGAAGTCCTACCCGACTATACGCGAATCCTAAACATGGTCTCCCACGCCCGCCCGTTCCTCGAGGCCCTCGCCCGTATCGAAGAGGGCCTCAAAGTGGAGTACGAGAGCCATGTCGTCTCGGTCTATTCGCTACTCTGCGGAGACGCGGCCAAGGATAACGGGCACTACCTCGTGTTGAACGCCCACGGCCAGACCATTGCCCTCATCGATTCGCTCAAGGTCCTCTCACAGAGCATCCGCGAGCATTATGAGCGCCTTACGGGTAGGAGCGAAGGACTCGATGTGGCGGACATCCTCGCGCTTCACTACGGCGAATATGCCTCGGACATACTCGACGGCGCTTACAAGCGGCTTAAGACCTCGGATAACCTATCGCGCTATAGGCCGCGCATACTCTCGCAGGTACGGGACTTCCTGCTCGACCGGACTTGGCTCGACGAATGCGCCTTCAAGTATTCGCGTACGGCCTCGCTCCCCGTCTCCGAAGCGCGCGCTAAGCTCGTAGCAATGTTGGAGGAGATCCGGGACACCCTAAAGGCAGTCGACCCCCTGCTAGAGGAGATAGATAGGCGCAACATGCTCTACGCTAAGTCAAGCGTCGATCGGATAAAGGCCCTGCTAGAACCGGCGTCCTCCATCGCAGGCCGCATCATGCGCGCCGCGCAATCCATTTGCGATACCCCGCAGCTCTACCGGGAACTACCGTATCACCTCTACCGTATCCAGGCGCTGACCCCGGAATCGCGATACAAGCGCTGGCTACGCGAGATCCTGGAATTTGAATACGCCGAACCGACCGTAGCAGATCCGGCCCAATTCGATCGTCTCGAAGCTGAGTTCAGGCTACGACTTGAACGCCAGTTGAGCCCCGCACGTATCTCGGAGTGGCTCGACTCCAAGGGGGGACAGAGCTCGCCTTTGGTCGCCGCCGAGCTCGCCGTCACCGTCGATGATTTCGTAAGGCTCGTGTACGCTATTCTCTTCGCCGACTCGCGCCCTGATTCTTTCTCGTACTTCGTAGAGGAGATCGAAGGCGGAAAGCTCGTAGAAGTGCCCGCGGGGTGGCTCGTACCGGACGTACGCCTGAGGAGAAGTATATGACCATCGATACCGCTTACCTCAGTATGATAGGAGACCTAACCGACGGCGAGACGGACCTCTTCCGTCTCGCCGCCCAGACCCTGATGTCCCGTAGTTTCATCGTGCGCGGCACGGAGAAAGCTGATGTTCTTTGGGATTTCTCGATCCGGAACATACACCTGCTCGAAGCCTGGTTCGCCTGCGCGGGTATCCAGCTTAAGCGAGACGAGATGCTCGGCGTGATCGCCCTGCGACCCGGCGCGTCGATGCGCGCGCGACTCGGGAAGGAGGAGACTTGCGCCCTCTTAGTCGCGCGTCTCTCGTTCGAGGAGAAGCGGGTAGAACTGAGCCTTTCGCGCTTTCCGTCTATCAGGATATTAGACTTCGTGCAACGCTACCGCACTGTGATCGGAATCGACCTCAAGAAGACCCGCTTGGCCGAGATCCTGCGCTCTTTCAGCCGCTGGCGGCTTATCGGCATAGAAGGGGACCCGACCGATCCGGAAAGCGCCATCGTCCTCTATCCGTCGCTTGCCCTCACTCTCGACCAAGCCGCCGTGGACGAGGTACTGCAAGCGGTCACGTCAGTAGCGCCCGAGACGGATCCCTCGGAGGAAGATGAGGACGTGGAATGATAACGCTACGCTGGGTTCGCCTCGTGAACTGGCATTACTTCCGCGACGAGACGCTGCGTATCGGCGAACGATCGCTTATTTCCGGAGACAACGGCATGGGAAAGTCCACGATAGTGGACGCCATCCAATACGCCCTCGCGGCCGACCTGCGCAAGGCCCGCTTCAACCAAGCGGCGGGGGACAGGCGCGGCGGACGCGACCTCGTCGGATACGTGCGCTGCAAGATCGGTAGCGATACCACCGAATACCTGCGCGGCGATACCGTCTCTCATGTGATGCTCCAGTTCGAGGCGAACGACGAGGCGTTCACCGCCGCCGTCTGCGTCGAGGCCTTTTCGGACGGGCGCTGCACGGAGCGGTTCTGGATAAGCCAGGGTATCGGCGTAGATTCCATCTCCGTGCACGACGGGAAGAACAAGCCCTTGACCTGGCGCCAGTTCAAGGACGGTATGGACGGGGCCGGGACCGAGTTCCATGAGTCAAAGCGCGAGTACCTTCGGAGCCTTACGAACCGGCTCGGCGTCTTCAGGCGCATGTCCGAGTACAATCCGTACCTCGAGGCGTTCACCCGCTCGGTCAGCTTCACGCCGCTCGTGTCAGTGGACCGCTTCGTCTGCGACTACATCCTCGAAGAGCGCGCGGTCGACATCAGGACGATGAAGGACAACCTCGAAAGCTACAAGGAAGCCGAGCGCCACGCGAACGCCACGATCCGTAAGATCGAAGTACTGAGGACCATCGGCGACATGGCCGAGGAATACCGCAAGCTCCGCGCCAACCTGACCCGTCAGGACTACTTGAAGCGACTCGTCGACCGTATCATAATCAGCGACCAACTGACGCGTAACGCCGAGAAGGACCGGGATACCGAGCAGCTCCTGCATAGGCTTTCAAGCGAAATCGAGCGCAACGGCAAGGATAGGGAACGGCTCGGGTCCGAGCTACGGGAGGTGGACGCGGCCCTGGCTCGCGACGATAACCACAACCTGTACCGTAGACTGCAGGACAGGGTTCGCTCGCTCGAGCATGAGAGCGAAGAGTCCGAGCGCAAGGCCCTACGTTGCGCGTTGCTCAGGAAGCAGTGCGCCGCCCTACTGGACGCTGCTCGGCGAGCAGAGGGCTCGGACGCGTCGGCGCGGTCTTCCGCCGCGCCGGAAGACGAGGAAGCCCTCGTCGACCACGAGATCGGCCTGATGGAAGAAGCTCGTTACGCAGCCGAACGGGAGAGCAACGAAACGCGGGACGCCCTGGCCGCCGCCGAGGCCGCCTTACGCGATCGCGCCGCCGAGCTCGCCGACCTGGAACGAGGCATCCGCCGTTTCCCGGAGAATTCCCGCCGCCTGGTTGACGAACTGAAGGGCCGCGGCATCGAGGCCTGGATCCTGGCCGAGCTGGCCGATGTAACGAATCCTGATTGGGCCGATGCCGTGGAGGGCTGGCTCAATACCTTGCGCTTCGCCGTCGTCGTCGCGCCGGATTCCTTTCAGGAGGCCCTCGAGATCTACGACGCGCAACCCCGTTCGCTCGGCGGCGTAGCCCTGCCCAATATCGCGAAACTGCGGGAACGTGCCGGAAGGATCCGCAAGGGTTCCCTCGCCGAGCTTACCGCGAGCGATAACCCCTGGGCCGGTATCTATCTCAACGCCATCCTCGGCGAGGTGATGGGCGCCGATATCGCCAGCCTGAAGAACTACGACAAGGCCATAACCCGCGAGTGCATGAGCTACTCGAACCATACAGCCACGCGCGTCAAGGAAGAGGTCTATCGCGAGCACTGGCTGGGCAGAGCCGCCCGCGAGAAGCGCCTCAGGTTCCTGAACGCCGAGGTTGCGCGGCTCAGAGCAGAGCGGGTGGCTCTCGCCGAGCGGGAACGCGAGGCGACGGATCGCTCCAAGGCCTTCGCCCAGGGCGTCCGCTCGCTGTACGAAGCCAAGCAGCTCGTCAACGCGGCCGCCGAGTCCCGTCGCCTGATCGACGAGATCGCCGCGGCGAAGAACGAGATCGCTGCCATCGACATCTCCCAATCGCGCGACCTCGCGGCTAAGAGCGAGGAGCTGAGCCGCAGGATCGCCGTAATAGGCGAAGACCGCGACCGCCTTACCCGCGACCATGCCCGTGCGCAAGCTGATCGTGATAACCTAGCCGAACGGGCCTCCGATCTCCGGGCAGAGGCCGTTGAACGGGAACGGGACTTCGAGTCGTTCCGTAACGCCCATGAGGCCGAGCTCGCCGACTGCGAAGCCTACACGGCCGATCGCCTGAAAACCGAGCCGGCTGAACGTATCGCCGGTACTTGGGCCGCCGCTAGGAAGGGCATCGAGACGCGCGCCGAGAATACGCTAGCCTCCTACCGCAAGCGCGTAAACGAGTACGGGAACCAGTTCAACGAGATGGTATCGGTGGAGATCGAGGACTGCGCCGCGCTGCTGGAGACACTAGAACGGCTCGAGCACTCCGAGCTGCCCGTCTATCGGGATCGCATCATCCGCGCTAGGCAAGACGCCGAGAAGGAATTCCGCGAGCATTTCATCGCGAAGCTCAACGAGTACATACTCGAGGCGCGCGAGAGCTTCAGGGAGATCAACGCCACGCTTAAGACCCTCTCCTTCGGCAACGACCAGTACAGCTTTACCCTGGAAGAACGAGCAGACAGGAGGGGGCAGATTCGCATCGTGCAGAAGGCCGCCGAGATCACGAGCTATGACGGCGGCCTATTCGAGCAGCTCGTGAACCCCGACGAGCGCCGACAGACCGAAGCCCTCTTCGATAGCATCGTGCACGCGGACCTGGATTCGGCGGAACTGCGGAGCATCTGCGACTACCGAACCTATTTCTCATACGACATCCGCATCCGCGACACTCAGTCCATGGACCCGGCCACCGGCAAGGCGATCGACCTATCCCTCTCCCGCGTCCTGCGCGAGAAGTCAGGCGGAGAGGCGCAGACTCCGTACTACGTCGCCATAGCCGCGAGCTTCTACCGCTTCTTCAAAGACAAGCCGGACGACAGCATCCGCTTCGTGCTCTTCGACGAGGCCTTCGACAAGCTCGACGACGAGCGCATACGCAAGGTGATCGACTTCTACGCCCAGATGGGCATACAGCTCATGGTAGCCGTGCCCCCGGGCAAGATCGAGGCCATAGCGCCGCTCTCCGACCAGATCTGCGTCGTGAGCCGCGTCGGCCAGGACGCCCGCGTACGCGACTTCCGCTCCATCGCCGGCGGGAACGCATGACCGAATCCGCATTAAGCATCTGCCGTGAGCTCGCGCGGCGCTACCCCACCTCCGCCGCCGCCTCGGGGGGAGCCCCGCTCAGGCTCCCCGTCGCCAGGGCCTTCCCAATCCTAACGCGCGCTAAGCCTGACGCGAAAGAATCCTTCCTGGAAGCGTCGGAATATTTGGAAGCGGAAGGGCTCGTCACCCTTACATGGAAGCGCTTCCTCGAGGGAGATGAGCTCGTCAGTATAACCCTCACGAACCCACGAGCACTCTTCGCCCGTCTCGGCCGAGTCTGCCCCTCGGACGAAGCGGAGGCGGCTCGAGACGCCGCGCGGCGCGTAGCCCGCGAGTCCCGCCCAAACTGCCGTGCGTTGTTCTCATGGCTGGCCGAGAGCATACGGCCTTCGGATACGATGACCAGATCCGAAGGGATTCGGGACGCAACCCGGTTGAGCGAGACCGTAGGCGATCTAGCGAGGCTGTTCGAAGAGATGCCCTCCCATACCCGCGACGGCATGCTCTGCGGCGTCACCCTCCGAGCGCTCTCTATCCGGCTCTTCTCCGACTCGAAGCGCATCGAGGCCCTGCTCCGCGATGCCGCTCCATTGCTCGCCAGGGCGCGCCGGGCCGATGTACCCGTACCGGACCTGGGCCCCCTGGAACGGACGTACCCGGAGACGCTCGTCTCTGGACCCATCGCATTCGGGCTCGACGACGGATCGACTATGACAAACCCATCCGGTTTGCCGCTCGGCATACCGCTTCTCACAGCCGGCTGTATCCTCGGCGTCGGACTCGTTCAGCATGCGGCGGATCGCGGCGTACGACGCCTGCTCACGATCGAGAACCTCGAGACCTTCTACGCCCTGGCCGCGGATAGGTACATGGCCCTTGCCGATGCGTTCCTGTATACGGGCGGGCACCCGAACCGAGCCGTCCAGCTGGTATTAGCCGCATTCGCGCGATCGGGCTTCTCGCTCTTCCACGCCGGCGACCTTGACCCGGACGGCATACTGATCCTCCAAGAGCTTTCTGATTTCGCGGGCTCGATGATACTACCATTGAAGATGGACGCGTCCACCTTCGACGAACACGCAGCTCACGCCCGAGAATTGGACTCGAGCTCGCTCAGTCGAACGGCCATCATACGAGACGATACCCGAGCCATACCCGGTATAGAAGAACTTCTCCAGCGCATACTGTCAAGCGGGAAGGGCGTTGAACAGGAGATCATAGAGTACTAGGATCGCGCCCCTGGATCATCGGCTACGCGCTACCGGCGCCAGCGGGCCGAAGCGCTTGAGCTGCTCCGGGCTCTCGGCGTAGGCTATGGCGAGCACCGTGCGAAACATCGACACCCAGGCGCGGGCCTTCGCCAGCGTCCGGTTCTTGTCCGCCGTCGACTCGATCGATTCACCCTTTTCCATGGCGTAGGCCTGATTGACTTCCAAGGCCTTCTGAACGACGGCTCGCTCCGCTTTCAGGGACTCGGCCGAGTACCCGTAGCGGCCGAGCCGTTCGATGACGCCGTCGAGCTCGACCGCGTTCCCGTAGAAGGTTCTCGCCTGATCGTACCAGGCGGAGAAGGTCCGCCCGCGCGGGCCGGGGAGAGCCAAGGCCTTGCGGCATAGCGGGTCGTCCGCGAAGGCGAGCCGGGCTATGGCGAGCGTAGCCATGTACGTCCTGCGGGCCTTGTCCCAGGCCGCGATGAACTCCTTACGGGTTCCGATCTTATCGCCGCGCTGGGCGTTCAGGTCCTTCAACGCCGACTCGGCGTCATCGATGAGCGCGGCGCCTTCTCTCAGGCGCTCGTCAGTATAACCGTAGTTGGCCAACAGCCTGCGCGTCGCCTCGTCGCCATAGGCGATCTCGATAAGGGTCCGAGCATAGAGCACGAACGTCGCCTGGCTTAGCTTCGTCATTCATCGCCTCCGAATCGCAGGCTCGGCCAGGCCTGACGGCGAGGCTATAGCTACGGCGCCAAGGTATGGAACCGTGGTGCATTATGACTGAAACGGGCCGCATCAACGCGAAGACATGACACAAATCTAGTATTCGTAGCTTCTTTATCGCAAAACCATGCTACATCATAATAAGTAATGCAAGCATACGTTCATGTCCATAGTTATATACTGTTTTCCTTTGATGTATTATCGCTGGTTCATGATTCACAATATCTAGTATGTGGTGCATATGTCTTGGAAATAGCTACATAATCGCTATTCCATGATGATCTACTCAAAGTTCATAATACACAAGACCTGGAACGTGACAGACTGACCTGTAATCCCGTCCTGCAGCGCCTCGGCTCGTCTCGCCCGCGGAGGCGGGTGAATACATGGCGACATGATTACCATGATAAAGCGCGGCTATCGGATGCCATGATTGCTTCGACCGAATCGCGAACCTGATTCTAAGCACTACCCGCTTTCCGGCACGATACGTAGCCCCGCTGAACAGAATCCAGTCGCCTGATAGCCGACCCATACACGGTCACGACGCGCCGCCCTGAAAACCTTGCTCGTACCCAGGCCTCGCACGCACGCGGAGGCGGGTGTCCAGGAGACGGCGCCCCTCGCGATGCGAGGGGTCCGCCTCCTGGACAGGCCCCGCCGAGATGATCGCGATCGCCGACTTATCGCGGCGATCGCCGGCCGTCGTTTAACCTGGCTCGTCTCGCCCGCAGGTTAACGGCGGCGAGGCCTGTATGCATTGCCGAACATCAGGGCGGCGCGTCGAGTGCTACTGGCGGCGCGTCGTGCGGATTCTTGACGAGCGCCGCTTTCTGTCCCTACTCTAGGAACCGCGCGTTCGCGCGCGTGACTCGGTCGGATTCGGAGGGCGTATGGCTGACAGGTGGTTCGCGAGCGACAATAACGCGGCGGCGCATCCGCGCGTGATGGAGGCGCTCGCGCGAGCGAACGAGGGCCACGCGGTCGGCTACGGCGACGACCCGCTCACGGCGGCTGCCGAGGCGAAGGTCGGCTCGCTGTTCGGGCCCGGCGCCCTGGTACGCTTCGTGCTCAACGGCACCGGGGCCAACGTCTACGCCATCGGCTGCTTCGCGGGGCAGGGCGACGCGATACTCTGCTCCGACTGCGCCCACATCCTGGTCGACGAGACGGGCGCGCCTAGCGCGGTGCTCGGCGCCCAGCTCGTACCGCTGGAGACCCGTGACGGTAAGATAGTCGCGGCGTCGCTCCGCGAGACGATAGGCTCGTACGACGATATGCACAAGCCGAGGCCGGCGGTCCTGTCGCTCAGCCAGCCGACCGAGGTCGGCACGGTCTACGCGCCCGAGAAGCTGGCCGAGCTGACGCGCCTTGCCCACGACGCGGGCCTCGCGGTGCACGTCGACGGCGCGAGGCTGTCGAACGCCGCCGCGGCGCTCGGGCTGGGGCCGGCCGAGGCGTCCGGGTACCGGGCGGCCGACGGCTCGCGCGGGGTCGACGCGGTCTCGTTCGGCGGCACCAAGAACGGCCTGATGTTCGGCGAGGCGGTGGTCTTCTCGCCGGCGGCCGACCTGCCCGATACGGCCCGGCTCCGGAAGACGCGGCTGCAGCTCGCCAGCAAGATGCGCTACATAGCCGCCCAGTTCGACGAGTACGCCCGCGACGGCCTGTGGCGCGACTGCGCCCTGGCCGCCAACCGCCGGGCCGCCGCCCTCGCTGCCGGCCTCGTCGACCGGGGCTACCCGCCCGAGTACCCGGTCGAGACGAACGGCGTCTTCGTGCGCCTGCCGCCGGCCGTCGTCGAGACGCTCCGGAAGAAGCGCTTCTTCTACGACTGGGAGGGCGGCGCGGTGCGCTGGATGGCCAGCTGGGACACGACGGACGACGACGTGGCCGGCATGCTCGCCGACCTCGACGGGGCGCTCGCCTCCGCCGGCCTCAGGGTCGGCGGAGGGGCCGCCGGCCAGCCTTACGGCGCGGGCGCCGGCGCCGGCGCCGAGGCAGTCGAGCCGCCCGAGGCCGCGGCCGAGAAGGCCGCGGCGCTGGCCGAGGGCCGGAGGCTGCTGCGCTCCAACTGGGACCGCGTGGACGCGCTCCGGAGCCCGGAATCGCTCGGGCTCCCGGCGCCGCCCTTCGTCAGGCCGGCGCCCGACGGCGCGGCCCTCGTCGCCCTGCCCGACCCGCTCGCCTCCGGCCTCGGGGCCAAGGCTTTCGCCGATTGCCAGGCCTCGCGCCGCTCGAGGCGCAAGTACCTGCCCGAGCCCGTGAGCCTCGAGGAGCTGTCGTTCATGATCTGGTCCTGCGCCGGCGTCAAGTCGATCAAGAACGGCAACGCCTTCCGCGTCGTGCCGTCCGGCGGCTGCAGGCACCCCCTCGACCTGATCATCTACGCGCGCCGCGTCGAGGGCCTCGCGCCCGGCCTGTACCGCCACCTGGCGACCGACCGAGCCCTGGCGCTCCTCCGGCCGGCCTCGGTCGTGCCCGGCGCCGACCCGGAGCGGAACGGCTGCCTGTCGCTCGACGAGGAGCTGGACGCGGCCTTGTCGGGCCAGCTCTGGAACAGCGCCGCCGTGTTCGTCTGGACGGCCGTGCCGTACCGCACCGAGTGGCGCTACACGGTAGCGGCGGCCAAGACCCTGCTCCTCGACGCGGGCCACGCCTGCCAGGCCCTGTACGGCGCCTGCGAGGCCCTGGGCCTCGGCACCTGCGCCCAAGCCGCCTATGACCAGCAGCGGCTCGACGAGGCGCTCGGCGTCGACGGCATCGACGAGGCGGCCGTGTACGTCGCGTCGACGGGGCGCGTGGCCGCGCGCTAGAATCCCAGCTCCGGCTGCCTGACGCCCGGTACGCCCGCCCCTCCCGGGACTCCCTCGCCGAACGCGCCGAGCGGCACGGCCAGGCCCGAGGCCGCGAGCGAGCGGGCTATCGGCAGGAGCTGCTTGCCCGCGTAGTGGCGGTAGTCGGCCCGGGGTTCCCCCGGACCCGCCGCGCCATAGCGTTCCGGGTCGACCGGCGCGGGGCCGTCAGCCGCGATCACGTACGACACGGCGCCTCGGCCGGTGACGCCCGCGAGCCGCGCGGCCTTGACCTGCGGCGGCGTATTCTTGACGTAGGCGGACGCCGAGCGCCTAAGGACGCGCGTGTAGACGAGCCGGGCGTCGAGCTCGCCGCGTTCCAGGGCGGCCAGCGTCGAGGCGATATAGTCGCCGAGCGCTCTCTCGCCGGAGCCCGAGAAGGCCAGCTCGAGCAGCTGGAGCTGGAACTCGCGAGCGAGCGGCGTCCAGTCGGAGCGCACCGCCTCCATGCCCTTGACGTCGACCCGATCGCCGTCGCGGCCGCGCAGCAGCCCGGCGTAGCCCTTTCCCCGCCCACGGGTAGTCCCGTGGGCGAGACCTCGGGTAGTCCCGTGGGCGAGCCCTCGGGCGGCCGCGTCGTCGCCGTCGGCCTCCGCGACGCGCAGCGGCGGGATCACGAAGCGCGCGTAGGCCTTGTCGAAGCGCAGCTCGAGCCTCGAAGCGAGCCCGTACTCCCGCTCGGCCATCGAGGATAGCTCCTCGTTGACGAGGCGGCAGAGCGCGTCGCCGGCGCTCCGGTAGTCGTCGTGGCTCGCGCCAGGCCCGAGGCCCGTGTCGACGAACAGCGAGTCCGTGTCGCCGTAGATCACCGCCCTCCCCTCGCGCTCGATGCGCGCCTTGGCGCGGAGGAGGACGAGCCTACCGAAGGAGGTTATGGCGCCAGCGAGCTCCGTGCGCGCGTAGCGGCAGGAGTCGGTGCCGAGCACGCCGTAGAACGAGTTCATGAGGATCTTATAGACGTAGGAGCCGGTCGCGTCGCCAGAGGCCATCGCGAGCTCGCGCCTAGACATGTAGGCGTCGACGATGGCCGGCAGCGGCCAGCGCTCCCCGGGCCGCTCGCGGGCGAAGCGGGCGCCGTTCGGCGCGACGACGTCGTCGGGCCGGCCAGAGCGCGCGTAGGCGAGCGGGTCGACGCAGAAGGTGCGCATCACCGACGGGTAGAGGCTCTTGAAGTCGAGCACGACGACGCCCTCGCGGTAGCCGGCCTCCGCCGGCAGCACCGTGCCGCCGGCCGCGCCGGAGACCCGCCGCCCCGGCTCGAAGGGCGGCGGCGCGACCGAGCGTTCGCGCAGGGCCTGGCCGTAGGCCCGCTCGAAGGCGGCGACGCTCGTCCAGGCCCGCTCGAGGCCGACGCCGACCAGGGCCGCCCGAGCGACCGTCAGCGCGAAGAGGCCCGTGCGGTCCAGGATCTGCGGCACGAGCTCGGCGTCGAGCGCGGCGTAGTCGGCGAAGGCGGACGGGTCGTCGCGGTACGCGCGGTCGAGCCACTCGAGCTTGGCCCGGCCGCGTAGGGCCGAGCCCTTGCCCTGCCCGAGCGCGCGCCGCGCCACCGTCTCTAAGCTGTAGTCGTCGTAGCGCTCCGGACCGGAACGGGCGACGCGCATCGCGTCGATGACCTGGCGGCCCGGCACAACGGCGGTGGCGGTCCGGCCGCGGCCCTTGGGCAACACGCGGGCGCCGTCGCTCGAGCGGCCAATGTCGAGGGCCAGGCCGTTGGCCTCCGCCCGCTCGACGAGCCGGGCCAGGTCGAAGTCGACGACGTTCCAGCCGGTCAGCACGTCGGGGTCGAGGGCCAGCACGCGCTCCGACAGGGCGCGCACCAGGGAAGCCTCGTCGGGGCAGCCGATAGCCTCATAGCCTTGAGCCTGGCCGGCCGCGATCGCCTCGCGGCCGACGGCGCCCGGCGCCGCGACGACCAACACTATCGTCGACCCTTGCCTCGTCACGAGCCCGCCACCGGACGGCGACCAGTCAGCCATCGAAAGGCTGGCCGCGCGGACGGAGCGGTCCGACTCGTCCGTCTCGATGTCCAGGGACAGGACCGACAGGGGAGCGGCGGCGTCCGGGTCGGCCTCGACGAGGGCGTCCGCGAGCACGAGCCCGACACGGCGGCCCGCTCGCTCGTCGCCGGAGACGCGCACGCCGAGGGCCAGGCCCCGATCGGCCCGGTAGAGCTCGGCTATCGGGCCGGAGCCATGCACGGCCAGGCTCGCCCGCTCCAGGGCCGCGACGGCGTCCCGGTAGGCTCCGAAGCTCGGCGCGGTCCACGAAAGGAGCCCGCGCCCGTCGATAGCCTCGAGAGCGCACGGTGCGAAGCGGCACGCTACCGCCCGCGCCCGGGGAGAGGCGGCCTCGTCGGCGGCTACGTAGACGACCGGCCTCCAGGACGCGTCCTCCGCCGCGAAGGAACGGCCGTCTTCGAGCCGGCCCACGACGAAGACGCGGTCGCGGCGGTAGTCGGCGTAGACCTGTACCGCCACGCCCCGGAGCCAGGATCCCCGTCTTCCATCCATCATGGGTTTAGGCTATCATGGAGCGACATACCGGAGCCAGAAGGAAACGCCATGCCCGTACCCGTGTACTATCTCGACTCGAGAGCCAGGAACGCCAGGACCAGCACCATAGCCAAGCTGAGGACGCTCCTGGCCAAGCTGGCCGAGACCGCGCCTGACGCCGTCAGGAAAGACGACCTGTGCGCCGTCAAGCTGCACTTCGGCGAGCTCGGGAACGACGCGTACATCAGCCCCGTGTTCGCCCGCGCGGCCGCCGACGCGGCCCGCTCCAGGGGCGCCAAGCCCTTCTTCACCGATACGAACACGCTGTACTCGGGGTCGCGCTCGAACGCCATCGACCACCTGAACACCGCGATAGCCCACGGCTTCGTGCCCGAGGTCTGCGGCGCCCCCGTCGTCATAGCCGACGGCCTCAAGGGCGACGACTGGCGCGAGGTGGCCTTCCCGCCCGAGGCCGCCGCCTGCTCCAGGCTCAAGGCAGCCAAGATAGCCGGCGGCATCCTCGCGGCCGACAGCATGATCGTCCTGTCCCACGTGAAGGGCCACGAGATGGCGGGCTTCGGCGGCGCGATCAAGAACCTGGCGATGGGCTGCGCCCCGTTCATCGGTAAGCGCGAGCAGCACTGCGTCAAGTTCCAGGTGAGCCAGGAACGTTGCGTCTCCTGCGGCCAGTGCGCCGCGGTCTGCCCTACCGGCGCCGCCACCCTCCGCAAGGAGCAAGGCGCCAAGGCGATCATCAACCAGGAAGCCTGCATAGGCTGCGGCGAGTGCATGACCGTCTGCGCGCCCAAGGCGATAGGCATGGACTGGGACGTGGGCATCGAGGAGTTCACCGAGAAGATGACCGAGTACGCGCTCGGAGCCGTACTGGACAAGCGCCCCGGGGCCGGCCGCCCCGGCAGGCTGTGGTTCGTCAGCGTCGTCCAGAAGGTGGTGCCGCTCTGCGACTGCGTACCGTGGAACGACATGCCCGTCGTACCGGACCTCGGCTTCCTGGCCTCGACCGACCCGGTCGCGATCGACCAGGCCGCCTTCGACCTCGTCAAGGCCGCGCCCGTCTGGCCAGGCTCCATACTCGAAGGCAAGGCCGGCCCCGGCGACGACAAGTTCACCGCGATGCACCCCGAGACCCGCAGCGAGCTTCAGATGGCCCACGGCGAGCGTATAGGCCTCGGCTCGCGCGACTACCGGCTCGTCAGGCTGTAAGCCCGCGGCCCCGAGTGAACGGAACGGGAAGCGGCGCCGATAATGAGGTATAGTATGGGTATGCGCCGCCGTTCCCGAGCGATCATAGCGATAAGCGCCTCGCTCTCCTGCCTGACGGCCCTGTCGTCGTGCGACTGGATCTCGAGCCTCTTCCCCGAGTCGTTCGGGCCCGAGTACGACGACACGACGACGAACTACATCGCGGCCCATAGCCTGTCCGCCCCTCCGCTGGCCTCGGACCAAGGCTCGACGATAGGCCTGGACAGCCCGGCGATCTGGGACTGGGCCTGGCGCGGCGTCTCCGGGAACTCGTTCCAGTATATGACGCTCGCCGATGAGGGCACGGTAGGGACGGCAGTCGCGTCAGGCGGCTACACCCTGGACGCCGACGAGAACGTCTGGCGACTCGAGCTAGTCAACCTGGCGGGGGATCCGTACCTGGAAGGCGCTCCCCACGCGGCATGGGATTCGATAGGAAGCGCTTCTACCGCTCAGTCCGGCCCAACTACGGCTAGTCACGGCCAATTCATCCGACTCGACGCGCCATCCGGAAGCTGGGCCGGCTTCGACCCGAACGAAACAGGATTCATCCTCGACGCTCCCGCGTCGATGCCTACGGCTCGATACTCGCTCAAAGCCTTCTCGACCGATTCAAGCATACGGTACATCTTCGGCGACTCGTCGTTCGCACCCGCTTTCGACGACGTCAGCCCATCGACGCTCTCAGCGTCCCGTCATCAATTCGACGAATTCTCAGTAGAATCGACCTCCACGAGGTTCATGACCGGGGCAAGTACCGAGAACCAATCGATAAGCCTCGACGACCTGCGCTTCACTCGGTCGGACCTAGGCGAGGGCGCCAGGCTCAGGCTCATCCTCAGGCCGTCGGATACGGTACCGACCCTCGTGGCCGGCCAGTACGAGTTCTCCGTCTGGGCGAGGTGGCCGGACGACGCGCTACCGTACGACTCGACGTCGCGGACCCAGGCGACTAACTTCGAGAAGCCGTTCGCCGCCAAGAGGCTGACGCTCAGGATCATGCAGACCGGCTTCCTGGTCGACCGCGATACGCCGGTGAAATTCCAGGAGAGCTTCAGCGTCGGCTCGGGATGGACGCGGCTCGCCCTGCGCATGGACGGCGGGAACCTCGACCGCTTCGACGAGTCGTCGTCCGAGGCGGTCATCGAGCTGGCGATCTTCCCCTACGACGACCAGGACATGGACTGCGGCTCGGCGCTGATAGCCGCGCCGAGCCTGCGCTTCTTCAAGGACGGCTATCCGGACTGATCGAAGCTGTCCCGAGGCCGTCGATACGATTCGGACGCCGTCGACGCGGCCGAGTCGCTCCCCGCCGCCCGCCGTCGTCCGGCCCGCCTAATTCTTAACAACCATCACCTTGCGGATCTCGTCGATGTCCGGCCCGACCACGCGAACGAAGTAGATGCCGCGCGCCACCGGGTTGCCGCCCGCGTTCGTG
>JAKQKE010000099.1 GCA_029560805.1 Spirochaetota bacterium
CGCTTGTCCATGAAGAGCTTGAGTCCGTCATTCTCGGTCGGCGCCCGCCACAGCTCCATGACCAGGGGCGCGATGATGAGCGGCTCTCCGTCGAGGCTGAGCGAGTCCAGGAAGCCGTCCGGCGAGACGCGAGCCCCGAGCCTGGCGTCGTCCCGGGTACGCGACTCGGCTCGCCAGGCTCCTCCGGCTTTCTCGAGCGCTGTGGCCTCGGGCTTCGCGGCGGCGACGGAACGGGCGCCCGAACGGGAGGCTACGGGCCGAGGCGCGACGCTGGCGTCGTTCATCGGTAGCTGTTCCCAGGCGACGAGGTGGCCCCTCGTCGCCCAGGCCGTATCCCGGGCCAGGCGGAACTCGAGCCGTAGGATGGCCTCTGAACCGGCCAGGGCCTCGCGGGCTCCCAGGTCGAGCGAGGTCCAGAGCACGAGCTCGGCCGACTCGCGCGGCTCTATATGCGGAAGCTTGGCCGAGCCGGACGCGACTGGAACGCCGTCGGCGAGGGCGTACCAGCGCAGCTCGAGGTCGTCGAGGGCGCTGAAGAAACGCTTATTGGCCACGCGCACGCGGCCCGTCGCCGGATGGTCCGCGCGCGCCGAGACCGGCCGCTGGAGCCAGGCGCACTCGGCCAGGGCCGGCTTCGGGCTACGGTCGGGGAATACGAGGCCGTTGCAGATGAAGTCCAGGTCGGACGGCGCGTCGCCGAAGTCGCCGCCGTACTTCCAGTATTTGACGCCCTCGCTGTCGAAGGCCTCGATGCCCTGGTCGACCCAGTCCCAGATGAAGCCGCCTTGGAGGCCATGGCGCGACTCGATGAGCTCCCAGTAGTCGGCCAGGCCGCCGTTGGAGTTGCCCATCGCGTGCGAGTACTCGCACATGATGAAGGGCCGGTCGTCGCTCGTGGTCCTGGACCACTCGTCGAGCAGGGACAAAGGCGGGTACATCGTCGAGACGAGGTCGGAGCAGCCCGCGCCGCGCTTGACCGACTCGATGTCGTGGCGGCCCTGGCCCCACTCGGGACGCATGCAGCCCTCGTAGTGTATCGGCCTCGTCGGGTCGGCGCGCCGCATCCACGCGGCCATGGCGTCGTGGTTCTGGCCGTAGCCGGACTCGTTGCCGAGCGACCAGAGTATGACCGACGGGTGGTTGCGGTCGCGCAGCAGCATCCGAGCGCCGCGCTCGAGGAAGGCCGAGGCCCAGCGCGGGTCGCGGCACAGGTGGTCGTAGTAGGCGTGGCTCTCGAGGTTGGCCTCGTCGACGAGGTAGAGGCCGTACTCGTCGCACAGCTCGTACCAGCGCTCGTCGTTCGGGTAGTGGGACAGGCGGACGGCGTTGAAATTGGCGCGCTTCATGAGCTCGATGTCGCGGACCATCGACTCGAGGCCCAGGGTCTTGCCGGCGCGCTCGTCGTGCTCGTGGCGGTTGACGCCGCGCATCATGACGGGCTGGCCGTTCAGGAGTAGCTGGCGGTCCCTGACCTCGACCGTGCGGAAGCCCA
>JAKQKE010000117.1 GCA_029560805.1 Spirochaetota bacterium
GTCGCGCCCGCGGCTGACCACCGTACACCAGGACGTCGTGGCCAAGGGCAAAGCCGCCTCCGACATGCTGATGCGGCTCATCCACAAGGAACCCGTCACCGACTCGGACGTGCGCCTGCCCGTGCGCCTCGAGATACGGGAATCGGCGGCCGAGGCGAAAGCCCCGTAGGGGGCGCTTCTCAGGCGCTTCCCGTCGCGCGCTCGATCGCGATTGCCAGCTGGTCGGCGCACGACGTCCGCTTCGGACCGCACCTGATGCCCTTGAGCTTCACGGCCGCCTCCGCCGCCGGCTGATCCTCGAGCAGGCGAGCTATCGCCTTCAGGTTTCCGTCGCATCCGTTAAAGAAACGAATATCCCGCAATCTGCCGTCCACTATCCTGAACGTTATCTTCGTCGAGCAGGTACCGACCGTTTTGAATTCGAACATGGAAACAGTATATACCGCGTAGCTTCCCCGCGCGTCCAGGAGCCCTTGGCTCGCCGGCTCGCGTATACGAGCCGTGACGGCACGGACGCGCGCCCACGACACGGCCTGCTCGCGTAGCGAGCCGGAACGGCGCGGACGCCGCCGACGCGCGCCACGGATGGCGCCATGGCGCGCATGGACGCGCGCCCAGGATACGGCCTGCTCGCGAAGCGAGCAGGTACGGCACGGACGCCGACGCGAGGGATCGAAGCGGAAACCCCGCAGCGATAAAAAGAAGGCGCCGCGAGGCGCCTTCTTTTTATCGCGAGGAGTTGGAGCGGAGAGCCCGACCCGGCGTAGCCGGGGCGCGCCCTCCACTTTGCTTACTTCCTCTTGTAGTTCTTGATCTTGTTCCTGATGTAGCTTGACAGCTCGTCCTTGTGCACGCGCTCCTGCTCCATGGTGTCGCGGTCGCGTACGGTGACGGTGCCGTTCTCCTTGGTGTCGTAGTCGATCGTGACGCAGTACGGCGTGCCGGCCTCGTCCTGGCGGCGATAGCGGCGGCCGATTGCGCCGGCCTGGTCGTAGTCGGTCGCGTAGTCCTGCTTGAGGCCCTGACGTATCTCCTGGGCGATCTCGGCGAGGCCGTCCTTCTTCATGAGGGGGAGGACCGCGACGGTGATCGGCGCGAGCTCGGGGTGGAACTTCATGACGGTGCGCCAGTCGTCGTCGTTGCCCTTGTCGGCTACCTTCTCCTCCTCGTAGGCGTCGCACAGCAGCATGAGGAGCTGCCGCGTAAGGCCCGCGGAGGTCTCGATAATGTACGGGACGTAGCGCTCGTTGCCGTTGTCCTGGTCGATGTACTGGAGATCCTTGCCGGAGTACTCCTGGTGGCGCTTGAGGTCGAAGTCGGTGCGGTTGTGCACGCCCTCGAGCTCCTTGAAGCCCATCGGGAACTCGTACTCGATGTCGTAGGCGTCCTTGGCGTAGTGCGCCAGCTCGTCCTTGCCGTGCTGGTGCCAGCGTAGCTTGTCCATGCGCACGCCTAGCTTCTCGAAGTAGGCCCAGCGCTGCCCGCGCCAGTAGTCGAAGAACTTCTCGTCGTCGCCCGGCTTGACGAAGTACTGCATCTCCATCTGCTCGAACTCGCAGGTGCGGAATATGAAGTTCTTGGTGACTATCTCGTTCCTGAAGGCCTTGCCGACCTGGGCTATGCCGAAGGGGATCTTCATGCGGTTTGACTGGACGATGTTCTTGTAGTTGACGTAGATGCCCTGCGCGGTCTCGGGCCTCAGGTAGATGAGGCCGGTGCCGTCGTCGACGGGGCCGATGTGCGTCTTGAACATCAGGTTGAACTTGCGGGTATCGGTCAGTTCGCCGCCGCACTCGGGGCAGGTCTTGGCCGCGAGCTTGTCCTCGGGTATCAGGTCGGCGCGGAAGCGCTGCTTGCACTTCTTGCAGTCGACGAGGGGGTCGGTGAAGTTCTCGACGTGGCCGGAGGCCTCCCAGGTGCGCGGGTGCATGAGGATCGCGGCGTCCAGGCCGACGATGTCGTCGTGGAGCTGGGTCATCTCTTTCCACCAGAAGCGCTGGATGCGGTTCTTGAGCTCTATGCCGAGGGGGCCGTAGTCCCAGGCGCCGGCCTGCCCGCCGTAGATCTCCGAGCTCTGGAAGACGAAGCCCCTCCGCTTGGCCAGGGAGGTGATCTTCTCCATCGTTACGTCGCGAGTCTGTTCTGCCATGATTGCTCCTTGCCCCCCGTGGCGCGAGGGGACTGCCCTGTACCCCGCTCGCCGACCGGCGCCGTTACGGCGCGCCCGGCGGAGGGCCTAGAGGCTGGGGTTTGGTGTCGCGCTCGCGTCTCGGCGGGCCGAGCGGCTAGCGCGCGATCGGGAGTATAGCCCGGCCGCCCGGGCATGGGCAAGGCTGAGCGCCTAGAGGGCTATGCGGCGCCTGACCAGCTCGACGACGTGTGGAAGGACGGCAACGTGGTGACCTTCTCGCTGACCCAGACGAGGGACGAGTACTGCTACTATAACGGGGCGACCGAGCCCGACGCCCCGGCCGCGGACGCGGACGGCTACAACTCCGTGTCAGGCACCAACGCCGACGGCGACTACTACTACAGAATCGACCTCGTCCCGTACGGGGCGTCGATGAACGTCGCCAGGAACGAGGGCTACGTGGTCGATCCGTCGTTCCTCGCCTACGCCGGCAGGGATCTCTAGCGGGGCGATCGCTCCGTCCCGACGCCCTCGATCGCGTGCCGTCTGAGCTCGACGACGCGCACAGGGGCGTCCGAGAATAGCTCAATTCCCGTATGGTCCTCGGGCGCGTAGACGAGCGAGGTCATGGAGACGGCGCCGCCGTCGGCGAAGACCTCGAGGCCGTTACGGTCGAGGAGCAGGCGGAGGCGCAGCAGGGCTCCGGATAGCTTGAGCCGGGTCGTACGGACGTCGCATCCGGCTTCACCTTTATCGAGGGACGCTATCCTCACGGCCGCCCGCGAACGGTCGAGGACGAGCGAAGCGTTCTTCCGGTCGTAGCGGAGCGTCACGCAGGACCGGTCTGGCCCGTCTCCGGGAGCGATGAAGAGCCGGAGCCCGAACTCGGACGCTCCCATCATGTCCACCGTCAGCTCTATATCGCAGACGTTCCCCCGAACGCCCGGCACGCTCGCCGTCCCGTCGAGGACGAAGTCGGCCGCCCCCGCGGTATCGGCCCAGTATCGCTCTAGTTCCCGTACCGGGCGCTGCCTGAGCCGGCCGCCCTCGTACGACAGCTCGCGCGGCACGGTCATCGCGCCGGCCCAGCCCTCGGCCTCGGTCGGCATGGTACGCTTCCACATCTGCATCCAGGCGACCATCAGGGCGCGGCCGTCGGGCGCCGTCGTCGTCTGGGCGGCGTAGAAATCCGTGCCGCCGTCGAGCTCGCGGTAGACGCCCGGGCCGTCGTCGGGCTCGAAGAGCCCGCGCTCGAGGTCCAGGGCGCCGGGCAGGTAGACGGTCGAGTGCAGGTTCTCGAATTCCCCTTCGTCGTTACGCGGCAGGTGCATCGGGCTAGCGATCAGGACGTCCTTGCCGTCGACGCGTATATAGTCGGGGCACTCGAAGACGCCGCCGTCCGGGAGGACGCCGCGCAGCAGCGGGCCGACGTAGCGCCACTCGACCAGGTCGTCGGAGCGGTACAGCGATACCTGCGTCCCGCGGACGGCCCGGCTCCGCCCGCCGGCCGCCGGCGCCTCGGGCTTCCAGTCGCCGCCCACGACGCAGTAGAAGGCGCCGTCGCGCTCGAACAGCTTAGGGTCGCGGAAGGCGCGGCCCGAGCCGCCCGGAGGCAGCAGGCGGCGGCCTATGACCGGACGCCGCCGCTTGCTGAACGATACGCCGTCGCCCGAGCGCGCCAGCATCTGGTACTGGCCGAGGATCGACACGCCGGTGTAGAGGAGGTACAGCTCGCCGCCGCGCTCGATCGCGCTGCCCGAGAAGCAGCCGAGCGCGCCGTCCCAGAACGAGTCGGGCCTGAGCGCGACGGGCAGGTGCTCCCAGCGTATCAGGTCGTCGGAGACGGCGTGGCCCCAATGCATGCGGCCCCAGCGCGGCGCGTAGGGGTTGTGCTGATAGAAGAGATGGTATCGCCCGCCCGAGTGGATGAAGCCGTTCGGATCGTTCATCCAGCCCGTAGGGGGCTTCAGGCGCAGTACCGGCCGCGTCATCTAGAGCACCGCGTCGCGCAAGGCCTCGACCTCGGCCTTAAGGCCGGGCTCGCACTCGCGGCCCTCGCGCGCCGCGGCCAGGTACTCCAGCAGCTTGCCGTGCCGCTCGCTCGTGATAGGCCAGCGCAGCATGACCGCTATGCCCAGGCCGAGTAGCGCTAACGGCGCGATGGCTATGGTGGCGCGTATCGCCGTCTCGAACGCCGTCGGCTGGGCCTGGAACGTCAGCGTCTCCCTGAGCCCCTCGACGCGCCTGACGGGCGCCACGAAGCCGGCCCAGCCTATCGCGAGCATGAAGGACGCGTTGGCGCCGGCGGAGGCTACCTTGCGCACGAAGGTCTGCACGCCCGAGAAGGTGCCCTCGACCCGGCTACCGAAGTACAGCTCGCCCACGTCGCTGACGTCGGCGAACAGGCTATTGAGCAGCACGACCGGGAACGCCATGGCGACGCCCATGACCGCCGCGACGAGGTACACCGCGAAGCCGGGGCTGTCGGGGCCGACCAGCAGGGTCGCGAGCCCCGTGAGCATCCATAGCGCGGAGCCCAGTATCGTCGCCGTGGCCTTGTTCGTAAGCCTGACGAGGGGAGCCGTGAACAGCGCGGCGACTATCTCGACGACGATGAGCACGCCGAGGACCGAGGCGAACTCGTCCGGACGGCGGAGCACGTAGGTCATGTAGAACTGGAACGAGGTCGTGATAAGGTCGAGCGACACGAACACGGCGAGGTAGACGACTATGAGCATGCGGAAGCTGCGAACCTTGAAGGCGTTCAGCATCGGCGTCCACCAGTCCTTGCGCGGCGGGGCTGCCGAGAAGTCGGCGCGTTCCTTCGTACCGAGCACGACGGCGATATACGGCAGCGCGAAGACGAGGCCGATGATGACGGCCATCGCCAGGTAGCCGGAGGCGTAGCTACCGGTACGGCCCGACACGTACTCGACGATGGCGAGCGGTAGCAGCGCGCACATGAGCGACGAGCCCAGCGAGAACATCATACGGACGGTATTGATGGAGTTGCGCTCGTAGTAGTCGAGCGATATCTCGGCGGCCATCGACATGTACGGCACCATCACGAGCGTCGTCACCGTGTTGTAGAAGATATAGCCAGACGCCGCGAACAGTACGCGCAGCGCCATCGACTCCGCGGCCAGGGGATACCATACCCATACCATCGACACGACGATGAGCGGGATGCCCGCGATGAAGTACGGCTTGCGGCGCCCGAGCCGCGTCCTCGTGTTGTCGGTTATGAAGCCCATCAGCGGGTCGCTGACCGCGTCCCATAGCCGCGCGACCATCATGATGGCGGCCGCCCACGCCGTCGGTATGCCGAGGACGTTGGCCAGGTAGAAGGCGTACAGGAAGTTGATGATATTGAAGGAGCCGCCTCCGTAGACGTCGCCGACTCCGAAGGCTATCTTGGTCCGTAACGGTACGCGCTCAGCCATGGTCCCTCCATAGTGCGTTCTATCGTTCAGTCTATCTCGAGCCTGCCGACCTCGAACATACGCGAGTCTACGCTATCCTCGTTCTCCCTGGATAGGTCCGAGACGCGGCCCGCGGCTATGGCTATCTGCTCGGCGCCCGGACGATCGGCAGTCCTGTTTATAGTATTTATTCTATCTTGACTTTTTTATATATTTTGCTAATCATATTGCCTTGGAGCTACTCTATATCGAGACGATCACGATAGCCGGGCACCTCGCCGTTGCGCTCAGGATGCCCATGCGCGATACTTGATCGTCGAGGGTACATCCCACAAGGAGAAGGACATGAAGAGATTCATCTATGTCGCGATCGCAGCCTTCGTTCTTTCAGCCGCAGGTTGCGTTTCAACCCCAAAGGCCAGCGCCGTTCCGGCCCCAGTGGCGTCCGCCGCGGCCAAGGACTCGCCCATATCGATGGCGCAGCTCGACGAGTACCTGTTCCGTTCCGACGTCATGGTCGTCGACCTGCGGAACTTCGAGGAACGCTTCAACAGCGGGTACATCGCCGGCACCGAGTCGCTTCCGTTCTTCCAGTTCCTGGAGGGCCGTATGGTGACCCGCGGGCTCGTGGACGGCAAGCCGACGTCCTGGGATATAAGCAAGGCGGAGATCAACGACGGCTTCGTCTATTCGAACTACTTCAAGCCCGGCAAGACCGTCATCCTCTTCTGCGCGTCCGGTACGCGAGCCGCCTTCGTAAAGAGCATCCTCGACGCCAAGGGCTATACGACCTTCAACCTCGGCGCCTTCAAGGATTATAAGGGCGTCAACAAGGTGCTCGGCGACGGCGAGTATAAGCTGCCCACGGGAGGCGGTCATTGATGAGAAGGCTAGTCATCGCGGCCGCGATAGCGGCCTTCGCCCTGACCGGGTGCGCGACTACCGGGTCCGATTCAGGGACGGCCGGCGCGCTCGGCGTTGAGCAGATCCTGCCGTACGTTCATATCGACGGTTTCGGTACGCCGACGGACTCCCCGGCATGGATAGCATGGGAATTCGAGGCGCTCTCCTACGTCAAGTACCAGGTAGCCTATACGTCGTGCACCTGCCGTCCCGAGTCCGTGAACGCCAGGTCGCTCCTGTACGTAGAGGTAACCAAGGACGAGCGCGGGGGCAAGATCCGCAAGGTAACCTTCGACTACTGGGGAGACAGTCCCAAGTTCCCCTCCGGCCTAACCCGCCAGGACGTCGAGAAGGGCTTCATGAAGACCCTGCCCGGCAACCGCGCCGATGGTATCGAGGCGATCGACGTAGTCGCCGGCGCGACGGTCACTACCGTTAACCTGAGGCAGATACTCGACGCGCTACTCGACTACCACAACGCCAAGTATCCCGCCGTAGGCATGAACGACGACAACGACGCCGTCGACGCCACCAGCTCCGCCACGAGCGAGGGCTGGGAGTAGCGGTCGGGCCTCGATCGTTTCCAACGCCGGCCGGTCAAGTACCGGCCGGCTTTTTTACGCTTCGGAGCGCTAAGCGACGAATCAGTCTATCTTAAACCTGCCGACCTCGAGCATCAGCGAGTCTACGCTATCCTTGTTCTCCCTGGATAGGTCAGAGACGCGGCCCGCGGCTATGGCTATCTGCTCGGCGCCCGCGGCCATCTCGGCCATGCTGCCAGTGACCTCCTCGGTGACGCGGCCGAGCGACGCGCTCTCGCCGAGCACCCCGCGGCCGCCCTCGAGCATGCCCAGGATATGCGGGTCGCCGTCCGGGTCTATCCGCTCGTCGCGTCTTGTGGGTATTTGCGTATCGATATTGCCAGGACTATTCAATTGTGCTACGCTGTGCCCATCGCGCACCTGCGGTCAGGACGGTTAGCCCGTCTGAAGCCAAGGGCCGGATACGCCTCCTCGACTCCCCCCTTGTCGTGGTCGGTATACCCGTAGCCCCGTCCTGACCCTGGTGCCTTCTATCCTAGAGGAGGTTTCCATGGCTGATAGGTCGGTCGGCGTCATAGCCATCATCATCAAGAACAGGACGGCTCAGGCGGCGAGGGTCAATGACGCCCTGAGCGAATACGGGGACATGATCATAGGCCGCATGGGCCTGCCCTACCAGGAGCGAGACCTCAACATCATCACGCTCATCGTAGACGCGACGAACGACCGCATAGGCGCCCTGACCGGCAGGCTCGGACAGCTACCGGACGTGACGGTCAAGTCGACGCTGGCGAAGCTGTGAGGCGCGCGATGACTACAACGACTACGCGACGCGGGACCGCGGCCGAATGGCAGCGCTCCCTTATTCGACAGGACGAGATCGACCGCTACCTCGACGACGGCCGCGACTTCATAGACGAGCCGGCTATCGAGGCGACGCTGTCGCGAGGCGGGGCGCTCGCCGGCGACGAGCTACGCTCACGGGTACGGGCCGCGATAGACAAGGCCTATACGATCAAGCTGATGGACGACGACGACGTTGCCGCCCTCCTGGCCGTACGCGATCCGGACCTCCGCGACGAGGTCGCCGCGGCGGCGGAGGCCATAAAGGCCAAGGTCTACGATAATCGCGTCGTCACGTTCGCGCCGCTGTACTGCGGCAGCAAGTGCGTCAACAGCTGCAAGTACTGCGGCTTCCGCGCCGACAACGGGGCGGTCGAACGGCGCGTTCTCACGATGGACGAGATCCGGGCCGAGACGAAGGTGCTCGCCGGGACGATAGGCCACAAGCGCCTCGTCGTCGTCTACGGCGAGCACCCCGAGACCGACGCTGACTACATAGCGGACAGCATGCGCGCCGTCTACTCGGTCAAGGCGCCGGGGCGCAAGGGCTCTGGCGAGATCAGGCGCGTCAACATAAACGCGGCGCCCCTGCCCATCGACGGCCTCAAGAAGCTAGCGGCCGCGGGCATAGGCACCTACCAGGTCTTCCAGGAGACCTACCACAAGGCGACCTACGCCGACGTGCACCCGGCCGGCACGCTCAAGGGCAACTACCGCTGGCGGCTCTACGCGCTCCACCGCGCGATGGACGCCGGCATCGACGACGTCGCGGTCGGCGCGCTGTTCGGTCTGTACGACTGGCGCTTCGAGGTGATGGGCCTCGTCGCTCACGCGCGCGACCTCGAGCGCCGCTACGGCATAGGCCCGCACACGGTCTCCGTCCCGAGGCTCGAGCCGGCCGCCGGCACCGACTTCTCGTGGGTGCGCCACTGGGTGAGCGACGACGACTTCCGCTACCTGGTAGCCGTGCTCAGGCTCGCCATACCCTACGCCGGCCTCATCGTCACCAACCGGGAATCGCCGGAGATGCTGCGCTCGGTCATACGCATGTGCACGCAGCGCGACGCCGACACCCGAGTCGGCATCGGCGCCTATACCGAGGCATTCGCGCCGGGGGCCCAGCGCGGCGAGAACCAGCAGTTCATGCTCGGCGACACGCGCAGCCTCGACGCGATAGTGCGCGAGCTGGCGGGCATGGGCCACATCGTGTCGTTCTGCACCGCCGGCTACCGATGCGGCCGCACCGGCAAGAAGATCATGGGCCTCCTCGAGTCCGGCCGCGAGGGCTGCTTCTGCAAGCTCAACGCGGTACTGACCTTCCAGGAATGGCTCGAGGACTTCGCGTCTCCCGAGACCGTGAGCATAGGCAACGCGATCATCGACAAGGAGATGGGCGAGATAGCCAA
>JAKQKE010000124.1 GCA_029560805.1 Spirochaetota bacterium
TCCTGTGCTCCGGCCTCGTCGACGGCCTCGCCCGCCTCGGCCTCCGCGCCGCGTTCGCGCCGCTCAACGACATCCTCGTCGACGGCCGCAAGGTCTCGGGCAACGCCCAGACCCGCAGGAAGGGCTGTATACTGCAGCACGGTACCGTACTGCTCAGCGTCGACCCCGAGCGCATGTTCAGCCTGCTCAAGGTCCCCTCCGAGAAGCTCAAGGGCAAGCTCATCCAGGACATCAAGGACCGCGTCCGCGGGCTCGACCAGCTCCTGGGCCGCCCGATAGGGTTCGATGAGGCGGCCGACGCCCTCGTCGCCGGCTTCGCCGCCGCCCTCGGCGTCGAGCTGTCCCTAGCCGAGCCGACCCCCACCGAGCTGTCCGAGGCCGAGCGCCACGCCGAGGAGCGGTACGCCAACGAAGCGTGGACGTCGAAGCGATAGCGATACGACACGCCGCCCCTGACGCTCGGGAATTACTACAGGCCTCGTATAGCATCTCGGCGGGGCCTGTCCAGGAGGCGGGACCCTCGCTACGCGAGGGCCGCCGTCTCCTGGACATCCGCCTCCGCGTGCATGCGAGGCCTGTGTACGAGCAACGTTCACAGGAGCTGCGTGTCGTGAACGTTAGCGGGTATGGTATCAGCCAGAGATGTTCCGTTCGTAGTGAGCAGCCGCCGTTAACCTGCGAGCGCAGCGAGTCAGGTTAAACGACGGCCGGCGATCGCCGCGCCAGTCGGCGATCGCAACGTTCAAAGGGGCGGCGTGTCGTGGCGGTTAGCGGGTAGGGTATCAGTCGCCATCCCCCCGATACGGCGAGCGCAGCGATGCCGCCCCGCACGCGCCGCCCCGCACGCGCCGCCCCGCACGCGCCGCCCCGCACGCGCCGCCCCGCACGCGCCGCCGTTAACCCGCGAGCGCAGCGAGTCAGGTTGAACGACGGCTAACGATCGCCGCGCCAGTCGGCGATCGTGGTATTTACTCATCATGCGTGGTATAGTTATCGTTAGTATCGAACACGGTTCCATCCGCTACTGGCGTTCGTTTAGTACTCGACCATAGGAGTTATGATTCATGAAACGTCTTATTTCAATCACGCTGTCAACCGCGCTGGCCGTGGCCTGCTTATCCGCCTGCCGAGCCCCCGTTTCCGTTTCCGGCTATAAACCACTGCGCATAAACATCGAGGTACCGGCCGACCTATCTAGCGACGTGCCGGCGGCCGTCCGCAAGGCTATAGCCGACGAACTGTTGGACGCCGACGAGGCGGCCTCGCCGCGTTTCATCCATCCTGACGCCTCGTACGCCGTGGCGAC
>JAKQKE010000137.1 GCA_029560805.1 Spirochaetota bacterium
GCCGGCGATAACGAGCTGTACCACTACATAGGGCTGGACGCCGGCTGGCGGCTATGACGAAGAGGCCCGGAACGAGGGCGGTCGCGCTCGCGCTTACCCTGGCCCTGGCGGCGACCGGCGCGGCGTATGCCCAGCAGAACCGCTTCGACTACGACGAGGACGCCGTGCGCGCCCTGCGCTACGCGGCCTGGGAGGCGGGTACCCTATTCGGGAGCGCCGCCTCGCCCTACGGCCTGGCGGACCTCGGTCTGACCGCCGCCCGTATCCAAGCGTTCGCCGCCGGCCAGGGCCTGTCCGACGAGGCCCGGGCGGCGCTGGACGCCGTCCTGGGTATCCCGCGGCCGGAGGCCGAGGCCGGTTCCGATGGCTTCCTCGCCAGGCTAGGGGCGGGGGCGGCGCTCGAGGCCTATCCCCGCCTGTACGATAGCGGTGATCCGGGGACGCCCTGGTCGTGGGCGGAGCGCTTACCGTTACTCTCCATACCGATCGAGCTCGGGGCGCGTCGCGCCGAAGGCGCGATCGACCCGGGCGCGCCCGCCCCGACGGGCGCGCTGTACGCACGGATCATCGTCGACCTCAGGGAAGACCACAATGCGCTCGACGGAACGGTGACGCCGGCCAATGTCTCGAATTGGATCGAGAGCGCCGACTACATCGATTATACCTTCCCGCACGAGGCGTTCATCGCGGGCGAGTACGGGGCGCTGTCCGCTTCCTTCGGGCGCGACCGGCTGCGCTGGGGACCCGGCTCGGCCCTGACGCTGTCGGAGGAGCCCGACTACTACGACTACCTGGACGCGGCGCTGACGACGAGGCGCTTCTCGTACCGCTACGCCTGGATATCGATCGACCCGTCGCTGCGCCCGTCCGAGCTCGACGCCCTGGACGGCGGCGCGTTCGAGTCGGTCAAGAACCTCTTCCTGCACCGGCTGGAGTTCCTGCCCTTCGACCGGGTGGCCGTGGCCATCGTCGAAGGCCTGATGCTCGGCGGCGTGGAGCCGGATCTGGCCTACGCGAACCCCTTCCTGATCCTGCATAACCGCTTTCCGTGGAACACGACGGCCTACGATGGCATAGGCGGCAACGACTTCGTGCCGGCCGCGACGGTGGTGTCGCTGGAGCTGCGAGTGAACCCGTGGCGCTACGCGGAGCTGTACGGAACGCTCGCGATGAACCAGCTGCAGTCGAGCTACGAGATTGAGCGCTATGGGGCCGCCGCTATACCGAACGCCTACGCCTGGCAGGCGGGCTTCGAGGCGGCCTATCCGCTCTTCGGCGGCTGGCTACGGGCCGGCTTCGAGTACGTATATACGAATCCGTGGATGTACATCCGCGAGAACCGCTTCAACTCCTTTACCTGGCGCCGACGGCTGACCTCGAATATAGGCGGCGCGGACCAGCTGGCCGACGCGTACCTAGGCTATCGCTACGGGCCGGACGCCATGGCCTGGTCGGGTACCATTGGCTGGGACGCGCCTGGTAGGCTACGCGGGAAAGCGAGCCTCGAGTACGCGCTCAAGGGCGAGCAGGGCCTGGACACGGCCTACGCCACGGGCCAGGCGGCCGCCGCCCTGAAGACGCCGACCGGTACGCCGGAGCGCATAGCGGCGATCGGGCTCGAGGCGTACTGGAAGCCCAGGCCCTGGTTGGAGCTCGGTTGCGGCCTCGTTTTGACGAGCGTGGGCGACTACGGGCACGTGGCCGGCGCTGCGGCCGCCGCGTTGGACGCTCGGGTGTCGATAGCGGTATCGTATCGCTAGGCGCGGGAGCCGCGCCAAGGAAGACCATGACCAGGATAGAAGATAGGGAGCGCGTGCTGTTCCTGTACCTGCCCACCGGCGGCGGGCACTTGTCCAACTGCAAGGCGATAAGCCGCCGCGTGGCCGAGCGCTACGGGGCCGAGACGCTGGCCTACGATCCGGTCTCGGCGCGTTCGCCGCTCGGCAAGCTGTTCCTGGAGGGCGGGTACCGTTTTATGTCCCTGCGCCTGCCCTGGATGTGGAACCTCTTGTTCGAGCTGAACGATAATCCCTTCATCATGCGGCTGTCGCAGGGCAGCGCCAGGCGCTTCTCGCGCTACGGTCTGCGCTACATCATCGACGAGTGGAAGCCGACGCGCATCGTCTGCCTGCACCACCTCCTGTCCCCGGCGGTGGCCGCCGCGCTCGAGGGGCGGGAGCCGATACCGGTGACGGTGGTGGCCACCGACCCCTTCGTGCCGCCCAAGCTCTGGGCCCACGGCCACGAGTACCCCATCGTCTGCATGTCCGAAGAGGCTCGCGATAGCTTCCTGGCGATGGGCGTGGACGAGTCGCGTCTGCGGACCTATTCGATCATCATCGGGGAGAAGTTCGAGCGGCGGATGGACGAGGAGGCGCGCGCCGCCTTCAAGCGCTCGGTAGGGTTGGACCCGGAGCGGCCGCTGGTGCTGATAGCCGGCGGAGGCGACGGCATGCGCGGCGCGGACCGCATCCTGGACGAGCTGTGCTCCTCCAGCCTGGACTACCAGGTGGCGCTGGTCTGCGGCCGCGACGAGCGTACGCGCAAGCGGGCGGAGGCCAAGGCGCTCGAGTACCGGATCCGGGGCCGCCGGGTCGTGGTGTTCGGCTTTACCGACCGCATGTACGAGCTCATGGAGTCGGCCGACGCGATCGTGTCGAAGGCCGGCCCCGCGGTGCTCGGCGAGGTGCTGGCTGCGGGCAAGCCGAACGTCATAGCCTTCTATATACCCGGCCAGGAGAAGCCGAACGTGCGCTGGGTCGAGGAGAAGGGCGTGGGCGTCTACTGCCCGGAGCCGGCCAGGATGCGAGCCGTGGTGGAGCGCCTCCTGACCGACGACGAGTACCGCGCGGGCATGGAGCGCGCCATCGCGCGGCTCGGCTTCAAGAACGGGCTGTACGAGATAGCCGAGGCGGTGATGTCCACGGAGGCTCTCGCGCCAGCGGCTCCGGCTGGCCAGGAAGCTTTGTAAAAAAGCCTTTGACAAGGTTTATGTTTTGCTATATATTTCGTACTGTTGGAAACGAATCGAGTTTTAGAGGACCGTGAATCTGTTAGATTTTAGCCGAGTTAATAACGTGCCTAGCTCCGCATTTCCCCCGGCGAATCAAGCTTCCATGCCTAGCTCAATTTCTGGCCTCCTTTCCCGTATCCGTTCCACGACTATCTCAATCCCCGGCAAAGATCCGGGAAAAGGACCTTCTCATGGCTAAGAAACTCTACGTCGGCAACCTCAGCTACGGCACCTCCGAGGACGGCCTCCGCGCCGCGTTCTCCCAGTACGGTGAAGTGCAGTCCGTCAACATCGTCATCGACCGCGATTCCGGCCGCTCCAAGGGCTTCGGTTTCGTCGAGATGACCGCCGAGGACGCCGCCGCCGCCGCCATCAGCGGTATGAACGGCCGCGAGCTCGATGGCCGCTCCCTCCGCGTCAACGAAGCCAACGAGCGCCCGCCCCGCCGCGACTACGGCAACCGCTGGTAATTCGCGCATGGGTCGATAACGACCCGCTGTAGTACGGATTATCCACCCCTCCCGGTCTCCGGGAGGGGTTTTTTATGCCCCGAGGGGTTTCTTGACAATTGCTTAACCTGCCGCCCATACTTGGGGCCATGGATCTGTTGCCGGTCGTCATCGTCGTGATCTTCCTCGCCCTGGTCGTCATCGTGGGCGGAGCCGTCCTGTCCAAGGGCAAGGGAGGCAAGTCCAAGGGTGGCAAAAGGATCAAGGCCAAGGACCACGCGCAGGTCCTGAAAGAGGCGAACCGCAGGCTGGCCCAGAACCCCAAGGACCCGGATGCGCTACAGGCGCTCGGCGAGGTGTACTACGGCGAGCAGGCCTGGGATAAGGCCTTCAAGGCCTACGAGGTCCTGGTCGAGGTGTCCGCCGGCAATCCCGATCTGGACGAGTTCGAAATCAACAAGCGCTACGGCCTCTGCGCGATGAAGCTCGGCCGCCTCGACGAGTCCTACAAGGGCCTGGTGCTGGCGCACGCGGTCAAGGCCGACGACTTCGAGACGAACTACAACCTCGGCTACCTCGAGTTCCAGAAGCGGCAGTACGAGAAGGCGATCTTCCACCTCCGGCTGGCGGGGCGGCAGAACCCCGAGCACGCGATGACGCTGCGCTACCTGGGGCATTCGCTGTTCAAGGTCAAGAACTTCAAGGAGGCCCTATCCAGCCTGAAGCGCGCGGTGGACCTGCAGCCGGATGACAAGGAAAGCCTGTTCGCCATGGGCGAGTGCTTCCACGAGATAGGGCAGGAGGAGCAGGCGATCAGGCTTTTCACGCACCTGCGCACCGACCCCGCCCTCGGACCGTCGGCGGCGCTGTTCGCCGGCACTATCCACCTGAACCAGCGGCAGTACCAGAAGGCCATCATGGACTTCGAGCTGGGGCTTCGGCACCCGGACATCAAGGTCGAGGTCCTCGTCGAGATCAAGTACCGCCTGGCGGCCGCCTACCTGAAGGGCCAGGAGATAGCCAAGGCCGTTTCCCTCCTGAACGAGATCCAGCAGATCTACCCGAACTATAAGGATACGCCGGCCCAGCTCGCGAAGTACAAGGAGCTGAACTCCAACCGGAACCTGCAGGTGTACCTGCTGTCGGCCACGAGCGACTTCATCACGCTGTGCCGCAAGATAACCCTGACGTTCTTCCCGAAGGCCAAGGTAAAGATCACCGACATCTCGGTGCAGAAGAACGACTGGGCCGACATCCTGGCCGAGGTCGAGACGAGCCGCTGGTCGGACGTGGTGCTGTTCAGGATGATACGTTCGACCGGTACGATAGGCGAGCTGGTGCTACGCGACTTCCATGCGAGGATCAAGGACCTGAAGGCCGGTAAGGGCTACTGCATCACCGCCGGCGTCTTCTCCGACGAGTCCAAGAAATTCGTCGAGGCCAGGCTGATCGACCTCATGGAGAAGGACAAGCTGATGACGCTCCTCAACAACATCGACTCGCAGCAGAAGGGGCTCCTGATAACGGACTGATCGCGAGGCTCCGTCCGTTGACGCGTCGTCGTTGACGCGTCGTCGTTGACGCGGCGTCGTTGACGCGCCGCCGGACGAGGGGTAGCATGGCTCCATGTTCGAACCATCGGTATATTCCGGGCGCAGGCGCGCCCTGGTCGCGGCCCTGGCGTCGCGAGGCGCCCTGGACGGCCTCGTCGCCTTTCCGGGCAATAACGACAGCCCCGTCAATTATCCCGACAACGCGTACCGCTTCAGGCAGGACTCGTGTTTCCTCTACTATTTCGGCCTGGCCGAGCCTGGCCTGGCCGCGGCGATCGATCTGGGCACGGGCCGCGCGACGCTGTACGCCGACGCTCTGACGATCGACGACCTGGTCTGGACCGGACCGAGGCCGGGCGTCGACGAGTACCGGGCGCTCTGCGGGGCCGACGCGGTCAAGCCGAGGTCGGCGTTCGGTACGGACCTGGCGGCCGCGAGAGGTCGATGCCTGTTTACGCCGCCGTATCGGGCGGACGCGGCCATCGAGCTCGGCGAGGCGCTTGGCATCGCTCCCGGAGCCTTGTCCGCGGCGGCTTCGAACGCCTTGGTAACGTCCGTCGTCGCGCAGCGAGAGATAAAGGAAGACCGGGAGCTCGCCGACATCGAGCGGGCGGTCGATGTGACGATAGACATGCATCGGGCGGTGCTAGCGGCCGCCAGGCCGGGCGTTACCGAGGCGGCGATGATGGCCGAGGCCTACCGGGTGGCGTACGCCGGGGGCGGCATGCCGGCCTTTCCCGCGATAGCGACGACGAAGGGCTCGGTGCTGCACAACCACGGCTACCCGGGAACGCTTACGAGCGGCGGCCTATTCCTGCTGGACGCGGGCGCCGAGACCGTAGAAGGCTACGCGGGCGACCTGACGAGCACCTTCCCGATAGGCGGGCGCTACGACGATAGGCAGCGCGCCGTCTACGACATCGTGCTACGGGCCGGCGAGGCCTGCTCGTCGATGATGGCCCCTGGCGTGCCGTACCGCGACTGCCACCTGGCCGCGGCCCGGGCCATCGCCGAGGGCCTCTCCGGGCTCGGGGTGATGCGCGGCGATGTGGACGAGGCCGTGGCGGCAGGCGCCCACTCCTGCTTCTTCCCGCATGGGGTGGGGCACCAGATGGGGCTCGACGTGCACGATATGGAGAACCTCGGCGAGGTGAACGTCGGTTACGACGGCCAGCCTAAGAGCGCGGAGTTCGGCCTCAAGAGCCTACGCCTGGCCAAGCCGCTCAAGGCTGGCCTGGTCGTGACCGTGGAGCCCGGCGTCTACTTCATCGAGGGGCTGATCGCGGCCTGGAAGGCGGAGAAGAGGCATGCGTCCTTCATTAACTACGCCGAGGCGGAGCAGTGGCTGCCCGTCGGCGGCATCCGCAACGAGGAGGACTGGGTCGTCGTCGACGGCAAGGGCGGCGGCGTCGGGAGCGGCGCGCGCAGGCTCGGGAAGCCCTTCGATAAGTCAGCCGCAGCTATGGAGGGCTACCGGGCCTGATCGGCCGCTCGGGCTAGATGAAGCTGACCCGGGTGTCCTTGAGGTGCCTGGACTCGAGAATGGCGGCGATGCGCTTGACTACGTTGCGCCGTATCTCCAGCTCGAGCGGCATGGTCGGATCCTGGTGAGCCTCGTTGATGCGCGTGCCGACGACGAACTGGATGACGTCCGAGTCGAGCATCAGCTCGAGGAGGCGGGTCGCGGCGTTGCGCCGGCCCGGCGCCTCCTCCTGGCCCGCCTCGAGCAGGGCCGCCACGCGCGCGAGGGTAAGGATGCCTTCGGTGACCAGGTCGGCGCCCGGCATGGTGGAGGATGGCGGTATCTCCGGGTCGAGGTTGGATAGGTCCACCCGGATGGCCAGTCCGGATTCCCGGGCGATGATATTCGCGGTCGTGCCTCCGGCTATGGCTTTGCGGCCGTCGAACGAGGCGAAGATGCGGGTCATCTCCCGATCGCGGTCCTTGGAGACCGGCGGGCCGGTCAGCACGAGGAGGCGCCTCGGGTGGCGCCAGTACGCCACGCCGCAGGTTATGTCATCCTTCGGGGCCCAGGCGTCCTTGGCGGTGGCTTCGTGCACGATAGTCCTGGCGAGCTCCCTCGCGGAGACGCCGTCGGGGGCTTCCGCCACGGCCGCCGTAGCGAAGCGCTTGACCGCCTCGTCGCCCCAGCCCAGGGGGTAACTCCTCGTACCCATGCCCGCCTGCGTGACGCCGTCGGAGTACAGCACGACGCGGTCTCCCGGCTCGGCGTCGAAGCTGGACAGCTTGAGCACCGCGTCGCCCTTGGCTCCGCCGCGGCCGCGAGGTAGCCTGAGCTCCGTCTTTTCCGGGAGGAGAGCCTGGCCGCGACGCAGGAGCAGGTACGGCGGATTATCGTACTCCACGACGCGCACCGAGCCGCCGGGGGCCACATCGACGATGGTGAAGGTCGCGTAGCTGATTCTACGCTCCGAGCAGACCGGTAGCGAGCGCATGACGAACTCGGCGACGCGGCGGAGCGGGATGTCGGCGGCGACGCAACGCGCGGCCATCGTCGCCGTCAGCGTGGCGAGCACGCCGGCCTTGATACCGGAGCCCAGGCCGTCGGACAGCACGGAGATGACGCGGCCGTCGTCGCACTTGATCGACTGGAACGCGTCGCCCGGCGCGCTCTGCCCGCGCTTGGATACCTGGTGATGCGATAGTTCGAGGAAGGAGTCCTTCATGGCCGGCTAGCCGCGCTTCTGGCGGTCGCGGCTCTCGGGGCCGTGGTCGCCGGCGTCGAACGACTCGATGATCGACTGGAGTATGGTCTCGCTCTCGGCGGCGTTCTCCCCGAGCAGGTAGGCTATCTTCTGCACGGTGGCCACGTTCTTGCGTATCACGGCCTTGGCCTGGGAGACGACCCGATCCCGGCGTATCCACGGCACGGTCACGTCCTGGAAGATGCCGCCGACGACGAGCCCCGGCTCGACCGCGAAGATCGAGCCCGACAGCACGCGGCCGTCGAATTTGACGTCGCGAGGACCCGATTCGCGACGGTTGCCGTTGGCCGGCTCCGATAGCCCGTCGTCGGCGAAGGCCGCCTCGAAGAGCTGCCAGAACGGCACGAGCCTGCGGAGGTCGGCGCCCTCGAGCCCCGGCTTGGCGTCGAACATGGCCTCGACCTCGGGCCCGAGTAGCCTGGCGAAGGGCCGGTTGCACTCGACGACCCGGAGGTCGGTATCGACGAGCACGACCCCGGACGGCATGGCCTTGATCAGCGCGTTGGCCTTCTTCTGCGCAAGCTGGCGCATGTACGACACGCACATCGTGCGCTCGGCCTTGCCGGAGATCATCGCGGCGGCGAAGGCCCGGCAGCTGTCGTAGCCGCAGGACGAGCAGTTGAGTTCGTGCTCGGGCCGGGTCTTGCCTATCGAGCGGAGCGCCTCGGACACGGACTCCTCGGAGGGGCTTTCATTGGCTACAGGCTCGGCCACCCTCTCGGCGACGGGGGCAGATTGCGCGTCGCGGCGATCGGCCGAGGAGCGGGCGTAGTCGAGTACCGCGAGGCGCTTGCGTACCGAGCCGGCGCGGTGCTGGGCCTCGGGCCCGTTGACGCAGCCGCCTTCGCAGGCGAGCAGCTCGAGGAAGATGGGCGAGCGTCCGTCGTAGGCCTCGAGGCCGTCCAGGGCGCGCTCGATCTGCCCGAGGCCGGAGTACGAGACGCAGTGGGCCGCCAAGCCGGGCGCGTACTTCTTGACGCCGGCTATCATGCCGCCGTCCACCGGGTAGAGCGAGCCCTTCGCCGCCTTGTCGGGGTAGAAACGCTCGTTTCCGGTTATCGGGGCGGCATAGGGGTCGAGGCCCTCCTGCTCGAACCAGGCGCGCAGTTCCTTGAAGGTGACGGCCGCGTCGACCGCGCCGGCGGAACGGTCTGCCTCGCGCTTCTTGCCGATGCACGGGCCGATGAACACGACGGCGGCGCCGGGGCCGAGCGACGCTTTGAGCTCGGCGGCGTGGGCGACGAGCGGGGAGGCGAGCGGCGACAGGAAGCCGGTCAGCTCCGGCCTGTAGAGGAGTAAGTAGTCGTTGACGACGGGGCAGGCGCTCGAAAGGATCACGCGGCCGGGGCCGGAGTCCTTGGCGCCCGAGAGGGTGGCGGCCAGGGAACGCGATACCGAGTCGGCCCCGCGCGCGGTCTCCGACACGAGGGCGAAGCCGAGCGAGGTAAGCGACGAGATCAGCCTGGCGGGTTCGAGCTCAGGGAATTCCGACGCGAAGGACGGAGCGAGGCTCGCGACCACGGTCGGCTTGATGCCGATCAACGCCTTGGCGCGCTCCACGTCCGACCGCACCTTCTTGGCTTCGGCTGGGCAGACCTCGACGCAGTGGCCGCAGAGCACGCACAGCTCGGGCACGACGCTGGCCTTGCCCTCGCAGACCCTGATGGCCTTGACCGGACACTCGCGCACGCACTTGTAGCAGTCCTGGCAGGCCGCGCTCTCGGTGCGGATGGGTTCGTAGTTGGGCATGGTCAACGCTCCCCGAATTCGTGCTCCAGGATGTCTTCCACCGCCACGGGGTCCACCCCGCGGTAGACGCGGTCGCCGATGCGCAGGTTGGGGCCTTCCTTGCAGAGGCCCTCGCAGAGGGTCCCGTTGAATTCTATTCTAGCGTCGCGGCCCTCGCGCGCCAACCAGGCCTTGATCAGCTCGGCGTTGCGGGCGTTGCCCCTGGCATAGCACGATGATCCCATACAGATGGCGATGACGACGGGGGCTGCTTGCATGGACTAATAATATATAAATATATCGATAATGTCAATCGAAAGACCGGGCGAGCGCGGCTACGGACGGCTCTCAGCCGGCCCGGTAGGATTGCCTGGACAGCTCGAGGTAGACGGCGTCGGCGAGCCCGAAGCCGGCGTTCTTCGACATGTCCTTGGCGTATTCGTCGTAGAGCATGTCGCTGAAGATCTCCTCGGCCTGGCCGCCGTCGATCAGGCCAGACTTCTCGACGGTCCCTCGCATCTCCTTGAGCATCATGTTGACGAAGATGGACTCGAACTCCTGGCACTGCTCGTACAGCTTGCTTGAGCGGTCTATCATCGTTCCGCCCGAGGCGGAGCGGGCGCCGAGGCCCTGGGCCGGGGCGCGGGGTACCTGAAGCGAGCGGTTCTGGTAGGCCAGCGTGGCGCTATCGATGGTCACGGAGCGTTACCTCTTGAGGCTGGTGGCGGTGCCGAGCATGTTGTCGCTCGTCTGGATGGCCTTGGAGTTGAACTCGTAGGCGCGCTGGGCGACGATCATGTTGACCATCTCCTTGACCACCGACACGTTCGACATTTCCAGGAACTTGTGGACGGTCTTACCCATGCCGTCGAAGCCGGGGCGGCCGGGTATGGGGTCGCCGGTGGCGTTCGACTGCTTGAACAGGTTCTCGCCGACGGCGGTCAGGCCGACCGGGTTCGGGAAGCGGTACAGCTCGAGGCGGCCGACGTCCACCGGGTCGTCCTGGCCGGGAACCTTGACGGAGATGCGGCCGTCCTGGCTGATCGACAGGGTCTCGGGTATGAAGTCCCGGGGCAGCACGACCTCGGGCATCATCTTGTAGCCGTTCGAGGTGACGAACTGGCCCTCCGAGTCGATCTTGAAGGCGCCGTCGCGGGTATAGGCGTAGCTGCCGTCGTACATCATCACGCGGAAGAAGCCGTCGCCCATGATCGCTATGTCCGAGAAGTTCTCGGTGTTCTGGAGGTTGCCCTGGGCGAACTCACGTTGGGTGGCCGACAGCTTGACGCCGTGGCCCATCTGCACCGGCACCGGCACGACGGTGTCCTCGGTGGCGGGCGTACCGGCTACGCGGACCGTCTGGTAGATCAGGTCCTCGAAGTCGGCGCGCATCTTCTTATAGCCCGAGGTGTTCACGTTGGCCAGGTTGTTCGAGATCGTGTCGATATTGGCCTGCTGGCCGATCATGCCGCTGGCGGCCGTCCATAAGCTTCGTACCATCGTTTACCCCTACACCTTGGCTACTTCGTTGATGAGCTTGCCGAGGCTCGCGTCCTCGGTCTGTATGGTCTTCTGGTTGGCCTCGTAGGCGCGGTTGACCTCGATCATCCTGACCATCTCGGTGACCGGGTTGACGTTGGACGCCTCGGTGAAGCCCTGGATTACCTTCGGCCGGTCAAGCCCCTCGAGGGCGACGGCCTGGCCGGACTCCTCGGTGGAGCGCCAGAGGCTCGAGCCCTGCTTGGCTATGTAGCGAACCGTCTCGAAGTCGACGAGCTTGAGCGTATCGAGGAGCACCGGCTCCCGCCACTCGTTCTGCTCGCGGCCGACGAGGTCGAGCGGGTCGTCCTGGTAGTCGGCGTTGACCCAGACGCGGCCGTCCTTGTCTATCTGGAAGTTGTTCTGCTTGACGCGTATGGGGCCAGCCTCGCCGAGCACCGGGTAGCCTTCCTTGGTCTCGAGGTAGCCTTCCTTGCCGAGTACGAAGGAGCCGTTGCGGGTATAGCGCTCGCCCTGGGGGGTCGAGACGCACATGAAGCCCGCGCCGTCGAGCGCCACGTCGTAGTCGCTGTCGGTGCCCTTGAGGGCGCCCTGCTCCAGCTCGGTGAACACCTCGTTGGCCTCGACGCCGGTGCCGACCTTGCCGATGACCGGGGCCATGTCGCCGGAGCCGAGCGGGTGCAGGTACTGGCCGTCGTCGCCCATGCGCCTGAGGAGGAGCTGCGCGAAGGCCTTGCTGACCGTCACGTCGCGCTTGTAGCCGTCGGTGTCGATATTGGCGAGGTTGTTGGCTATCGCGTCGAGCCTGACCTGCTGGGCGGCCATGCCGCTGGCTCCCGTATACCATCCTCTGATCATGCGCGTCCCTCCGCCTTCTATTACTATATCGGCGGCGGAGGCGCCCGGGTTTAGGGACTTAGACCGTCACGAGGCCCCCGGCGTCGACCTCGGTCAGGAAGATGCGCTCGTAGCGCCCCGAATGGTCGAAGCGGATCTTCGGGGCGTAGGTGCTCATGAAGAAGAACATGACGTCGCTCATGTCGTCCTGCGATTCGACGAGGGCGTAGCGGTAGTATATCTCGCCCTCGTGGTCGACGAGGACCGCTCGCCTGCGCTCGTCCTTCTCGGTCTCCGGGTCCGTAGCCGCGCGCAGGGTGGCGCGCAGGCCGCCGTAGTACGAGCGCGCGAGCAGGTAGAGGTTGAGCTTGCCGCCGGCGTCCTTGTAGTACAGCTCCGCGATGCCGCCCATGGCCGGAACCGAGCCTATGATGCGGTACTTGTCGGCCTGTACGATGGGAGACCAGCGGACCGTGTAGAACGCATCGTCGCCCTTGACGGACTTGCTTACGTCGTATGCCATCGCGGGCATGGTAGCACGGTATGGGCGCCCGGTGATACTCCAGGGCGGAATGCCCCCCGCACTGTACATTCTTTGTAAAAAGGTATAAACTTCTTCAGTATCCGCTCCATGGCCGACCCCACCCGCCGACCTTAGCTGCAGAGGAGCGGCGCTACGTTCTATAAGGAAGTATCGGATCATGCGTGAGATCGTCGAGCGTGTCTTAGGGGCGGAGGACGAGGCCAAGTCCAGGATAGAAGCGGCCAGGAAGCGAGCGTCGGCCGTCAAGGCCGACGCCGATGAAGCGGCCGCCGCGTTCGTCGCCAAGGCGCGGGAGAAGGCGGTGGCGGACACCAGGGCCAGGCTGGACCAGGCCAGGGCCTCGGCCGAACGCCTGATAGTCGCGGCCCGCGAGGCAGCCGACGCCGAGGCCGAGCGGAACGCCGGTACGGTAGCGTCGGAGCGCGAGTCGCTCGTCGCGGAGATCGTCGGCGTCATCGCCGGGCGGCCGTGATGGAGGCGTGAGACCCGTGCCCTCCGCGATACGGACCTATGGGTTCCTGAGCGCCAAGCTCAAGGCCAGGATAAGTAAGACGATGCCTCCGGAGACGATGGACCGCCTGATAAAGGCGCGATCGCTCCCGGAGGCCGTTCAGTTTCTAAGGGGTACCGCCTACCAGGCGATCGAGGAAGCCTATACGGCGACCGGCGACTTGCGGGCCGGCGAGGCCCTGCTCCACGAGCGCGAGCTCCGCCTGTATACCGGCCTGTTCCGGTACCTGGACGAGCCGGTCCTGTCGTTCGTACGGGCGCTCGCGGCGCGCTACGAGATAGACCAGGTCAAGAACGCCGTCCGCTTATGGTTCGACGCCCACGTCCGGGGACGCGACGTGGCCGGTAAGTCCGGCTACCTGTTCCGCGGGACCATCGTGAACCGGATGGATGTTGACGCTATCGTACGTGCCGCCGATATCGAGGGCGTCGCCGCGGCGCTATCGGGCACTCCTTACGCGGCCATAGCGCGCGCCGAGCTACCCGCGGCCCAGGCGTCCCGCTCCGTGTTCTCGTTCGAGCTGGCGCTCGACCGCCGCTACTACGACGAAGCCTTCGCGGCGGCGGCCAGCCTGGGCGGCCGCGACCGGGAAGCCGCCGAGCGCGCCCTCGGCGTCGACGTGGACCTACAGAACGTATCGTGGCTGATACGGTTCAAGGACTTCTACGGCATGGGCGCCGAAGACGCCATGAGCAGGCTGATACCCCGAGGCCGCGCTATCAAGCCGGCGGCCGTGGCGGCGGTATGGGATAGCGAGCGTGGTTCGCGCGGAGCGGGCGGCATAGGCTTGGACCTACTCGGCCGCTCGTATCCGGGCGTCGGCGCGATGATGGGCGGCGGCGGTTCGGCGGCCAAGTTGGCCGTGCTCGAGGCCGCCACACGGCGCGTCGCCGACGACGAGGCCGGGAAGAGCCTCTGCGGCTATCCGTTCTCGATAGGCGTCGTGCTGGCGTACTTCACCAAGAAGCGCGCCGAGATGCGCGCCGTAATGACTGTCCTGAACGCCAAGTACTACGCGCTCGCCGAAGAAAGGATACGGAGCTCCCTATGATGTTCACCTCTCCGATGAGACTGCTCGCGGCGATGGTCCTGGACGCGGATTCGGACGCCATCGCCAAGGAGCTCCTGCGCCTCGGGGCGCTCGAGATGGTATCGATCAAGGAACTGCCCGGCGACTGGGCCTCGAGGCTCGGCAAGGCCGAGCCCAAGGTCAACCTGGCCAGGCTCGTCGAGCTGCGCAAGCGTGTCGAGGGCTTCATGGACATGGCCTCACCCCCGGTGGCCAGGCCGTCGCTCGACGGCTCCGCGGACGGGGAGCCCGCCGACCTCGACGTCGCCGGCAAGCGCCTGGACGCTATAGCGGCCGACATCAACGGCCTGCGGGAGCGCCAGAAGGACCTGCAGGACCAGATCCTGAAGCTCGGCGAGATACGCAGGCAGCTCGAGGCCTTCGGCGACCTCAAGGCCGGGGCGGCCGCGTCGTCGGCGTATTCGTTCCTGTCCATACGCGCCGGACTCATGCCGGCGGACGTCGCGGACGGCCTCCACGAGGCCCTCGAGGGCATACCGTCGGTGGTGTTACCCTCGTCCGGGCGGGACGCCGCGGCCGCCTCGCAGGCTCGTCGACACGAGGCCGTCGGCGTCATGCTCGTTACGCTCAAGCGCGACGCGGCGCGGGTGGAGCCCATCCTCGAGCGGCTCGGCTGGGAGGACGCGAGGCTACCCGAGTCGGCCGGACAGGGCAACGCCGAGGCGCTCGAGACGATAGACCGCAAGATAGACGAGCTCCGGGCCAGGCAGGCGGCCTGCGTAGACGACCTGAACGCCTATTTCGCGTCGATAGGCTCCGGCCTCGGCTCGATGTGGGCCGCCCTGAGGACCGAGGAGCTCATCGCGACGGTCCGCTCGGGCTTCGCGCGTACCGACCGTACCGTGCTGTTCTCGGGCTGGATCCCGGCCGAGAAAGCCGCCGCTGTCGAGGCGGGTATCCGGAAAGCGGCCTCCGGCGCCTGCTCGGTCGAGTGGCTGGAGCCCGGCAAGGGCGAGGCCGCCAGGCTCGAGGCGCCGGTGGAGATGCGCAACCCGAAACCCCTGAAGCCCTTCGAGGGCCTCGTGCGCAACTATGCGGTGCCCGAGTACGGAAGCGTCGACCCGACCCCCTTCGTCGCGGTCGCGTACCTATGCATGTTCGGCCTGATGTTCGGCGACGCTGGGCACGGCCTCGTCGTGCTGCTCGTCGGCCTCCTCGGACTGGCCTCGGCGAGGCGATCCGGCAAGCCGGGCGACCTGTACCGCGTCATCGCGTACTGCGGCGGCGCGGCCATCGTCGCTGGCGTGTTGTTCGGCTCGTACTTCGGGATGCAGTGGCTGCCGCCGCTCTGGTTCGACTATCACGGCATCGTCAACGGCCACGAGGCCGCGGGCTCGGTACGCACCCTGTACGATATCCTGGGTCTCACCATACGCTTCGGCATGGTCGTGCTCGGGCTCGGCTTCGCGATCAACTGGGTCAACTTGTTCAGGAAGCGGGACTGGTTCACGTTACTGCTCGACAAGGCGGGCGTCATCGGTGGCTGGATCTACGGCGCCGGCGCCTGGGCCGCGTTCTACTACGTGCGGCACGACTACCGGGAGCTGCCGCCGGTCGGGATCCTGGCCCTGCTGCTCGGCCTTCCCACTATGATCCTGGCCTTCAAGGCTCCCCTGGAATTTGTCATCCACGGCCGAGCCTCGGGCAAGCGCTTCAAGCCGGGCCTTATCGTCGACTTTGTCATGGAGTGGATAGTCGAGGTGCTGGAGATCTACTCCGGCTACCTCGCGAACACCCTGTCGTTCATGCGTGTGGCCGGGCTGGGCATAGCGCACGTGAGCCTGATGACGGCGTTCTTCCAGATAGCCAGGATGATAACGCCCGAGGGGCCGTTCTCGATCCCGGCTATCCTGGTGCTCGTGCTCGGCAACGCGCTCGTCATAGCGCTGGAGGGCCTGTCCGCGGGCATCCAGTCGCTCCGCCTCAATTATTACGAGTTCTTCTCGAAGTATTTCAACGGTACCGGCAAGGCGTACCGTCCAATATCGTTCAAAGCCGCTGAATAGCCAAGGAGAGATGAGATGATCGACGTACGGAAGCGTTTCGGGAAGAGGATAGGCGCGAGCCTGGTTGTGACGTTGGCGCTGCTATTGGCCTTCGGCGCGGTAGCCGGGGTATCGGCCCAGGAGGCCCGCGGCGCCGTGACGGTGTCGCCCGAGCAGGCCAAGGTGCAGCAGTTCGGCCTGATGGCCGCGGCCATCGCGTTCGGCCTCGGCGCGATCGGCGCCGGCATAGCCATAGCCAACGTCGGTGCTGCCGCGATGGGCGCGATCGGGGAGCGGCCCGAGATCGCCAGCCAGGCGCTGATCTTCATAGCGCTGGCCGAGGGCCTCGTGGTGTTCGGCTTCATCACCGCGCTGATGATCCTGGGCAAGATCTAAGGGACCGTGAAGTACTACGTGATCGGCGACGAGGATACCGTACTCGGCTTCGGCATGGTCGGCGTCGACGGCAGGGCCGTCTCCGACGCGGCCGAGGCCGAGGCGGCCTTCGAGGCTGCCACCGCCGACCCCGACGTCGGCATCCTCGTCGTCACGGAGCGCGCCGCCGAGCTCATACGGCCACGCGTCGATCGTTACCTGTTCTCCGACGAGTTTCCGCTGATCGTGGAGATCCCCGACCGGCGGGGCCGCGTGCCCGGCCGCCCGACGACGCGTGAGATGGTGAACAAGGCCATCGGGATCAAGCTGGGCTAGGCGACGGATATAAGGATGAAGAGATGGAACAGAGCTTGAACGACGCGGACGCGATCATGGCCGGGATCCTGGCCGACGCCGACGCCGAGGCCGCGCGCCTGCTCGCGGAGGCCGACGAGTACGCCGCTCAGGCCGCCGCGAGGGCTCGCGAGCAGGCGGCGACGTTAGCCGCCGAGGCAGCGGCCAAGGCCGAGGGTCAGGCGGCGGCCATAGTCGCCGAGGCGGAGGCCAAGGCCGCGATAGAGCGGCGCAAGCGCTCTCTCCTGTCGCAGGAGCGCCTCGCCGCCGGTATCATCGAGCGGGCCGTAGCCGAGGTCGCCGCGATGGCCGGCGCGCCGGGCTACCGGGACGTGTTATTGGCTTGGATAACGGAAGCGGCGATAGGGCTGTCGGCCGAGTCGGCGGCGGTCAACGCTTCAAGGGCGGACTTGCCGTTGATAGACGACGCGATGTTGCGGGTGGCTGAGGGCGCGGCGCTCAAGGCGACCGGCAAGGCGACGAGCCTGCGCAGGGTCGACGGCGACCCTGTCCTGGGCCAGGGCGTCTACCTGACGGCCGACGGCGGCCGGCTGGCCTACGATAATCGGGCGGCCACGCGCTTCGAACGCTACCGGGCCGATATTCGCAGGCGTATCTATACGGCGCTCGGCGCCGGGAAGCCGCGCTCCTAGGGCGGCGACGAGGATGGCATGAACGAACGGATCATAGGACAGGTGCGCAGGGTCAACGGGCCGGTCATCGAGGCCATGGGCATCGGCGACGCCCGTATGCTCGAGCTGGTCAAGGTCGGCGAGTCGGGCCTGATAGGCGAGATCATCAAGCTGTCCGGGAACGGGGCGACGATCCAGGTCTACGAGGACACCACGGGCGTGGCGCCGCTCGACAACGTGTACGGCACCGGCCGGCCGCTATCGCTTGAGCTCGGTCCGGGCCTGCTCGGGACCATCTACGATGGCATCCAGCGGCCGCTTGACGCGCTCCTGGCCCTGTCGGGCCGCTTCATCGAGCGTGGCGTCTCGGCAGAGGCGCTCGACCGTACCAGGCTCTGGGCCTTCGAGCCGCGCGTAGCGGTCGGCGACGAGGTGTCAGCGGGCGCGGTGCTCGGCGTGGTGCAGGAGACTTCGAGGATAGAGCACCGGGTCTGCGCTCCTCCCGGCGTTTCCGGGCGGCTCGTATCGGTGGCGCCGGCCGGGGAGTACCGGGTCGACGAGACGATCGCGGTCGTCTCGGGGCCGGATGGCGAGCGTGAGCTGTCGATGATGCAGCGCTGGCCGATTCGCGAGCCTCGGCCGGTCGCGCAGCGCAAGCCGCTCGACATACCGCTGATCACCGGGCAGCGCGTGATCGACACGCTGTTCCCGCTGGCCAAGGGCGGCACCGTGGCCATTCCCGGCGGCTTCGGCACCGGCAAGACGATGACCCAGCACGCGATAGCCAAGTGGTGCGACGCCGACATCATCGTGTACATCGGCTGCGGCGAGCGCGGCAACGAGATGACCGACGTGCTCAACGAGTTCCCGAAGCTCGTCGACCCGAGGACCGGCAAGAGCCTCATGGAGCGCACGATACTCATCGCCAATACCTCGAACATGCCGGTGTCGGCCCGCGAGGCGAGCGTGTACACCGGCGTGACGCTCGCCGAGTACTACCGCGACCAGGGCTACCACGTGGCGGTCATGGCCGACTCGACGTCGCGCTGGGCCGAGGCGTTGCGCGAATTGTCGGGTCGCATGGAGGAAATGCCGGCCGAGGAGGGCTTCCCGGCCTATCTGCCGACGAGGATCGCCGAGTTCTATGAGCGCGCCGGCTACGCGGAGACCTTGTCCGGGGCCGACGGCTCCGTGACGATCATCGGCGCGGTCAGCCCGCCCGGCGGCGACTTCTCCGAGCCGGTCACCCAGCACACCAAGCGCTTCGTGCGCTGCTTCTGGGGGCTCGACCGCCAACTGGCCAATGCGCGCCACTATCCGGCCATATCATGGCTGGACAGCTACTCGGAATACCTCGGCGACGTGCGGCCCTGGTGGGAGGAGCGGGTCGGGCCGGACTGGGCGACCGCGCGCGAGGAGATCATGGAGCTGCTCCAAAAAGAGGTGCGGCTCCTGCAGGTGGTCAAGCTCGTCGGTCCGGACGCCCTGCCGGACAGTCAGCGCTTCGTCATCGAGGTCTGCTCGATGTTCAAGAACGCTTTCCTCCAGCAGAGCGCCTTCGACGACGTCGACCGCTACTCCACCGTGGAGAAGCAGCTACGCATGCTGCTGGCCATCATGGCGTATTGGCGCCGAGGGCAGGAGGCCATCAAGCGCGGCGTGACGCTCCACAAGCTGAAGCGGGTAAAGGCCGTACAGGACCTGGTCAAGATGAAATTTACCATACCGAACGAGTCGCCCGAGGAATTCGACCGCCTGATGGCCAGGCTTGAGCGCGGAATCGACCAGCTGGAGGCTATCTATGCGTGACGAGGAGAGGCGGGTCCTGATGTCCGGCCGCGAGTACGTCGGAGCGGCCAGGATAGACGGGCCGCTCGTGTTCGTGCGGGGCACCCATCCCGTCGGCTACCGCGAGCTGGTCGAGTGCGTCGACGCCGACGGGAACGTGAGGCTGGGCATGGTGCTCGACACGAGCGACGACGCCGTCGTCGTACAGGTGTTCGAGGGCACCGACGGTTTGACGATGCCGGGTACCAGGACGCGGTTCCGCGGCAGGCCGCTGACCGTCGGCGTGTCCGACCGCATGCTCGGCCGCGTCTTCGACGGACTCGGCCGCCCCGTCGACGGCGGGCCGGCGCCGCTCGCCGACGACGAGCCGGACGTCAACGGCCGCCCTATCAACCCGACCGCCCGCGAGTACCCGCGCGACTTCATCCAGACGGGCATCTCGGTGATCGACGGGATGAATACGTTGATCCGCGGCCAGAAGCTGCCGATCTTCTCGGGCAACGGCCTCCCGCACAACGAGCTGGCCGCCCAGATAGCCAGACAGGCCAAGCTGCGCGGCGGAGCGACGGACTTCGCGGTGGTGTTCGCCGCGATGGGCGTCAAGCACGACGTGGCGCGCTTCTTTATGCGCTCGTTCGAGGAGACCGGAGCGCTCGACAACGTGGCGCTGTTCCTGTCGCTCGCGGACGCGCCGTCGATCGAGCGCATCATCACGCCGCGCACCGCGCTGACCCTGGCCGAGCACCTGGCCTACGACCGCGGCCTCCATGTGCTCGTCGTGATGACCGACATGTCGAACTACTGCGAGTCGCTACGCGAGATCTCGACGCTGCGCGGCGAGATACCGTCCCGCAAGGGCTACCCGGGCTACCTGTACTCGGATCTCGCGGAGCTGTACGAGCGCTCCGGTATGATACGCGGCGTCAAGGGCTCGATCACCCAGCTGCCCATCCTGACGATGCCGAACGATGACATCTCCCACCCTATACCGGATCTGTCCGGCTACATCACCGAGGGACAGATCGTCTTCGAGCGCGAGATGAACGGCCGCGGCATCTACCCGCCGGTCGCCGGCCTGCCGTCCCTGTCGCGCCTGATGAAGGACGGCATCGGTGGGGGCATGACCCGTGAGGACCACCCGCACCTTGCGAGCCAGCTGTTCGCGGCCTATAGTTACGTCAAGGACGTGCGCAACCTGGCGTCCGTGATCGGCGAGGAGGAGCTGACGCCGCTCGACCACCAGTACATGGAGTTCGGCGAGTTCTTCGAGAGGCGCTTCGTCAACCAGCGCAGGGACGAGGATCGGACCATCGAGCAGACGCTCGACCTCGGCTGGGAGGCGCTCAAGCTGCTGCCGGCTGAGGAGCTGCACCGCGTGACCGACGAGGAGCTTGACGCGTACTACCACGGGAATGGGCAGTCGTGAGGAACGTCGCGCCGACCAAGACCAACCTGATACGCCTGAAGGACGAGCTCAAGTTCGCCAGGATGGGCCATGAGCTCCTGGACCAGAAGCGCAATATCCTGGTGTTGGAGCTGCTGAACCTGGTGGACCAGGCGGTCGAGTATGACGAGAAGGTCGACACGGCGCTGGCCAAGGCCTACGCCGGCCTCGAGGACTCGGTGCTCGCGATGGGCAGGCTCAAGGTCGGGGCGCTGGCCGGCGCCATCGACGTCAGCTCGACGATTGCGCTCAAGCAGCGCCGCGTGATGGGCGTAGCGTTGCCGGTCGTCCGGACCGAGTTCGCGGCGGGGGGGCCGTACTACAGCCCGCTCGATACGAGCGCCAGCATCGACAACGCGGTGGCCGCCTTCCGCGACGCGCTCGCGATGCTCGGCCGGTCCGCCGAGCTGCGCGTCTCTATCGTCAGGCTGGCCAGGGAGGTGCGCAAGACGATACGTAAGGTGAACGCGCTCGAGAAAATAGCGATACCGGAATTGGACGAAACGCTGCATTATATACAGAACAGGTTGGAAGAGAGTGAGCGCGACATGTTCGTCCTCATGAAGATGGTCAAGGACAGGCTATCGCGACCGGATTCGGAGGTATCGCAAGGATGACGAGGCCAATACGCAAGATCATGGTCTATGTGGACGGCTCCGAGCAGTCGATCACGGCGGCCCAGTACGCCATCGTGCTGGCCAAGACGCTCGGCGCCGACCTATATGCGCTCTACGTCGTCGATACGAGGGCCCTCGCCGAGCTCGTCAACTCGCGGATCTTCCTCGAGTCGGAGCAGGAGGAGTACAGGCGCGACCTCGATGGCGACGCCTCGCGCTATCTGAACCACGTGCGAGAACTGGCCAGGCGCAAGGGCGTGCCGGTGGCGGCGGAGAAGGCCTCGGGCGCGGTGCATGTCGAGATCAAGGCCAAGGTGGCGTCCCTCGGCGTCGACCTGCTCGTGCTCGGCGAGATATCCCAGATACGGTCGCGTCGCGACGAACTCTACAACGAGACGGAGCGGGCCATGCGGACCGCTCAATGCCCGGTGCTCGTCGCCAAGGGCGAAGACAAGATATGGGACCTGTACGAGTCCTTGGAATAGGAAGGCTGACATGGCACTGATCGACTTGATAGAAGAAAGCGTCGTCAGGGTTCCCCTCGCCGCCGTCGGCAAGGACGCGGCCATCAGGGAATTGGTCGACACGCTCGTCTCGGCCGGCAAGATACTCGATGCCGAGACCGCCTACCGAGCCGTGCTCGATCGCGAGGCCAAAGGCTCGACCGCGCTCGAGGAGGGCATAGCCGTACCCCACGGCAAGACGCTCGCCGCCCGCGAGCTGACGATAGCCATTGGGATCTCGGCCGCAGGCGTCGAGTTCGGCTCGATGGACGGTAAGCCGACCAGGCTGTTCTTCCTGCTGCTGGCGCCGCCGGATAAGGCCGGGCCGCACATCGAGGCGCTCGCCGAGATAGCCAGGATGTCCAGGTCCAAGGCGTTCTGCGCCTCGCTCGCCGCCTGCCGCACGCCTTCCGAGGTGGTGCGCCTCCTCAAGGACGAGTAGTCGCGTACCTGGGCGCTTGACCCTCCGCGGCCGACGGCCGATAATGGCCTTCCATGAAGAAGCTTATCTTCGTGACGGGCGGCGTATGCTCCTCACTCGGCAAGGGCGTAACCGCCTCATCGATCGGTAGCCTCCTCGAGGCGCGCGGGCTAGCGGTTCGCATGCTCAAGATCGATCCCTACTTGAACGTGGACGCCGGTACGATGAACCCGTATCAGCACGGCGAGGTCTACGTGACCGACGACGGCGCGGAGACCGACCTGGACCTCGGCAACTACGCCAGGTTCACGAACGCGCCCATCTCCAGGGCCAACTCGATCACGACCGGGCAGATCTACCGAGAGGTGATCAACAAGGAGCGCGAGGGCCGCTTCCTCGGCAAGACGGTGCAGGTCGTACCGCATATCACCGACGAGATCAAGGCCCGAGTCGTCGCCGCGGGCAAGGACCCGGAGGCCGACGTGACCATCGTCGAGGTGGGCGGCACCGTCGGCGATATGGAGAGCGTACCCTTCCTCGAAGCGGCCCGCCAGCTGATCCACGAGTACGGTAGGCAGAACGCCGTCAGCGTCCACGTGACGCTGGTGCCCGAGGTTACGGGCGGGGAGCTCAAGACCAAGCCGACCCAGCACTCCGTCAAGGAGCTGCAGGAGGTCGGCATCCAGCCCGACGTCCTCGTCTGCCGTTCCGTCTCCGGCCTTGACGAATCGCTCAGGCGGAAGCTCGCGGCGTTCACGAACGTCGAGTACGAGGGCGTGATCTCCGCCAAGGACGCCTCGACGATCTACCAGATCCCGCTCGTGTTCCACGAGCAGGGCCTGGATCAGTTCCTGCTGGCCAAGATGAACGTGGAGAGCCGCCACGCCGACCTCCGCGCCTGGAAGGAAGTGGTCCGCAAGCTGACCGAGCCCAGACGGCGCGTGCGCATCGGCGTCGTCGGCAAGTACATGGAGCTGCACGACGCCTACAAGTCCGTCTGGGAGGCCCTGTACCACGGCGGCATAGGCAACGACGCGGGCGTCGAGATCGTCAGGATAGACTCGAGCCGCTTCGAGGTCGAGGGCGCCGACCCGGGCGCGATCCTGTCCGACGTGGACGGGCTCCTGGTGCCGGGCGGCTTCGGCCAGCGCGGCATAGACGGCATGGTGGCCGCGGCCAGGTGGGCCAGGGAACACGGCCTGCCGTACTTCGGACTGTGCCTCGGCATGCAGATCATGGCCATCGAGTGGGCCAGGGACGTGCTCGGCTGGATCGACGCCAACTCGGCGGAATTCGCGCCCGACGCGGCCAAGGCGGTCGTCAGCCTGCTCGAGGACCAGGTCGACGTGAAGAACTATGGCGGCACGATGCGTCTCGGCAGCAACGACTCGGTCTTCAAGGACGGCTCCAAGCCAGCGCTGGCCTACGGCTCGACCAGGGTCTCAGAGCGCCACCGCCATCGCTACGAGTTCTCGAACGCCTTCCGCGGCGACTTCGAGGCGTCGGGCCTCGTGATCGCCGGCACGACTCCGGACGGCGAGCTGGTCGAGTGCCTCGAGTGGCCCGGCCACCCCTGGGGCGTCGGCGTGCAGTATCATCCGGAGTTCAAGTCGAAGCCGACCGCCCCGCACCCGCTATTCACCGCCTTCGTCTCGGCGGCGCTCGAGTATGGCAAGAAGAAGGCGCATGCCTAGGGCCGGCCGCGGAACCGAGCGGCTTTCTTCCCGCGCGCGCTCGATGGCCGCCGCGTTCGTCGCGGCGCAGGTCGCGCTGGTCGCGCTAGTAGGCTGTAGCCTCGATTACGGCGACGGCTTGGCGAACGACCTGTCGGAGGATATTCCGGATACGGTCGTCCACGGTTTTTCCCATACCGTCGTCGAGAACGGCCTCCCGAGCTTCCGCATCGAAGCGGACCGGGCCGAGTCGTACCAGGGCAAGCGCCTGATGGTGCTGTCGGGCGTGCGCTTCCGAGAGTACGGCCGGGACGGCGTCGAGCTGCTTTCGGAGGGCGGGGCCGAGCACGCCTCGTTCCATACCGATACCGAGAGCGCCGAGCTGTCGGGTTCGGTGCGTTTCTACTATGCCCCCGACGGCTTGACTGTCGAATCGGGCTACCTCGAGTGGGACGGCGAGGCTAGGCGCCTGTCGAGCCGCGCGGATACCGTCACGACGCTGCGCGACGATGATGGTTCCGGCCTGACAGGTTCCGGCTTCGCGGCGGACGCTGCCAGCCGGTCCTTCGAGTTCGCTAACCGCGCCGACGGAAGGTTCGTCGCCGTCGATGACGTCGTCGCCGTCGATGACGTCGTCGCCGAGTACGACTCGGGAGAGGAACCCGACCGATGAGCCGCCGGCGCTTCTTCGTCGCCGCCCTGGCCTTGGCCCTAGCCGCGGCATCCGTCGCGGCCGACGACTTCTCCTTCTCAGCCGACTCGATGTCCGGGGCCATGGCCAAGGGACGCGAGCGGGCGGTGCTCGTCGGCAACGCGGTCGTCGTGTCCGGCGGCATGCGCATAACCGCGGACCGGATAGAGCTCTACGGAGACGACTTCAGGTTCGCCGAGTGCTCGGGCAGGGTTTCGGTGGTCGACGACGATAAGGGCCTGCGGCTGACGACCGAGCATCTATTCTACGATCGGCGCGACAAGCTGTCCCGCCTGACCGGCCCCTCGGTCATGGAGGACAGTCAAAACAAGGTCGTCATCAAGGGCGACTATATCGAGAATGATGACCGGCGGAAGATAGCCATCGTGCAGGTGAACGTGCGCATCCTCAAGGAGAGCCTGTCGTGCCGGGCCGATTTCGCTCGCTACGACCGGTCAGCCAAGTCGCTCGAGCTATCCGGCTGGCCGACGGTGCGTCGCGACGGCGACCTGTATAGCGCCGAGACCATACTCGTCGACCTGGACACCGAGGACATCGTGCTCGTCGGCTCGGTATCGGGATCGGTGGCGGCCGGCAAGAAAGAGCCCGGCAAGAAGGACGACGCGCCCGCGGTTCCTGAGGCCCTTCCGACCGAAGGTGCGGACGCTCGGCCGGACGGCGAAGGCGAGGGCGTGGTTCCCGAAGCCCCGCCGGCGGCTCCCGAGGAGGCGCCGTGAGCGACGCGACGCCGATTTCGGCCGACGGCCACGTGCTCGAGGCTCGAGGCCTGCATAAACGCTTCGGCCGCAAGGTTGCCGTCCGTTCGGTCGACTTTTCGATGCGTACGGGGCAGATAACCGGGCTGCTCGGGCCGAACGGCGCCGGCAAGACGACCGTCTTCTATATGATAGTCGGCTTCCTCAGGCCGAACGGAGGCACGGTGTCGCTCGACCATCACCTCCTGTCGGCGTTGCCGATGTACAAGCGGGCCAGGCTCGGCATCGCCTACCTGCCGCAGGAGCCGTCGGTCTTCAGGAAGATGACCGTGGAGCAGAACGTGCGGGCCATCCTGGAGACCAGGCCGGACCTGGACGCGCACTCGCGGCGGCAGGCCCTCGACGACCTGCTCGAGGAATTTGGCATATCGTCGCTACGCAGACAATACGCCTATACCCTCTCGGGCGGCGAACGCCGACGTACCGAGATAGCACGCGCGCTGGCGATACGGCCCAAGTTCCTGCTGCTCGACGAGCCCTTCGCCGGCATCGACCCGATTGCCGTGCACGAGATCAAGAGCATCGTCCGTAGGCTGTCGGACAAGGGCATCGGCGTGCTGATAACCGACCACAACGTGCGCGATACCCTGGAGATAACCCACGAGGCCCATATCATCAACAAGGGTGAGATTCTCGTCTCCGGAGACCGGGACGCGATACTTGAATCGGAGCTGGCTAGGCAGATATACTTGGGTGAGACGTTCCGAATGTAGCCTCCTCATGCCGAGGGACGGAGTCCCGGTAGCTTATCGTGCTAAACTTGACGGCACGGTAGGCTCGTGTTACATTGAGGTACCCGGTTACGGGCTCCCTCATCACTCAACCCAATGGAAGACAGATGCGATACTTTGACACTCATGCCCACATCGGGCTTATCTTCGATGATCCTATCGAGCAGCTGCTCGCCTGCCAGCAGGCCAAGCAGTACGGCGTCCAGCGGATCGTCAGCATATGCAACAGCCTCATGGATTTCTTCCAGGTGTACGATAGCCTGAAGACGTCGGAGCACGTGTACCACGCCGCCGGCGTGTCGCCGTCCGAGGTCGCCTCGCCCGGCCGCGACTGGCGCGCCAAGCTCGATGAGGCCCTCAAGCTACCCCGCGTCATCGCCGTGGGCGAGATCGGCCTGGACTACTATCATCGCTACGGCGACAAGGATAGCCAGATCGAGCTGTTCATCGACCAGCTCGATATAGCGGCCAAGCACGACCTGCCGGTCATCATTCATAACCGCGAGGCCGGCAAGGACGTGCTCGACGTGCTACGCGACCGCCTGCCCCCGGCTGGAGGCGTGCTCCACTGTTATTCCGAGAACGCCGAGTACGCGCTACGAGCCCTCGATCTGAACCTGTACTTCTCGTTCGCGGGCAACCTGACCTACCGGAACGCCAAGAACCTGCACGAGACCGTGCGCGCCCTGCCGCTCGACCGCATCCTGGTCGAGTCCGAGGCGCCGTTCATGGTGCCGGCCAAGTACCGCGGTAAGCGCAACAAACCCGAGTACCTGCCCGCCACGGTCGACGACCTGGCCATGCTCCTCGACTTGCCGGTCGAGGATGTGGCCGAGGCGACCTACCAGAACGCCTGCAGGCTGTTCCGCGTGCCCGAATGATACCGTGGGCCGGCCGTACGCGCCGCGCCGCGACGATAGGAGGCGCCCCGTGGTACGGGCGCCTTTTTTTAGCTACATTCTTCCCGGAGACACCATGAACCTGCACGTACCTGTCCGCGTCGGGTCGTATACGACGAGAGGCAACCTGTTCCTGGCCCCGGTGGCCGGATACTCCGACGCGGCGTTCCGTTCGATCTGCGCTGACTTCGGTTGCGACCTGGCCTTTACCGAGATGGTCAGTTCCGAGGCCCTGACCCGCGGCCATCTCAAGACCGAGGTCCTGCTGGCGAGGGAGGACAACGAACCGGACTACGCCGTCCAGCTGTTCGGCTCGGGGCCTGAGACGATGGCGGCGGCCGCCCTCATCGTCGCCGAACGCTGGCGCCCGGCCGTGATCGACGTTAACTGCGGCTGCCCGGTGCCTAAGATAGTCAAGACGGGGGCCGGATCGGCCCTGATGCGCGACCCGTCGAGGATACGGGCCATCGTCGCCGCGATGACCGGAGCGGTCAAGACGCCCGTGACCGTGAAGATTCGCCTGGGCTGGGACGACGCCAGTGTGAATTACCTCGAGGCGGCGACCGCGGCGGTCGAGGGCGGCGCGGCCGCTATCACCCTGCACGCGCGCACGAGGGAGCGCGGCTATGCCGGAACCGCCGACCGACAGGCGTTCCTCGCCCTGGCGGAGGCTCTGCCCGTGCCGGTGTTCGCCTCGGGGGACCTGTTCTCTGCCAAGGCGGCCGTGGACATCCTGTCGGGCGGTAGCGTGGCCGGCGTCATGTTCGCCAGGGGAGCGATGGGTGACCCGTTCATTTTCTCGAGGGCCCGGGCAGCCTTGGAGGGCCTACCGGAGCCGATCGAGACGGCCGCCGGGCGCATGTCGGTCGCGCGGCGCCACCTGGAGCTGTCTCTCCGCCATTATGGGGAGCGGACGGCCTGTGTCGAGTTCAGGAAACAGGCCTGCGCCTATCTCAAGGGAGTGCCAGGCGGCGCGGAGTTGCGTCGGCTGGCCGTCGGCTGCTCGACCCTGGCGGAGTACGACGGCTTCTTCGCCGCCTGGGCCGCTACGGCCGCGCGTGGCGATGCCTAATCGCTCGATCGCCGCTTAAGCCAGGCCTGTAGCTTGGCTTCGAGGGCCTGGTTCCTGTCACCTTGGGGGGGGGTGGGGCCGGTCTGCTCGAGCAAGAAGGGTAGTACGATAGCCTCTTTCATCGCGGGCCATTGGGCCGGGAGTACGTTCGGCGGCGAAAGGTAGCCGGCGGGGGGCAACTTGCCGAGTAGCGACGGGTAGTAGAGCGGGAACAGCCTTTCGTTGACCGATCGTATGGCCGAAAAGCCGCCGGCGATGCCGAAGGACGATTCGATCGAACGATAGCGCTTGGCGTCCTCGAGGATGGTCCGTTGGCTCGCCTCGGAATAGAACCACTTGATGAACGCCTCGGCGGCCTGCCTGCCCTCTCCCTTGCGGCAGATCCCGGCGTAGACGATGTCTTCCTCGACGGGAATCGAGCTGGAACGCGATAGCCAGCGGATGGCTAGCGAGGCCCTTCGTTCCTCGGAGATCACGAAGAATTCCGAGGAACTCATCGCGGCGAAGCCAATGCGGCCTTCCTCTACCGATCGGTAGGCCGGCAGGTAGAGGTACTTGAACTGGAATTCGTCTTCCTTGGCGGCGGATTCATTGGCCCGCTCCGACCAGGCGCGTATATAGGCGATGCTCGAGTCCAGGGCCGCGTGGTCCCATTTGAGTGGAGCGCCTTCCTTGAAGCCTGCGCCGAGTAGGCTGATGGCCGAGAAAAGAAAGTCCGGTGACCAACGCGGTCCGAAGCCCATGTTCGTGACGGAAGCCTTGGACGATTTGTTCAACCCCGCGCCGAACGTCTCCAGGTCGGCGAGGTCGATGACGAAGCCGTCGGGCATCGTCGGCTCGAGCGCGCGGTCGAATACGATCAGCGGCAGGTTGAACGACACCGGTAGCAGGATCTGCCGCCCCTCGTAGTTGCCAAGCTCGAGCAGGCCGTCGTAGAAGGAGCTGGGGTTGACTATGAGGTCGGAGAAGAGGTGGTCGAGCGCCTGGAAGCTGGAGCGGGAACGTGAGCTCTTCAGGTAGCGGCCTATCACCAGGGACGGCTTGTCGGCTCGTTTCTCGAGGGTCTCGGCGACCTGATCGTCGTAGGAGACGTTGACGCGGAAGCGCTCTTGTTGCGTATTGAAGGCCGCGGCGTAGATGGCCATCTCCGGGACGTCCGTTAGCAGCTCCGCGACCGGGGGCTCCACGAGCCCGCAGGATGACAGGGCGATGCAGCAGGCGGCCAACAGGGCGCGGAGGGCCGGGTTATCGGTGATCGCTATCGTCATGAGTCGAGAGTAACCTGGACTACGAGCCTTGCTCAAGCGGACTATCTTGACGGAATCGAAGCAACCCATATAGCGCCTCCGGGAGATAAACGGTATACTAAGCGCATGCAGATCAAGACGCCCGAGGTCTACTCGATGATCGAGGCGATAGGGCATCACTACAAGAACAATATCTCGAATCGTTTTACCAGGGGCGCGCTATCGTTGCTGGTACTCGATAATGCCACGTGGAACCAGATCGAGGAGCTTACCGAGAAGTCGGATAACTACCGGTATCAGGGCTATCACCTGGACGAGCTATACGGCCTGATACTCGCCATGGCCAGGTTCATCGCCGCCGCGAGGAAGCAGGGTACCCAGACGCTCAGGTATGGTAGCGTCGACAAGCTGAACGCCCAGGATAGGGTGCTACGCGACATGGTCGTCAACAACTTCGCGTCGAACCTGAACATATTGGCCGATTCGGTCAATCGGCTCTACGTCAAGGTCGTCGAGATCGACAAGGAGGCCGCGGCCGGTCGGCAGCCCGTCTATACCCGTTTCCCGGATCTCGGGGAGCTCGGTAGGTACCTCGTCGGGTGATCGGAGAGTGCTCCGCGGCCTGCTGCGGAGCTTGACATAATCGCGCGGTTTATTTACTATTCGGTGCCTTGAGTTGGAGCGGTGTCCGAGCGGTTTAAGGAGGCGGTCTTGAAAACCGTTGTGCCGTAAGGCACCGGGGGTTCGAATCCCCCCTGCTCCGTCGGACGCTAGCGAAGACGATCGCGTTTGAACGGGAACTTTGGTCATGGGGGATTCGAATCGGAGCCCCGCCGACCAGAGGGAGGAGGAGGCGCCACGATGGCGCCGCAAGGGGCGAAGGCGGGTTGTAACGAGGACACGAAGTCCGAGGAGAAAACCGAATCCCCCCTGCTCCGTCGGACGCTTTCGGGCGCTAACTGGAGAGGTGCGAGAGTGGCCGAATCGGGCTCCCTGCTAAGGAGTTGTGCCTCTCAAGGGCACCGGGGGTTCGAATCCCCCCCTCTCCGTTGATGTAAGAAGAGGGCCTTTCTGGTCGCCGATAGTCGTTACGTTGGGGGATTCGAACCGAGTCCTCGCCGAGCGTAGCGAGGGAGAGGCGCTAGGATGGCGCCGAAAGAGGACGAGGCGGGTCGACGAAGCGCGTAGGATGCGCGCTAGGAGACCGAATCCCCCCCTCTCCGTTGATGTAAGAAGAGGGCCTTATAGGCTATCGGTCTTTAACATGAGGTTATAGCTCAGCTGGATAGAGCGTCAGATTGCGGATCTGAAGGTCGGAGGTTCGAATCCTCTTAGCCTCACTAGTTTTTGGAGAGATGCGAGAGTGGTTGAATCGGGCGGTCTCGAAAACCGTTAAACCCGCGAGGGTTTCGGGGGTTCGAATCCCCCTCTCTCCGATATACCGCCCTCGCAGGCGGTTTTTTTTGGGCTTTCGTAATTAAGAACGGTTGTATGGTTTCTTTGGAGAGATGTCCGAGTGGTTTAAGGTCCACGCTTGGAAAGCGTGCGTGCTCACAAGGCACCGGGGGTTCGAATCCCCCTCTCTCCGTTGTAGATACCGGCCGCCGAGAGCGATTGGCTGCGACTGTTTCCTTTCCGTTGTGAGAGTGGGATTCGAACCGAGTCCCCGCCGAGCGGAGCGAGGAAAAGGCGCCAGGATGGCGCCGGAAGAGGGACGAGGCGGGTCGACGAAGCGCGTAGGACGCGCGCGAGGAGACCGAATCCCCCTCTCTCCGTTGTAGATACCGGCCGCCTTGAACGCTAAGAGGCGACCGTCTTCGAGCGCTGGTAGCCAGGCCCTACGCTATCGGTCGCCGCCTAACTCCGCCAGGTCCGGAAGGAAGCAACGGTAAGCGGTGGGCCGTTGTGCCGTAGTCAGCCTGGCTACGAGCGCTCGAGGTTTTTAGGCGGCTTGCCTCGCGCAACCCTCCGTGCTATCCTCCGCTCATGCCGTACGAGATAACCGCCACTCGAAAACGACCCCAGACCTTCGACGATCTGGCCGGCCAGGAATTCGTGTCGACCACGCTCCGGGCTTCCATCGCGAGCGGCCGGATAGCTCACGCGTATCTGTTCTCGGGTCCGAGGGGCTGCGGCAAGACGAGCACCGCCAGAATACTGGCCAGATCGCTTAACTGCGAGCGCGGCCCTACCGACAAGCCCTGCGGAGCCTGTGACTCGTGCCTGTCCATCGCCAAGGGCTCCTCGCTCGACGTGATAGAGATTGACGGAGCATCGAACACCTCGGTGGAGAATGTACGGCAGATCAAGGATGAGGTACTGTTTCCTCCCAATTCGTCGAAGTACAAGATCTACATCATCGACGAAGTACACATGCTGTCCAATAGCGCCTTTAACGCGCTCCTCAAGACCATAGAGGAGCCGCCGCCCTATATCGTCTTCATCTTCGCGACTACCGAGCTTCACAAGGTCCCCGCTACGATCAAGAGTCGTTGCCAGCAGTTCGGCTTTAGGCTGTTCTCGCTGGACGTGATCAAAGGGCTGTTGCGGAGCGCCGCGGACGATATGGGGCTCGAGGCCGATGACGACGCGCTCCTATGGATAGCCCGCGAGGCCACGGGCTCGATGCGCGATGCATATACGCTGTTCGACCAGGTAGCCTCGTTCTCCGACGGGCGTATTACCGCCGCCAAGATCCGCGATAAGCTCGGCCTCGTCGGTAGCGAGCGCATGGGCGCCCTGATGAGCCTATGCGTGTCCGGGGACAGGAAGGGCGCCCTCGAGACCCTCGACGCCATCCTCGACTCGGGCGTGTCGGTGGAGCAGTTCGCTTCCGACGCCGTCTCCTACATCCGATCCTTGCTGCTCGTCGCGAGTGGGATCGAGCGGGAGAGCCTCCTGGGAGCCCCCAGATCGTCGTTCCCGGCCGCCTTGACCGAGGCGCTCGACGCGCCGCGCCTGGAGCGAGCGCTGTCCGGCCTGTTCGACCTGTACCGGGATATGCGCTATAGCGTCAACCCGCGCTGGGAGCTCGAGCTGGCCGTCTCGAGGCTCTGCGCCATTCGCGACTACGTTTCGTCGGCCGAGCTGTCCAGGACCATTCGCGGCATGAAGGCCGCCATCGTGGAGGGCCGGGCGCCCGGCGCGGCGGCCGTAGGGGCCGCGCTTCGCGAAGCGTCGGCCGTTTCGCCCCGCATCGAGGCCGCGGCGGCGGAGCGACCCGATCCAGCCGCCGCCGGCGCCGAGCCTCCGGCGGAGAATCCGGGGTCGGCCACGCCGGGTTTGGACGTCGACGGCATCGATACCGTGGCGCTCAGGGCTTCGCTACTGGCGGCCGTCGGCAAGAACAGGGTGGTCCTGTCTACCTGCCTGGAGCGTTCCGGGGACTGGGTAGTGGACGGAGACAAGCTGGTCATCCATTGCCTGAACGGTTACGACGCCGGCGCCGTGCTTGCCGACGCCGGCTTGTTGGCCAAAAAGGCGCTGGACATTACCGGTCGGCCCCTGCGTATCGAGCCTCGAGCGGCAGAGCCCGCCCCGGCGCCGACGCCTCCAGCGAGGTCGGGCGACGACGAAGACTCGGACGACGGAGACGACGGGCCTGTCGATCCGGTAGGCATCGTCGAGAAGGTTTTCCGCGGCCGGCGCGTCTCGGCGCCGGCGAGCAACGAACGGAGCGAATCATGGACATGAGCGATATCATGAAGATGCTGAAGGATCCGCAGGCCCTGCAGCGCCAGGCCTTGGAGGCCCAGGAACGCATGGCCGCCATCAGCGCAGTCGGTTCGGCTGGGGGCGGGATGGTCCGCGTCACGCTGAGCGGGACCATGGAACTCCTGAACGTCGAGATAGCGCCCGAGGCGATAGACCCATCCGACCCGGCTATGCTCCAGGACCTGATCAAGGCAGCCCACAACGACGCGTCCTACAGAGTCAAGGAAGCGCTACAGGCCGACGTCGCCCGTAACCTCGGCTCGATGCCGGGCCTGGGCCGGTGAAGGCGCTCGAGGACCTCGTCGGTATCCTGGCCAGGTTGCCGGGCATAGGTCGGAAGAGCGCCGCCAGGATCGCCTTTCATATACTCAGGTCTGACGACCAGTACGTTGCGCTCCTGGCGGAACGTATCGGTTCGCTTAAGGAACGAGTGCGCTTCTGCTCCGTCTGCGGTTCGTACGCCGAGGACGACCCCTGTGAGGTCTGCTCCTCGCCGATGCGCGACCGAAGCCTGATCTGCGTGGTGGAGCAGGCGCAGGACGTGCTGACCATCGAGGCCTCGCGCGAGTACCGGGGCGTCTACCATGTGCTCGGCGCCCTGATCTCGCCGCTGGACGGCATAGGCCCCGACGCGCTCAGGCTCGATACGCTGGTCGCCAGGGTGCGCGACCAGGGTGTTGCCGAGGTGGTCATAGCGACCAATCCGACCGTGGAGGGCGATACGACGGCCCTCTACATAAAGAAGGTGCTCGAGGGCTGCGGGGCGAGGGTGACGCGCCTGGCGACCGGAATCCCGGTCGGCGGCGACTTGGAATATGCCGACAAGCTGACATTGGCCAGGTCGTTCCGCGGCCGCGTCGCGCTCTAGGAGCCCAGCCTCCGGTAACAGGCCTCGACGACCTCGTCGAGGCCGTCGAGCGAGAAGCCGAGCGCTGCGACGCGCTTCCGATGCTCTGACGACTCCCAGTCCATGTACGCGTTGGCGTAGTTCCTGTCCATGAACTCATAGACGAGGTTCTCGGCCTCGTTCAACGCTTCACGCGATATCCCCGGCTTGGTTCGACGTTTACCGAGTTCCTCGCGTATGCTTACGCGTACCTTGGCGAGGAAAATATCCCGATATACGTCATAGGCGCGACCAGAAAGCCGCCTGATCCTGTCGCTGATGGAGCCCGTCGGCCTTCGGTCGTCCGGTATGGCTATGGCCTTGGCGGGAGCGGCCGCCGGCCGAAGTTTCGGCCGCTCGTCGGGCTTCGGTCGGGTCTGGGTGACGAGGGGCGTCGCCGCCTTACGCTCTCGCCTGGGCTTTGCCGACCGCGGCTTACGCTGGGCGGGCTCTCTCTCGGTGGTTTCTGTTTGCGCCGGCCTACGCGGCGGGACCTGTCCGTACATGGACGCCTTGACGCGACGCCATGCTGACTGCATGTACAGGTCGCCTTGAACGGTGTAACTGTAGCGGGTTGCGATGGTCGTGGCGACCATGGTCAGTATATCGTCGTCTTGGTACTTCCGGTGACGGCCGGTCTTGATGGCTTTGAACACCTCGTAGTGCTTCGTGCCATATTTCTTGGAGTAGAGCCATACGATGCGCTCGAAGGCCGGGTCGTCGACCCTGAGCCAATACTTGTGGCACCAGGCGAGCACGAGATCCTCGTCGCGTTCGAGGCCGGCCGGGATCTCGATGCGCCGAACGTCCTCTTCGTCGAATTCTATCTTGGATAGGTCGAAGAAGTTCTTCTCGCTCTCCTCGCGTCGCTCTTTGAGCCTGCGTTCCTCGGTGGCGACGCTCGCGGCTATGAAGTCGGCGCCTTCGTCCTCGGTCGCCTGGTCGTAGAACTGTCCGAGTAGGTAGGACGCTCGCTCGGCTTCGGCGCGCCGGTAGCCCAGTATCCTCGCGTAGTCGGCGTAGGCCCAGGCCGCCTGCCTGGCCCGCTCCGGGTCGTCGGGTAGCATCCTGGCCATGCGCTCGACGGCCTTGAGCACCGCGTAGGTTTTGCCCAGCTTGATGCCGGACAGGGGCTCGAGTAGCGCGTCGATGTTGGCGCGTAGGCGGGCGATGATATCGTCGGCCCGCGCGCGCATGAGGCCGCGTAGATACTCGGGGAAGGCCGGGGACTTGATCCTGTACAGCTTGAGGAGGACGACGCGCTGGGCGTCGTCCGGGTAGCGGGGGCGGAGGCGGCTTCGGTAGACGGCGAGCGCGTCAAGCATGCGCCCCGACGCTCGTAGCTCGAAGTAGCGCTCTATGTCCGGATCCTCGCCGAAGCGTAATTCTGGGAAGACGCGCTCGAGTATATCGTCGCGAATCTCGTCCCGGGCTCTATCTTCCATCTGGCGGCATTATACGCGGCTCTCGGACGCTCTTCAAGCGAGCGGTGCTGGTCCGAAAAAAAAGGGCCGCCCCCGGAAGGGCGGCCCTCGTCACGTCCGCGCGGCCACGGCCTACTGGAGGAGCTGCAGTACCTGCTGGGTCTTCTGGTTGGCCTGGGCGAGCATCGCGTTGCCGGCCTGCGCGAGGATCTGGTTCTTGGTGAACTCGACCATCTCGCTGGCCATGTCCGCGTCGCGGATGCGGCTCTCGGCGGCCTGGAGGTTCTCCGCGCCGATGTCGATGCCGCGTACCGCGTGCTCAAGCCTGTTCTGGTAGGCTCCCAGGTCTGCGCGCTGCTTGTTGACGGTTTTCAGGGCGGAATCGAGTACCCCGATGGACCTGTTGGAGCTGTCCGGATCGGACAGCTTCAGGATGGAATCGTCGCCGACGTTCTTGACGCCGAGGCCCTTGGCGGTCATCGTGCCTATGTAGACGCGCTCCCGCTGATCCATGTTGGCGCCGATGTGGAACCACATCGACCCGGTGACGATGTTCTCTCCCGATTCGCGGGCGAAACGGCCGGTAAGCACGTTCATGCCGTTGAACTGGGCGTGGCTGGCGATGCGGTCGATCTCGTCGACGAGCTGAGAGACCTCTACCTGGATCTGCATGCGGTCTTCCGAGGTATAGATACCGTTGGAGGCCTGCACGGCGAGCTCGCGGAGGCGCTGGATTATGTCCTGCGTCTCCTGGAGGTAGCCCTCGGTGCTCTGGATGAACGAGATGCCGTTGGCGGCGTTCTTGGAGGCCATGTTGAGGCCCCTGATCTGCGAACGCATCTTCTCAGACACGGCGAGTCCCGAAGCGTCGTCGCCGGCGCGGTTTATCCGCATCCCCGACGATAGCTTCTCCATGTTCTTCTCTACTCCGCTGTTCGTGACCCCTAGAGAGCGATTGGCGAACATCGCACTAAGGTTGTGATTGATGATCATAACCCGATCTCCTTTCCATAGAAGCGACGGCCTACGGCCGTCTCGGCATCCGTGCCGAAATTTACGTGTCGATTTCTCCGGTACGCTGCTCCGGGCCGCACCCGTGAACGTGAACCGAATAGAGCCCGCCCGTGGACGGAGCTAGGCGATCGCGCGTTCGCTTCGCTTCCGTCCCGTAGCGGTCCCACACTTAAAGCTATCGGCGTTTGGCTCGCGGCCTTTAGCCCCGTTCGTAGCCGACTGACGAGAGGTCGCGGGCTCTCGGCTTGTCCGGCTTCGCGGCGCGTGTTAGACTCGTCCAGTCGCCGGACGAACGGGCGCTGGAGGATTCATGAAGGTTCGGGATATCGTTTCTACCCTCGAGGGAGTCCTCTTGACCGGCGAGGCCCTGCTCGACCTGGACATCCAGGCCGCCTGCGGCGCCGACCTGATGAGCGACGTGATGGCGTTCGTCAAGGAGAACGTGGTACTGCTGACCGGGTTGGTCAATCCTCAGTCCATCCGCACGGCCGACCTGATGGACATCAAGGTGGTCGTGTTCGTCCGCGGCAAGGTGCCACCCAAGGATATGGTGGCAGAGGCCGAGCGCAACGGCATGGCGGTCATCGCGACCAAGTACTCGATGTTCCTGGCCTGCGGCCGGCTGTACGAGGCGGGCATCCACGGCGGCGGGACGCGAGATATCCGCTAGGCTCATGAAACTCCGTTACGAGGTGTCCGGTGAGGACATGTCCCTGGCGGGCAAGGCGAGCGGCGAGGTCAAGCGCGCGCTCGGCCGGCTCGGAGTGAACCCCGCCGCCATCAAGCGTACCGCCGTCTGCATGTACGAGGCAGAGATGAACATGGTCATCCACGGCGGCGGCGGGGTGGCCGAGGCCGAGCTCAGCCCGGACCGCGTCGTCGTCACCATGCGGGATTCCGGGCCAGGTATTCCTGACCTCGAGCTGGCGATGCAGGAGGGCTATTCGACGGCTCCAGAGTGGATACGCGAGATGGGCTTCGGCGCCGGCATGGGACTGCCGAACATGAAGCGCAATTCCGACGAGCTACGCATCGACTCGGCGCCCGGTAAGGGCACGACCGTGACGATCATGGTTAAATTCGACTCGAGCGAAGGAACCGGGGCTTGAACGGGGCCAGCTTCCACTCGGTTACCCTCGACCCGACGAAGTGCAAGGCCTGCACGACCTGTATCCGGTTCTGCCCGACCGAGGCCATCCGCGTGCGCAAGGGACGGGCCCATATCGCCGACGAGCGCTGCGTCGACTGCGGCGAGTGCATCAGGGTGTGCCCGAACAACGCCAAGAAGGCCGTATCCGACCCCTTGTCGGCGCTGGAGCCGTTCGCCGTGCGCGTCGCGCTACCGGCGCCCACCCTGTACGGTCAGTTCGACGAGCGTTTTTCCATAGATCGCATCCTCTGCGGCCTGCTCGAGCTTGGTTTTACCGACGTGTTCGAGGTGGCCGAGGCGGCCGAGCTCGTATCCGACGCGGCGGCGGCTTGGCTGGCCCGGACCGGAGACGGAGGGCCGTGGCTGTCGTCGGCTTGCCCGGCCGTCGTCAAGCTGCTACAGGTGCGCTTCCCGAGCCTGCTCGACCGGCTCGTACCGATCATGTCTCCGATGGAGGCCGCCGCGCGCCTCGTCAAGGAGCGGCTCTATCCGGGACGCGACGACGTCGGCGTGTTCTTCATATCGCCGTGCGCCGGCAAGGTAACGGTTTCGCGCTACCCCCAGGGCCTGTCCGATTCGTCCGTCGACGGGGTGATAGCCATCAAGGACGTTTACCTGCCTCTGCGCGCGGCCCTGCCCGGCGTGACCGAGCGGCCGCTGCATAGGGCGAGCGCCCGGGGCGTGGCCTGGGCCCATATCGACGGCGAGAGCGATGCGCTCGCGGTGCCCAGGGCGATCAGCGTGAGCGGCATTGCGGACGTGATTGGCGTCTTCGAGGCGCTCGAGAACGGTAAGATGAAGGACGTGGCCTTCATCGAGGCGCTCGCCTGCCCGGCTGGCTGTGTCGGTGGGCCGCTGACAGTGGAGAATCCGTATATTGCGAGGGCCAGGATACGCTCGATGGAACATCGAGCTACTGTAGCACTCGAGCCGCGCTTCAGGGCGGGCGAGCTCGACCTGCGGCTTGAGCGCGAGGTCTCGGCCAGGGCCGGGCTGGCGCTGGCGCCCGACATGCTCAAGGCCATGCTGCTACTCGAGGAGACCGAGCTGATCGCCGAGTCGCTACCGGGGCTCGACTGTGGCTCGTGCGGCGCGCCGAGCTGCAGGGCCTTCGCCGAGGACGTGGCCAAGGGCGACGCCGTGATCACCGACTGCGTCTTTAAGCTACGCGAGAACCTCAGGAAGCTCGGCGAGGAGCTGATAGGCATGGAAGGGCCTCAGCCGGAGCCGGGCCGGGGGCGATAATGCCTTACGCGTCTGCTGCGCGGGCGGATTCCGGCACGGCGATCGATTCCGGCGCGGATACGATCTCGCGGATGAAGCTGTAGAGAAGGGAGTAGCCGTCCCTGGTCTTCCTCGCGAACACCTGCTTGATCTTTTTGTCCTTGTCGGCGAGGGTGTCGAAGCCGTAGACCTTCTCCCGCTCCCGGCCTTCGCCCGTCCTCCAGGCGATGGTCAGCGAATAGCGCGCCGTCAGAAGCGGCTGACGGTCATGAATCGTATAATAGCGGATTGGGCCTTCCGCGGACGGCCTGTACAGCGTGATGATCATCGACCCGATTATCGACCGGATGGGCTAACTACTCAAGCGGGACTCCAGGGAGAAACGGGGCGTTCTCTGTTAAAATCTCAATTATCTTTATAGAATAATTTGACAAAACTGCGGACCGCGATTATATTCTATCACTGCCTATTTGCACCCTTCTCTTGAAAACGCTTGAAATGCTTTGCGTTTAGTGATCAAACGCGCAAAGGCGATACGGGAGTGTCACCCTTGAATAAACGGGATTTTCCGCGGATACATTTCTACGACCAAGACTTCGTCGATATCTACGACCGTACCTGGGCGTGGATCGCGGATTATTGGACCGGCTCCGGCCCCGATAGCGGTATAGGCGGCGGAAAATTCTTCTTCTACCCGCCGGAGCGGCGGCTGGATCAGCTCGAGCAATCGTTCGCGTCGTTCTTCCTCGTCTATTCGAACAGGATCTATGCGGCGTCGAACGGCCTGGACGCACTGTACTCCAAGCAGGAAGAGTCCGGGGCCATACGCTGGAAGTACGACGTGGACTCGGGGGCCCCGGTGCTCCCGCCGGAGAATCCCGAAGGCGTCAGCCTGCCCCTGTTCGCGTGGGCCGAGTATAACCTCTACCATAAAAGCGCCAACAAGAAGCGGGTCAAGGAAGTGATGCCCGTCCTGCAACGGTACTACGCCTGGCTCGAGGCGACGTTCAAGCGTCCGAACGGCCTCTTCGAGGTGCCGGTCGCCGCTACGGGCATGGCCAATTCGCCTCGCGACGGGGCGGCCTATCTGGTCGACTTCAACGCGGCGATGGCCGTCAACGCGCTGTACATGTCGGCGCTCGGCGACATCCTAAACGACAAGGAAATTAGCTTCCAGTACAAGCGTAACTACTTCTCGCTGAAGACCAGGATCAACAACTTCATGTGGAACCTCGACGACGGCTTCTACTACGACGTCGACTCCGCCGAACGACAAGTGCGCACGAAGACGATAGGCGGCTTCTGGCCCCTCCTGGCCGAGATCCCGAATGAGGAGCGCGCCGAGGCCATCATCGCGCACCTGACCGACCCGGCCACGTTCGGCACCGAGAATCCCTTCCCGACCGTGGCGGTCGACAGCGAGCACTACGACAAGCGCGGCATGGGCTATAGGGGCTCCGTGCTACCGCAGTTTACCTACATGGTCATCAAGGGCCTCGAGAAGTATAATCAGTGGGAGCTGGCGCGGGACTGCGCGATCCGCCACTTGTACTTCATGCTCGACTCGGCGCACCAGCACGGCGAGCACCGCCAGACGCTCTGGGAGGCGTACCAGCCTCAGAACGAGGGCAAGGCCGTCTGGCCGGACCGCGAGGACTGGCCGCGGTCCCAGTACCTGGGCTTCGCCGGCTTGGCGACCGTCGCGATGATGATAGAGAACATCGTCGGCCTTTCGGTGTCGCTGCCGCGGAAGACCGTGGACTGGATCATCCCGAACCTCGAGATCATGGGTATCGAGAACCTGAGCCTCAAACGCAACATGGTCACGATACTGTCCAACAAGAGCGGCCGCGGTTGGGAGATCCACATGGAGTCGGAGAAGCTCTACTACTTCACGATCAACGTGATCGGCAAGAAGAAGAAGACGCTTCCGATCCCGTCCGGCAAGTGCTCGATGCTGATAGATAAGATCTGAGAGCCGCCTTCGGCGGGATCCGGCCGAAGGCGCGCCCCTAGTCCCGGGCCTTGACCGTCAATGAGCCCATCATCGCGAAGCCCGACACCTCGACCCAGGTCTCGGCTCCGCGTACCTGCTGGTTGACTTCCTTGCCGGCGTTGCTCTCTCCCATGAACGCGAAGGCGTTGAGCTTGACCGGCAGGTCCCTCGGCACGATCACCTGGATCTCGCCCATCAGCGTGAACGCCTCGATCTTGATCGGCCCGGGGGGTAGCACCGACTCCCGTAGGTCGAGCTTGGTGGAGCCCATCACCGTGAAGGCGGATACGCGGTCGCTCGATAGCCAATCGCCGACCAAGCGACGATCACCCATCACGCAGCCGGTGGTAATGGGCGCGGCGCCGACGATAGACGGGTCGAGCGCCTTGCGGGACGAGGAGGCCGGCTTGGACGTCGCCTTGCCCCTGACAGCCGGCGCGGCCGGCCGTGACGCCGGAAGGTCGGCAGAAAGGGCGCGCAGGTCGTCGGTCCGCTTGGCCGCGTTGGCCGCCTCGGCCCTGCGCTCGTATTCGTCCATGCCGATCACGTCGGCCGCGAAGGCCTCGGTCAGCCTGTCTATCGTAGCCTGCCGCATCGCCTCGAGACCGTCCGCCCCGTATTCTTTCATGATCATCATCGTCCGTTCCTCCGTCGCGGGCTTCGAATAGGACCCTTTCGGCGTCCGGACCCTCTACCCGTAAGGCGTAGGGGCGTCGATCCCTGCGAATATAATATCGCAAAATATGGCGGGCTTGGCTATGGCCAAGCCCGGGCCCGTTCGCTTTTCCTTTGCCGCAAACGGGGCTATACTAGATCCCGTCTGCTAAAAGGGAGGACTCTGGTATGGAAAAGGTATTGATCAGGCTCCGGATGGGCGCCCACGACGCGCACTACGGCGGAGAGCTCGTGGATGGGGCGAAGATGCTCCAGCTGTTCGGGGATGTTGCTACGGAGCTGCTCATCCGCCACGACGGCGACGAGGGACTGTTCGCCGGCTACGAGAAGGTCGAGTTCCTGGCGCCCGTGTTCGCCGGCGACTATATCGAGGCCACCGGCGAAATCATCCACGTGGGCAACTCGTCGCGCAAGATGACCTTCGAGGCCCGGAAGGTGATAGCCCCGAGGAAGGACCTCAGCGACTCCGCCGCCGACGTGCTCGCCGAGCCCGTGGTCGTCTGCAGGGCGACGGGTACCTGCGTGGTACCGAAGGATAAGCAGCGCGGGGCATGAGCCTCTGGCGTCGTCGATATATGTTAAAAAATATCGATACTAAATGCTTGACAAAGCCTCGGGTGCGGTCTACATTTTCTGGTGCCGGCTAAGAGGAGGCTTCGATGCCGTATAGCTACTTTACCATAGAGACGGCCGATCGCGTCGCCGTCGTAACGATACGTCGGCCGGAAGCGCTGAACGCCTTGTCGACCGCCGTGCTCCGGGAACTGGATGCCGTGATCGGCGAACTGGAAAGCCTGGCCGAGGCCGACGCGGTGATCTTGACCGGGGAGGGCAAGGCCTTCGTCGCCGGGGCGGACATAGCGGAGATGCGCGGCCTATCGGCCGAGCAGGGCCGGGCCTTCGGAGAGTACGGCTCCCGCGTATTCAGGCGCCTCGAGCTGCTCGGCAAACCGGTCATAGCGGCCGTCAACGGCTTCGCGCTCGGCGGAGGCTGCGAGCTCGCGATGGCCTGCGATATCCGCGTGGCCAGCGACAAGGCCAGGTTCGGGCAACCCGAGGTCGGACTCGGCATCACGCCGGGTTTCTCCGGTACCCAACGCCTGCCCCGCCTGGTCGGCGTAGCCAAGGCCAAGGAGCTGATCTTTACGGGAGAAATGATCAAGGCCGACGAGGCGTTGGCTATCGGCCTGGTGTCCAGGGTGGTGCCCGCCGAAGATCTTATGGGAACGTGCATGGACCTGGCTCGGCGTATCGTCAAGAACGCGCC
>JAKQKE010000186.1 GCA_029560805.1 Spirochaetota bacterium
GCGGTCGAGCCCGAGCCGGCAGCCAAGGCCGAGCCAGCGGTCGAGCCCGAGCCGGCTATTGAGCCCGAACCAGTCGTGGAGCCGGAACCCGCGGCCGAACCCGAGCCGACAGCCAAGGCCGAACCCGCGGCCGAGCCCGAGCCGGCAGCCAAGGCCGAGCCAGCTATTGAGCCAGAACCAGTCGTGGAGCCGGAACCCGCGGCCGAGCCCGAGCCGGCAGCCAAGGCCGAGCCAGCGGTCGAGCCCGAGCCGATAGCCGAGCCCGCGGCCGAGCCCAAGCCGGCAGCCAAGGCCGAGCCAGCGGTCGAGCCCGAGCCGATAGCCGAACCCGCGGCCGAGCCCGAGTCGGCACAAGCAGTCAAGCAACAGGGCTCTGCCTCGATCCAAGCCGTCGCGGCCGCCAAGGCGCTCGCGAAAGAAGCCAAACCGGCCGAGCCCGTGGCAAAGACGTCCGCTACCCCGTCGTCCATAGCGACCGTAGCCGCGCCGGCCCCGAGCGCCGCGATAGCGCCTCCGGCCGTCGTGGATAAGCCGCCAGAGGACAGGGAGATCGCCGCCAAGGCCGCCGAGGCCGCAATCGTCGCGCCACCCGCAGTCATCGAGCGGCCACCCGAGGATAGGGAGATCGCCGCGAAGGCCGCCGAGGCCACGATAGCGCCGACGCCGTCTGATACGACGAGCGCCCAGGATCCGGTCGCCACGCCAACGCCGAAGCCCGTCGTGGTCGAGCCGCCGGCCGAGATCGCGCGGACACAGGAACCGGTAGCCGTCGCGCCGAAGCCTGTCGTCGTAGCGCCGCCGGCAGAAACGGCGCGGGCGCCGGTCGCCGAAGCGGCGGCGGAGGTGATGCGCGTGCAAGAGCCGATAGCCGTGGCGCCGAAGCCCGTCGTCGTAGCGCCGCCGGCAGAAATGGCGCGGGCGCAGGAACCGGTTAACGCAGCACCAGAGCCGGTCGCTGTCGAACCGAAGCCCGTCGTGGTAGAGCCGCCGGCGCCGAAGGCGGTCGAAGCTCCGACGCCGGCCGATACGGCTCCCGTCGTCGAGAGGCGGCCGGCCGCGACGACACCGGCCGCGGCAGCGGCCGAGGACGCGTCCGGGCTCGCTCAGGAAGGCGGCCCGACACCCGATCCTACGCCATCGCAACGTCCAGTAGTCGACCTTGACCATACAAGCGCCCCGGAAGCCGGGCTGGCCGAGCGACCGGCGGCTCCGGCCGAGGCCGACGGAAAGCCGATACGGTCGGCCTACGTCCCGGCCGCCCGCTTCGCCCCGACCGTCGAGACGCACGCCGCGCCCGCCTTCGGGAAGCGGCTGCCCGACGGCGCGGACGCGTCCGGCTACGAGCGCCTGCCCGTCTCCGCCGAGCCGCCCCGCGCTCGGACCATAGACCTGCGAGCGCCGGAGATTCGCGTCGGCTCAGGCACCTGGAAGCGCGAGGAGAGCCGCGCCGCGATGACCGACCCCAAGGCCTACTACGCCAAGCTGGTCATCCCGACGCCCGGACTGTCCGGTACGACCGCCTATGAGTTCAAGGCGCGCGCCACCGGTTCCGGCTGGGTCGGCTTCGGCCTCCACGTCCACGGGCGCGGAGCCTGGAGGCTGACCGGTTACGGCGGCGGCGACTCCCTGCTCGTCTGGGTGACGAGCGACCCCAAGGCCTACGGCGACGCCGCGCCCCGCCTCCAGGTCTACCGGTCTCGCGGCGAGGTGGCCATGGACCTGCTCGCCGAGGCGAGGCTGGTCGGCTCCGCCTTCGAGGACGCCGCCTACCGCGTCGAATACGACCCGGCGGCCGGCTCCGTACGCGCCTACGTGAATGGATCTCTCACCCTCTCGGCCTCCGGCATCGCCAATCCCGCCCCCTTCGAGTACGCCGCCCTGCGAGCCCTCGATACCGCCGAGTTCTCTGACCTGACCATCCAGGACGCCTCGACCGGCGCCGCCCCCACGGAGAAGACCCCATGAACCCCAACCGCCCGCTCGCCCGCCGTATCGGCCTCGTCATCGTAGCAGCCGCCTCGATCGCCGCCCTGTCCACCTGCGACGACTTCTTCGGCACCGAGAACCTCAAGGAGCAGATCCAACAGGACGTGGCGCTGGCGAACGCGGCGAGCGTTAGCTTCACGATCAACGCCGCGCCGTCGTCGGGCGGCACCCTGTCGATGAGCGGCGTGCAGACCAAAAAGGTCGGGGAGAGCTTCAGTATCACGGCGACGGTTTTCGATGCGTACGTCTTCGGCGGATGGTCATCGTCCGGTGGCGGCGAGGTTGCGTTCACATATCCCAACGCGAGCGAGAAGACGACGACCGTGGCGACGATAGGCGCCGCCTCCGACGACATCGTCATCACCGCTACCTTCGTCGCCAGGCCCTACGTCAAGACCATCACGCCATCTGAAGGTTTGCAGGTGGTCAGGAACCAGCCTATCATCGCGAATTTTAGCAAACCCATGGATCCGGCTTCTTTTGGAATACCTGGAAACATAATCGTTACATACGATGCGATCGACCCGATGACAGCCAATCCCAAGACGATACTAGCATCGGGAACAAACTCAGACTATCTCTCTATAGAGGTTAGCGCCACGCGTTTACGGCTGATACCCAAGAGTGGTTCGCCAATCGCGGGCGGATACCTCCCAGCGAGTAGCACTATCACGGTTTTTTTAGGCAAGGATGTATCAGACTCTGAAGGCAATGCCATGGCCGAAAGCAAGGAATGGTATTTCTATACAAACAACTCAACAGACATTTCTCCGCCAGAAATAGACGGTATAACGATACGGAATGGAAACAGCTCGGCTGCCGAGGCCCTGAGCTTTACAAGCGGCTCCACGTATCATGCGGTCAAGTCGTCGACAGTTACGGTGGAGATAGCCGCCCATACCACTTCCGCATCGTCTTCGGTCCAGAGCATGGTGTTGATCGAATCAGGTAATTCTGGTGGGATCCCAAGCTCCAGGACGACCGAGCTAGGCTATGCCGACAGCTACACCTACACGCTAGCGACAAGCGATGACGGACCGAAGACTTTGACGTACTACGTCAGGAGCTCGACAGGGATCGAGTCGGCCCATGAGTCCGTCAATATCTACTTGGATACGACGCCTCCGACCCTGAACCTCGGAGCGATCAGCTCGAACAACGGCACCAATAGCGCGTTCGCGGTAAATGGCAACACCGTGAGCCTGGGATTCAGCGCGGCCGACCCCTCGGGTTCGGGCCTCTACTCGACCGCGGCCACCATAGCCGGGCAGACCGCCGACGTTCCGAGTATTTCCGGAGCCGAGCCCGCCAGCGCAGCCATAGCCGCCGGAGCCACCGAAGGGCCGCTCAGCTACTCGATGACAGTCACCGACTACGCCGGCAACAGCGTGACGAGGAACTCCGGCGCTACCGGGTCCGTTACCGTCGACCGAACGCCGCCGACCGTCCACGTGGCGAGCGCCGGGAACAAGACCATCGGCCGATACGGCGAGACCATTTCGTTCACCGCCACCTTCGTCGATACCAACGGCATCGACGAGACCACGGCGCCGCGAATAATCATTGGCGGTTCGTCTCATACGATGACCAAGTCGACGAACCTCGTTTGGACCTATGATTACCCGGTGCCGACGGGCGACTCGGCTCCCGCCTTCGCGGTCGACATCGACGCCACGGACGTGGCGGGCAACGATAACGCCGTCGAGACAGGCGTCCAGAGCGTAATCGTGGATAACACACGGCCGACCACCTCGCTGACGTCTCCGGCGCTACCGGCGTACCCGTCGAGCGCCGCCACCTCGATCACGGCGGCCTCCTCAGCCGACGTCTCGGCGACCTACTACACCACCGGCACGAGCATTACCTTCGCCTGGGCCGGCGCCGACACGTCCTCGGGCATAGCCGGCTACTACGTCGACGGCACCTTCACCGCCGACACCGACGGCTCCGCGAGCATCGAGCTCGCAGCGTCCGCGACGGCGCACGTCGTCTACGTCGTCGATAACGCCGGCAACGAGTCATACCGCCTGAACATCACCGTAACCCAGGATACCCACGCGCCTGAGCTGACCTCGATCGGCGCCCCGAGCGGGGCGGGCATCTACTTCAACGGCTCGTCGACCTACTTCACCACCGCCGCCACTCTCTCGTTCAACCCGACCGCCACCGATACCGATACCGGCGACTCCGGGCTGAAGGGCTTCAACCTCGACGGCACGACCACGACCGTTGCCTTACCGCTCTCCCTCTCAGCCGGGGCTTCGACCCATACCATCTACGCGGTGGACCACGTCGGGCGCACCACCCCAAGCGCAGCCATCACGGTCACCAGGGACCAGGTCAGGCCGACCACCTCGCTGACCTCCCCGGCCACCGGCGTCTACCCCGTGAGCGCCGCCACCTCGATCACGGCTACCTCCTCAGCCAACGTCTCGGCGACCTACTACACCACGGGCGACAGCGTCACCTTCGCCTGGGCCGGCGCCGACACATCCTCGGGCATAGCCGGCTACTACGTCGACGGCACCTTCACCGCCGACACCGACGGCTCCGCGAGCATCGAGCTCGCAGCGTCCGCCACGGCGCACGTCGTCTACGCCGTCGACAGGGTCGGCAACGAGTCGTACCGCATGAACGTCACCGTCACGAAGGATACCACACGGCCGACCACCTCGCTGACGTCCCCGGCGCTACCGGCGTACCCGTCGAGCGCCGCCACC
>JAKQKE010000200.1 GCA_029560805.1 Spirochaetota bacterium
ACGGCTTCTCCGGCCGGACGGGCGCCTTACCGAACGAGGTGCTCGCCGCGATGTTCGCCGCCCTGCCGGTCGACATGACCTGGGTCGACGAGCGGGACAAGGTGCGCTGGTTCTCGGACTCGCCGCACCGCGTCTTCCCGCGTAGCCCGGCCATCATCGGCCGCGACGTGCGGAACTGCCACCCCGGCGCCTCGGTCAGCCGCGTCGTCTCCATCATCGAGTCGTTCAGGCGCGGCGAGAAAGACCGCGAGGCGTTCTGGATAACGATGAAGGGGCGCTTCATCCATATCGAGTACTTCGCGCTACGCGGCCCCGACGGCCGCTACCTGGGCGTGCTGGAGGCGAGCCAGGACCTGACCGAGCTACGCTCGCTCGAGGGCGAGAAGCGGCTGGCCGACTGAACGGCTACGAAAGGAAGCTCCATGGACGAGGCGACGATTGCGGTCTTCTCGGGTACGGGCAACGCGGCGCGGGCAGCGGGCATCGTGGCGGATAGGCTTCGGGCGGCCGGCCTGGCCGTGAGCACGGTCGACCTGGCGGCCGGAGCGGCCCTGCCGGAGCCGTCGGCCGGCGGCCTCCTGGTCGTCTGCAGCTCGACGCTCGGCTTCTCGCCGCCGTCCACCGTGATGCGGGCCCTGAGGCGAGCGCCGCGCGCGGCGCCGGGGTCTCGCGCCGCCGTGATCTGCGTCTGCGGGGCCACCATGGGCAAGACCGGCCTAACGGGCGGCTGGAGCGGAGCCGCGTCGATCGCCGCGCTGGCGGCGCTCGGGAGGCGGGGCTACCGGGCGGCCGGCTCGGTCGACGTCTCGTACCCGGAGAACTGGACCCAAGCCTCGCCGCCGGCCACGGGCGCCGACCGGGACGCCATGCTCGCGCGGGGAGACGCGGAGGCGGCCGCCTTCGGAACGCTACTGGCTTCGGGCCAGGGAACATTCCTGAGGCGCAACCCGCTGACGAGGAGCCTCGGACGCTTCGTCGGCTTCGTGTTCAGGGTCCTGGCGCGCCGGGCCTTGGCACGGCTGTTCGTCGCCGACGACGCGTGCACCGGCTGCGGCCTCTGCGCCGCGGCCTGCCCATCCGGCGCCATCACGATGCGCGGCGGTCGGCCGGCCTGGTCGACGGCCTGCTCGGCCTGCAACCGCTGCATCAACCTCTGCCCGACCGCCGCTATCCAGACCTCGACGGCCAGGCTCGTCCTGGTGCTCGGGTTCAACGCGGCGCTCATGCTAGCCGCCCCGCGCGTCGCCCGGGCGACGCTCGCCGCCGTCGCCGGCGGCTCCGCCTGGCCGGGCTTCGGCCCCGCGTCCTTCGCGCTCGGGCTGGCGCTCTACGCGGCGCTGACGGTCCTGCAGCTCGGCCCGCTCGACGCGCTGCTCAGGGCGGCCGAGCGGTCGAAGCCCCTTCGCCGCCTGCTCACCAGCGGCCCGACGAAGCGTTTCCCGCGCTACCTGGCGCCGGGATTCTCGCCCGCTACGCGGACGGAGTCCCCGCCCGGCTTTCCTAGCGACCGCCGGATGAGCCTACGAAGCCGGGCGCGGTAGCGTCTACGGCGACGCGGAAGCCTATGGCCGGGCTGCATTCCTCCGGACCGAAGTCGGCGAAGCGCTTGGTCGAATAGAGCTGCGTGTCGGATAGCATCCAGGAGCCGCCGCGGTAGACGCGCTTGGAACCCGTGGCGGGTCCGCGAGGGTCCTTCTGCTCGCGCGCTCCGTAGCTACCGTACCAATCCCAGCACCATTCGTGGACGTTGCCGATCAGGTCGTACGCCCCGCACGGAGCCGCGGAGTCACCGGTCTTGAAGCCGTCGCGGCCGGAGCCGTCGTAGAAGCCGACCGGCGTCGTCGGGCCGCCCTTCTGGTCGTAGGGCGGGTTGGGCGACTCGAAAGGATCCTTGGAGCCGAAATAGTTGGCGAAGCGCTCGTCTATGTCGTCGCCCCAGGGCCTGCGGTACAGACCCGTGCCGCAGGCGGCATATTCCCACTCAGCCTCCGTCGGCAGCCTGTAGCCGCGCTTGGTCCAGTCGCAGGCCCCGGACGGTAGCGTATAGACGGGCTCCAGGCCGTCGCGCTCGCTCGCCGCGTTGCAGAAAGCCAGGGCGCCGAACCATGACACGCCGACGACCGGATGGTCGGCCTTGCCTCGGCGCGGCGCGAGCCGGCCGTCTTGAGCCTCCAAGCCGGTCTGCCTATCGCCGAGCCCCTTCAGCGCCGCGTAGAGCTGGTCCCCGGGGCCGCGGAGGTCGCCCGAACCTAGGCTCGCCGCGCCCTTGGCCAGGGCGTGGTTCATGGCCTCGCAGAACTGGGCGTTCGTGACTTCGTGGCGCCCGATAAGGAGGTCTCGGACGAAGGTCACCCGATGCACGGGCCGCTCGTCGGCCTCGCCTCGCGACGACCCCATATCGAAGATCCCCGCCGCCAAGGGGACGAGGATGAGACCGCTACTCGACCTCACGAACGGCTTATCGGCGGCGAGCTCCGCCGAGAGCGCATAATCCTTCTTGAAGCGCGTCACCGTGACGGTGGCTGAAAAGCGTTTGTAGCCATCGAGCCTCAACTCGACGCGATGCTCCCCGGTCTCGAGGCCGCTCAGCTCGAGCGGGGAATCGCCACGGAGCTCCCCGTCCAGGTATACGGCGGAAGGGGGAACGCTGGTTACGCTCAGGGTGACTGGACGCTCGCCCTCGGCCTTCGCCGTCGCCGAGGCGGAGTCGTCCCGCGCGGCGATGGCTGGCGCGGGCGACGGCGAAGCCGGGATGACGCTGGTCGCCGCCGAAGGTACTCCATCCGCTGCCGCTCCGCCCTTGCCTCGCTCCCGCTCCGGTCCCCGCGCCGACGCGAAGACGAAGTCCCCCTTGTCCAGGTTGGGGTTGCGTATCTTGCCGTACTGCGGGTGCTGGCTCGAGCGCGTATAGTTGATGACGCTATCCTGTAGGAACATCCCGAGCTCGGTGCCGGTCACGTAGCCGTCGCCGTCCAGGTCCCCGTCGCCCTGCAGGGCCTCGACGAACTGCCTGCAGAAGATGGAGTCGTCGGCCACGGCCTCGTCGGCGCTGCCCGAGGTGATGAACTGCCTGACGGGGCGCGAGGTCTTGTAGCCTATGCTCTCCGGGACGGCCCGCGTGATGGCGAAGAGCGAGCCCGAGAAGCATGAATCGAACAGGAAGAGGGCGTGCTTGCTCTGGATACGCTTGGCGTAGACCTCTATCATCTGCATGTCCATGGCCTTGGCCAGGAAGCCGGCGGGGTCACGATCGGGCAACGGCGCGTCCACGGGGACGATGTAACCCATCTCCTCGCCGTAGGATTGCCTGAGCGTGTGGCCGTGACCGGCGAAGTAGAAGAGGAGCCGGTTGCCAACGCCCTGGCCGTAGCGCTGGATGAAGCCTTCGAAGGCGTCGCGCAGGCCTTCGGCGTCCGGGTCCGAGACCACGGTTACGCTGAAGCCCGCGGCCTTCAAGGCCGCCTCGACCCGCTCGGCGTCGACCCTGACGCCGGGCAGGCTCGGCCAGCCCCTGGTGTAGCGGCTTACCGCGACCACCAGGGCGTGGCTCTCGTCGTACAGCCGCTCCTCGCCGCCGGAGGCCGTCGGTACCTTGATCACGTTGAGGCTCCGGGACGCCGCCTCCTGGGCTGGCAGGGCCCAGGTCGGCAGGGTCGCCAGGACCAGCGCGATGACCGGCGCCAAGGCCGCCGACAGCCTAGCCATCGATCTCTATCTCGTCCAGGATGGCGTAGGCATCCGTATAATCATCGGTACAGGTAAAGGTCCAGGTCAGGACGTTGGTTCCGGAAGACTTATATTTCGACGAATCATAGACGTTCACTTTCGTGATCGTCGAATAGTACCCGTAGCCACTGTTATCGTAGCTCTCTTCCAGGAAACCGTTGATGCGAAGCGCGATGGAACCGGAACCGTTTATCCTCAGGTAGAACGACAGATCCTTATCATCGTCGAGGCCGCCCTCGTAGGTCAGGGTTAGGGTCGAGGTCTCGCCCATCGTCCATAGCGTCGCCGACTTGAGGCAGGGGGAACTGTCGCGGCCGCCGTAGTTCTGGACGACCCAGGGATTATCCACACTGGTCGAGAAAGGGTTGGCCACGGTCGTCGCGCTTTCGAAGTCCCAAGGCCCGAGGTCGACGAAGGTATAGATGACGCATCCGGCCAGGATCGCGGCCAGGGCGCAGCTAGCGACTATTCGTGCTTTCATGGTCATCTCCCCGTAAGGGCGCCGTAGCCCAGGGTCAGGCCAAGGCCGACGAGGCCGACCATATCGCCGCTATCCGTCATGGTCTCGCTGCCGGTCATGAAGAGGCTGAGGCGCAGGTCCAGGCCCAGATCACTGAGGGCGTAGGAGAGGCCGGCGTCGAGGTAGGCGACGAGGCGGATGCTTTCGTTGCCGTTGGCCAGGAGGTAGAACGACGGGACGAGCCTAGCCCCACCCAGACGGGAACGGTCCGCGCCGGGTAGTAGCGCCCGGAGGCGCCGACGCCGAAGCTCATGAACGACATGCCGTCGGACACGTTGGCGTGCCAGTCCACGGTGTAGCCCACCGCCAGGGCGTTGCCGAGGTACGGCAGATGCCATTGCCCCTCTATCGAGGTCTCGATGATGGTGGCGAGATCCTCCCAGCCGGTGCCGTCGACGAGGCGGGTCATCGCAGATGGGTTCCAGAGCCCGAAATGCCCGGTAAAGGTGGAGCCGCGGTTGAACGGGGTCAGCGGCAGGGCTCCTTGGCTATCGCCGGGCCTGGCCGGTGTTGAGGACCCGCCGAGCGACAGCACCGAGGAGGCCGTTCCGGGGGCCGTCCTGGAGACTGCCGAGCCCGAGGCCGACGCTTGGTAGCTCGCGCTGCGGTAGGCCTGCGCCGGGCTGATATCCGAGGTGACGCCCACGTCCGGGACGTGAACGTCCGCCTCCTGGGCCCAGGCTATGGAGCCGAGGAAGAGCGCCGCCATAAGGTAGCGCGTTCGATTTTTCATGGTTCAACCCTCACTTGCCGGTCTGGGCGGTCGCCGCGTCCGGGATGACCGAGTGTATCTCCTGCTGCTGGGTCATGGTGCCGCGAAGGTTGGGCAACTGCTGATCGTAGAAGGTGTAGTGGAAATTCTCCAGGTACTCCTGGTACTGGGCCACGTTGGCGAGGAATTCGTACTCGGTGGAGCCCTTCTCCTGCTCGAAGACGAGGGTATCCTTGGCCCTTCCCTCGAGAATGCCGGCCCAGCGTATCTCTCCGGTCTTCGCGTCGACCACCCGGACGGCCAGCCGAGCCATGGCGTCGCGCTTGAAGTTGACCTTGAGCTGGTCGGGGGCGGCCGAGGACGACTTCTCCTCGGCGGTCGGCCGGCGGGGCGCTTCCTTCTCCACCATGATGCCGCACTCGAGTACGCGGTAGGAGACGAGGACGTCGGCGTTGGCTATCTTCACCTGGGCGAGGAGCTCGCGGTAGTAGTCTCCGAGCTTTCCGAAGAAGTCCATCGCGTCCTTCGGGTTGATCGGGTCGGCGCCTTCGATGCCTGCGCCCAGGAAGCCCATACCCTGCCCTTCGACGCCGCGGAGCAGGATGGCGGATGGACTATCCGGCATGACCCGCTGGTAACGGTCGCCCTGCTCGTACAGGAGCCTGGCGAGCAGGTCCTCGTCGCGCTCCAGTACGGACATGCCCGAAGCGACGAGATTGGCTATGAGGCAGTCCTCTATGACGTAGTTGACGGGGTA
>JAKQKE010000207.1 GCA_029560805.1 Spirochaetota bacterium
TCAGTCGCCGAGCATGTCGGCCATCAGGCTGTCGACGTCGGCCTGGTCCATGTCGGCCTTGCGCTCGTAGGCCAGCTCCTGATTGGCCGCGCGCAGCTTGCGCAGCAGGCTGTAGATGATCACGAGCAGGAGCTTGTTCCCGCCGGCCGGCTTGCTCCGGATGAAGGCGCTCATGTCGTCTCGGTGCAGGCGCAGGAGCGTCACCTCGTCGGCGGCGCTGACTGTCGCGGTCCGCTTGACCTTGATGAAGATGCCGGCCTCTCCGAAGACGTCGCCGGGGCCGAGCGTGCAGATGTATACGCTACGGAGCGAACCGTCCAGAGAGGCCTCGTCCACCGTCACGTTGACGGTGCCGTCGAGGATGGCGAAGAAGTATTGGCTGACCTCGTCCTCCCGGACGATGGTCTCCTCGGGGCGGCAGGTCACCACGGCGGCCTTATCGATCAGGAAGTCGAGCTCGCTCGGGGACAGGTACTTGAAGGTCGTTACGGCGGCTATGCGCCCGCGCCACTGAGACTTTTCCTTAGTTTCGTTCATACCCGGATTCTAAGCCACGGCGCATCCTAGCGCAATCCCGCGCCGTCCTTGACAAGACCGTGGATATTTCGACAATAGGACATCAGGAGCGTACAATGATCGACACAGAGCTAGATTTCGCCTGGATACTCCGCGAGCACGGCGAGCGGGACCTCGCGGCCGCGCGCGATATGTTCCCGATCGAGATGGCCAGGAAGAGCAGGAAATTCCATCGCCAGATACCGGGGTACAGGACGAGCCCCCTCCTCGCCCTGCCGCACCTGTCGGCCATGTTCGGGGTCGGCGGCATCTGGGTCAAGGACGAGGCGTCGCGCATGGAGCTCAACAGCTTCAAGGTGCTCGGCGGCTCATTCGCGTTGTACCGCTTTATCCAGGAGCGACTCGGTATCCCCGACGAGAAGATGTCGTACGAGTACCTCCTGTCCAAGGAGGTGAAGGACCGGCTCGGCTCCATAACCTTCGCGAGCGCCACCGACGGCAACCACGGCCGCGGCATTGCCTGGGCCGCCCAGAAGCTCGGCCACCCCTGCGTGATCTACGTGCACGCCGAGACGAGCCGACGCCGGATCGACGCGATACGCGGCTACGGCGCCACC
>JAKQKE010000019.1 GCA_029560805.1 Spirochaetota bacterium
TTCGGGCGTCGGCCTCGTAGCGAGAGGATCGGTATATGGGTCGCCTATCGCGAAGCCCGTGGCGGGATGGATGATCGTTGTAGGTTCCATGCGCGTATTATAGTAAAAAACGATGCCGAGGAAAGACCCCGATCCGCACGGGCCGTTCTAGGCTCCGTCACGCGAAGGCGCCAAGGCACGGAGGACGTGGCATACGCGAAGACGAGATCTTCTTAGGCAAGGCCTCACACCAAGGCACGAAGGGATAGGGTTAAGACGGAACACGATGATCAGGATGGCGCAGGATGACCAAGAAGAACGCTAAGGTCTTGTTTATTTCCCTTGTACATCGTGTCTTCATCTTGTCATCCTGTTCGTATTCGACAATCCGCCGCCGGGCTCAGTCGCTCGGGAGCCATGTTCCGTCGCCGGGGAGCCATGTTCCGTCGCCGGGAACCATGTTTCGTCGCTCGGGAGCCATGTTTCGTCGCCGAGGAACCATGTTTCGTCACCGAAGAACCATGTTTCGTCGCCGAGGAGCCATGTTCCGTCGCCGGGAACCATGTTTCGTCACCGAAGAACCATGGTTCGTCGCCGAGGAGCCATGTTCCGTCGCCGGGGAGCCATGTTCCGTCACCGGGAACCATGTTCCGTCGCCGAGGAGCCATGTTTCGTCGCCGAAGAACCATGTTCCGTCACCGAAGAACCATGTTTCGTCGCTGGGAACGATTTCCCGTCGCCGAGGAGCCATTCTCAGTCGCTCGGGAAGCATTCCAAGTCGCTGCACGGTCATCCCAGGTCACCAGATAGGTATACAGATGGCGATCGAGTTGCATGAGGACATGATCGACACGATGTACGAGCCTATCGGGAGCATAAACAGGTAGTTACCGAATAGAGCATAGGTATTTAGCTCCTTCGTCGCCCAGCGCCGTGGCTCGACGCTCGAAACTCGAAGCGCTTTCTGAGAATGCTTGCGTCGCCTCGGGCGTCGGAGTACACTCGGGGCCATGGCGGATCATTACAACGATTTAACGAGAGACCAGCTTATACAGCTCCTACGCAAGCGCGACTTGTCCCGCCGCCTTGGCCTGGTATGGGAACGCGACGAGATAGAGCACGAGAGGCTCCTGGAATCGGATCTGCCCTTGCCCGTCCTGGACCCCGGCCCGTCGCGCGGAAAAGGGCCATGGAAGGACCTACTCATAGAGGGCGACAACTTCCACGCCCTGCGCTTCCTGGGCGCGGCCTACAAGGGCCGGGTCAAGTGCGTCTATATAGACCCCCCGTACAACACCGGCACCAAGGACTTCATCTATAACGACCGCTACCAGAACAAGGAAGACGCCTTCTTCAATTCCACGTGGCTGGAGTTCCTGTACCGCCGCCTGTCGCTGGCCCGCGACCTCCTACGCGAGGACGGCGTCCTCCTCGTCAGCATCAACGACGCCAACCGCGCCTACCTGGAACTGCTCTTGGAGCAGATCTGGCCGGGCGGGCGACAGGGCACGCTCGTGTGGCGCAACAGGCAGGGATCGAACGCTGACCAGGGTTGCTTCCTGAGTAGCGACCATGAGCATGTCCTCGTCTGGTCTAATCCAGGATTTAAGTTCAAGGGCTTTGAGAAAAGCTATGAGATGTATTCGAACCCAGATAATGATCCTAAGGGAGATTGGCGTTCAGATAATCTCACACTTGGTTTTACATACGTAGATCGCCCAAACCTTTACTATCCTCTTTGTGATCCCAAGACCGATATTTGGTATCCTGCTAATCCCGATGGTGTCTGGCGATACGCGAGTAAAGAACGCCTCAAGGAAGGCCAGCAGGTTCAAGCGAAACCGATGGAAGATTTTATTGCGCTAGGTCAGATACGGTTTCCTATTGAACAGTGTGTAGTTGTATGGGAGACGAAGGAAGCTCTATTAAAGGCGATAGAACTTGGTGAAGTACCTTGTTCAGGTAAAACCCCTCTTCTGAGGAAAGAATTGCCGGATTTAGATTTCTGGGTAGGTAAAAAGGTTGGATTCGATCGTCCACAGTTTAAGCGCTACAAGGCCGATTTGCGCAACGAGAATCAGCCACTCTCGAGCTGGGTGAGTTCCACTATCGACAAGGAAGACGAGCTGGGAAACAGTCTCGTATCGGGAACCAATCAAGAAGGTACAAAGGCATTACTGAAACAGTTGGGTGACAAGGCGTTCTCGTATCCAAAGCCGCCTTCTCTTCTTCGTGGTCTTCTGTCGCAATCCACCGGGCCGGACGACCTGGTGCTGGACTTCTTCGCGGGCTCCGGCACGACGGCGCAGGCGGTCGCGGAGCTGAACGCCGAGGACGGCGGGCACAGGGCCTGCATCCTCGTGTCCAGTACCGAGGCCACGGCAGACGAGCCTGGCAAGAACATCTGCCGCGACGTGGCGGCGCGCCGCCTTGCGGCGCTTGGCCGGGAGTTCGCCTACCTCCGTATGGAAAGCTATCCGGTGGGAGACCACGGGCGGGCGCTGTCGGACGCCGCCGTCTGGACGGCCCTCCAGCTCTTCGTGGCCCAGGAAGCGGGCGCCGCGCCCGACGATAATGAAGCTCTATGGACGCGGGAGACCGAGCAGTGCCTCCTGTGCTTCGCGCGACGATTGGACGCCGGGAGCCTCGCGGCTATAGCGGCGTTGGCGCCGCCTCCGGGCAAGGTCCTGCTCGTGTTCTCGTTCCAGCCGGGGCCGCTGCGCCAGCGGCTGATCGGACGGTCGGACGCCAGGGTGGAGGCTCTGCCCGACGCGCTCGAACGGGCCCTGCTACCGGCGAGCGCCAAGCGCGCCGGGGGCGCGCTATGAGCCGCACCGTCCTCAAGCCCTTCCAGGGCGCCGCCGTCGACAACGCCGCGGCCGTGCTGGGCGGCTGCCTGCGCATGCTCGACGCCCTGCGCGGCTCGGCCGACTACGAAGGTCGGCGGGGCGCGGTCATACGCGATTCCGGTTCCATACTGATAGAGGCGCCCACGGGCATAGGTAAGACGCTGATGGCCGCGCACGCCGTCTCCAGGCTGGCCGCCGACAGGCCCATGCTGTGGCTGTGGTTCGCGCCGTTCTCGTCGGTCGTATCGCAGACCGAGTCGGTCCTCGCCGACGAGACGGAGAACCTCCGGCCCCGCGACCCGCACACGGACCGGGCCGTGGAGGAACTGCGGCCCGGCGACGTCTTCATATCCACCTGGGCCTCCGTCGCCGTCACCGACGCCGAGATACGCAAGACGCGCTCCACCACCGAGAACATGCCGTCCCTGGACCTGCTCGTCGCGCACTCCAAGGCCGCCGGCTGGTACGTCGGCGTCGTGATAGACGAGGCCCACCACTCCTTCCGCGGCCAGTCCAAGGCCTACGACTTCTTCCGCGAGGTGCTCGACCCGGACCTGAGCCTGCTCGTCACCGCGACCCCGAGGGACGAGGACATAGAGAGCTTCAAGAGCGGCGTCCACCTCGGGAACCTGCGGCGCATACGCGTCAGGCGGCAGGAGGGCGTCGACGCGGGACTCCTCAAAGTGGGGGTCAAGACCGCGGTCTTCAAGGCGCCCGACAGCGTCGCGGAGCTGCTGGACTTCAAGCTGACGGCCCTGCAGCAGGGCGTCGCGGTGCATAGGCGGCTCAAGGCCAGGCTCGCCGACTCGGGCGTAGCCATGACGCCCCTCCTCATGGTGCAGGTCGACTCCGCCGACGACGCCGTGCGCGAGGCCGAGGCCTGGCTCAAGGACCTGGGCTTTGCGAAGAACCAGGTCATGGTGCATACGGCCAAGGAGCCCGACCCCTTCCTCAACTCGGTGCAGGGCGACGACGAGGTCGAGGTCCTGGTCTTCAAAATGGCGGTCGCCCTCGGCTTCGACGCGCCGCGCGCCTTTACGCTGGTCAGCTTCCGTTCCAGCCGCGACCCGGACTTCGGCCTCCAGATCGTCGGCCGCCTCATGCGCGTCGACCGCCGGCTCCAACGTATCCTGCCCGTGGCGCCAGAGCTGATGCACGGCTACGTCTTCCTCTCCGACAAGTCGTCCCAGGAGGGCATCGTCACGGCGGGAGACCGCATCAACGCCATCAGGAACGAACTGGCCTCGCTCGAGACGTCGGTGGACGTCATAGCCCTCGGAACGGACGACGCCGCGCTGGTGAGCGTGCGGAATGGCCAGCCTGAGCTACCCGGCGTAAGCTATGGGAGCGATCACGCCGGCTTCCCGGCTGGCGAGCCTCGTCAGCCGGCCTACGCCGAACGATCGCTGTTCGCCGAATGGGGCTTGACTCCGGGCGGGACCGGCTCCGGTTCCATCGCTAAGGTACCCGCGGCCGTATCTCGGCCCGTCCAAGCTTCATCCGGTTTCAGCTGGGCCCTCAAGCAGTCCGCGCCGCGCGCCTTTACCCGCGCCGAGGTGGATGTGCTGTCTTTCGACGCACTGACGGACATCTATAACCGGTTCAGGTGGGACGCCGATACGCTGTTGCTCGCCAAGATCGATAGCGGCAAGGTGCTGATGGAGCGTTACGAGGTCTTTAGCCACCTGCGGGAGGCTCCCGAGGAGATACGGGCGAGGCTGTTCAAGGACGAGCTGTCGCGACGTTCGCAACTATGCCTGAGAAACGCGGACCGGGACGGCTTCCTGGATCAGCGAGCCCTCTACGCCGGCTTGATGGATCGGCTCGCGGCCGAGGCGTCCGACAAGGGTATATCCGGGTTGGAGAGCCGCGAAGAACTTGAAGACGGGTTGGCGCATATACTCGCGCTCAGGCCGGACCTCCTGACCAAGGCTGTCAGCGAATCCTTCGCCGCGCATACGGTTTCAGTCCAGGCTGACGACCTTCCGTCCGCTATCGTATCCTCCGAGCCGCTCATCGGTTCCCGGCTCAATATCTATGGCGTGTACCCTTCGGACCTGAATAACTGGGAGCGGCCATTCGCCGAGCGCCTGGACAACGACCTGTCGGGCGCCGTGCTCTGGTGGCACCGGAATCCTGTGCACAAGAGGCATTCAGTGTCTTTGCCGGTGGCCGGCCACGGTTTCTACTTCCCCGATTTCATCGTCGGCGTCAAGGGCCGCTCCACGCCGGGCGGCGTCATCCTCGTGGAGATCAAGTACCAGATAAACGACCCGATAGGCAACGCCGCGGCCAAGAGCCGCGCCTGTCACCCGGACTACGGTTCTGTCTTGATGCTCTACCTCGACGATAAGAGCGGCCAGTGGATGACCGTCGTCTACGACGAGCGTAAAGGCCAGAACGTCCTCGACCGCGTGTTCCGCGAGGACCAGCTCGTCACGTTCTAGGCCAGGACCAACGTTATCTTCCAGTCGAGTCTCCGCATAACACGACGGTGTCAGTATTTTATCGGATCATGAACGAGCATCATCCGGAAGCGCTTGAGTATCTCTAGGATGCGACTGAATAGTACGCAGGCCAACGCCGGCCCGTTTACGAGTACCGTTAGCTGATACTCTACCTACTAACATCAACGACGCGCCGCCCCGAGAACCTTGTTCGTACAAAGGCCTCGCATACACGCGGAGGCGAGTGTCCAGGAGACGGCGCCCCTCGCGTAGCGAGGGGATCGCCTCCTGGACAGGCCCTGCCGAGATGATCGCGACCGCCGACTCATCGCGGCCATCGCCGGCCGTCGCTTAACCTGACTCGCTTCCGCTCGCAGGTTAACGGCGGCGAGGCCCGTATTCATTCTCGAACCCGGCCCGGGGCGGCGCGTCGTGTGATACTCGCGGCGCGTCGGGTTGCTTACTGGGGAAGCTCCAGGGCCGGCAGCTCGGCGGCGGAGCCGGCGGCCAGGCGGTTCTCGTCCTGGATGGCGTCGTAGACTTCCTGCCTGAAGACTTTGACGCTCCTCGGGGCCTCGATGCCGAGCTTCACCTGGTCGCCCCGGATCTCGACGATCGACACGACCACGCCGTCTCCGATCACGACTTTCTCGTTGAGCTTGCGCGACAGTATGAGCATCGCGCTACTTCCTCGAGGCGGCCATCTCCGCCATCACGTCGTGTTTGGTGCGCCAGCGGGGGTCGGCGAGCACCACCTGGGCGCCGCGCCGGCTCTTGCGCCCGATGACGAGGGGGCCCATCAGGTTGGCGGTGACGGGGCCGCCGTCCGGCGGCACCGTGACGAGGGACAGCACGAGCGCGTCGTCGGGGCCGGTCACGCCGAGCGCCGACATCGCCTCGTCCGCCGCGTCGACCGAGTAATCGGGCCTGAACAGGAACGGGTCGAGCAGGATGAAGCACAGCTCGGCCAGCTCGGTCGACTGCAGGAAGAAGTACGGCTTCTGGGGCGCGTCGAGCAGCGCGTACTTGGTGAATTTCTTGAAGCCGATGAGGCCGTCGGGGATGTCTATCACCTGTCGCTCGTCGACGTCCAGCTCGCCGAGGATCTTGGTTTGTATCTTCATGATGCCGCCAAATCTGCCGGATTCATCGCAGGAAGTCAAGGAGCGACTTGGGCAGCACGCGGCCGGCCATCTGGAGCGTCGCGTTGCGGGCGTATTCCATCATCTTGAAGTCGGTGATGGCCTGGGTCATGTCGAGGTCCTTCTCCGCGGCCAGGAGCTTGGTCACGTCGGGTATCTCGCGGTTCAGCCGCAGGGCCGCCATGTCCAGGCGCTCCGACAGCGAGCCGGCCTCGGCCAGGCGCCTGCCGAGGTTCTCCATGCCGGCGTCGAGGCTGGCGAGCACGCGCCCGCCGACGTCGATGAAGTCGCCCTTGTTGAGCGCGTCGCGCAGGGCTATCACCGAGTCGAACAGCGAGCCGCCCGAGACGCGGGCGGTCGGCGCGTAGTCCGACGGCACGCGCGAGCCCGACAGCACGCCGAGGTCGGCGAGCACGCTCGAGCCGGCCCCGTCCTCGAGCCGGACGCGGTGGGCGTCGGTCGCCTCGAGCACGAGCGCGTTCTTGGCCGGGTCGAGGGACGCCTTGACGGCCGCCCCGGAGCCGTTGATCTTGGCGATGATCGCCTGGACGGTGTCGCCGGGGCGGAGGGCCACCTCGTGGCCGTCCACGAACAGGCTGGCGCTGTCCATCACCCGGTAAGCCGAGGCGTCCGCCGCCGACGCGATGCGCTGGCGCTCGGACCAGAAGACCGAGTCGCCGGCCAGGTTCAACGGCAGGTAGGAGCCCTCGGCTATCTCCGCCTTCGGGGTGCCGAGGCCGCCGAGGTAGTCGACGCCGACCGTGGTCGCGGCTCCAGCGCCTTCCGCGTAGCCCTGGAGCGCCCTGAACGGCTCGGTCTTGGCCTTGTCGCCGGCGAACAGGAAGTCGCCGTCGGGGCCGCGCGCGTTGCCCAGGCTGACGAGCTCGGCCAGGAGCTGGTCGACCTCGACCGCCATCGCCTGGCTGTCCTCCTTGGTGAAGGTACCGGTCGCGCCGGTGATGGCCAGCTCGCGGACGCGCTGCATGATGTCCATGCCCTGGCGCATGTAGCCCTCGGCGATGTCGGCGCGGTCCTTGGCGTACAGGACGTTCTCCTCGTAGCGCGAGAGCCGCCCGACGAACGACTCGTAGCGCACGGCGCGGGCGGCGGCCATGGGGTCGTCGCGCGGGCTCTCGAGCCGTTCCTGGCGGGACAGCTTGGACTGCATGGACGCCATGCGGTCCTCGTTGCGCCTGAGCCAGTACTGCATGTCGGTATTCATGAATTCCGAGCTTACCCTACGCATCTGAACCCCCTGGGACTGCGATAGATAGGTATTTGAACCACGGAGACACGGAGGCGCGGAGGAAGAACATAAGGGGGATGAAGATGAATAGAAGCATGAAAACTGGAACCCTTGATTCCACTCCTAGTCATCTCTCCCTCCTCTCCGTGTCTCCGTGCCTCCGTGGCCAAGACTTTTAGTACGCAAACGCTAGCCGCGCAGGCGGTTGATGATGGTGTCGAGCATCGAGTCCATCGTCGACACGAACTTGGCCGCCGCGGAGTAGCCGTGCTGGAACTTGATCATATTGGACAGTTCCTCGTCCATGTTGACGCCGGAGATGGAGTCGCGCGTATCGGTCAGGTTCTTGACGACGCGGGACTGCGTGTCGGCCATGCGGCCCGCGCGCTCGCCCTTGAGCCCGACCGAGGCTACGGCGTCGGCGAAGTAGTCGTCGAAGGTCTTCTGCGAGCCGACCATGACCGGCGCGACGCGCAGCCTGGCTATCGCGATGGCGGCGCTCCCGTCGCCGGCTTCGGCGGGCCGGCCGTTGGAGCCGAAGCCGGCCGCGACGCTCGTCAGGTCGCGGGTAACGGCGCTCGACACCTCGATCCAGCCGGACGGGTGGGCGAGCGGGGCCACCGCGTAGTCGACGCCGCCGCGCAGGCCGGTCACCGCGTCGGCGCGGTCCCAGGAATAGGCGGCGTCGGGTCCCGAGGCCGCGAGCAGGCCGGCGTAGCCGACGAGGAACTCGCCGGAGTCCTCGACGTGCCGGATGACGAAGTCGGGGCTCTCGCCATCGGAGGCGGTCTTGGCGCGCAGCTGCAGGGCACCGGTCGAGGTCAGCCGGGCCGTCACGTCGGCGCCCGAGTCGTTGATGCGGCGGACCAGGTCGCCGACGGTGTCGGTCGGTCGGTACTCCACGTCGACGAGGCCCCGGGGGCCGGACAGGCGCATCGTGCCGGCCAGGCCGAGCTGCTCCTGCGCGTCAAGGGCGTTCCCGCCTGACAGGCGGTACACGTAGCTGTGGTCGTAGGCGCCGTCGCCGTCGCGGTCGTAGTTGCCCGCTATGTTGTTGACGCTCGGCAGCTCGGTGAAGAAGTCCACGCCGGTCTTGCCGTTGAGCCCGTAGGCGGAGCGGTGCACCTCGTTGACGAGGTCGGTGAAGGTCAGCGTCATCGTGTCGAGCGAGGCTATTTCTTCCTTAAGATCGACGTCGCGCATCTCGAGCATGGCGCCGAGCGAGCCGCCGGGTATGACGGCCTCGTCGCCGGTGTCGGCCCAGAGCACGCGCGGGTAGCCGCCCGACTCCGCGCCGGTCGACAGCTCGAAGCCGCGCGCGATCTTGCCCTGCACCAGGATATGGCCGTCGACGTGTACCATGAACTCGTCCGGGTCGCGGCGATCCACCGAGACCGGTACGATGGTCGCCAGCTTCTCGACGAGCACGTCGCGGCGGTCGTAGAGGTCGTTCGGGTTGTCGCCCATCGCCTCGCTCTTGATGATCTCGGCGTTGAGCGCGGCTATCTGCCTGGACAGGTCGTTGGCCTGGGCGGCGCTGATCTCGATGTCGTCCTGGACCATGTCGCGGGTGGCGGACAGGCGCTGGTACTGGCCATGGATCGAGTCGATGAGGGTCTTGCCGCGCTGGACGACGGCCTCGCGCGGGGCGAGCTCCGAGGGGTGGAGCGACAGCTCCTGCCAGGCGTCCCAGAACCTGTCCATCTGGGTGCGCGTCGACACCTCGGTCGGCTCGTTGTGGATCTGCTCGAGCAGGCGCATATACTTGTCGCGGGTGTCCCAGTAGCCGAGCCCGCCGGTCTGGGCGACGATGCGCCGATCCAGGAGCTCGTCCCGCATGCGCTCGACGCGCACCGCGACCACGCCCTGGCCGACCTGGCCCGGAGTCTCCTCGCGGTTCAGGTGGGGCGCGTACAGCGGCTCCATCGTGCCGAGCTCGACCCGCTGGCGCGAATAGCCCTCGGTCGCGGCGTTCGTCAGGTTATGGCCTATGGTCTGGAGCCCCTGGTTATGCGCGACGAGGCCGCGCTTGCCTAGTTCAATGCCAGCGAAAGTCGATTGCACGATAGCCTCCTAAATCAGAGAGCCGTGTCCAGGATCATGGCGCCCGAGCCGGCGTGCCTCGGCAGGCCGGTCCGGCCGTAGATGCGGCCCTTCCGCTCCGGGAAGGCCGCTTCCATCGCCTCGCGCAATGTCGAGGCGGCGCTGCCGACGAAGCCCGACAGCGCGTCGTTCTCTATCCTGGCGCGCATGGCCGACAGCCTCAGGGAGCGGTAGGACTCGTTCAGCGTCGAGCGGAATTCGAGCGGCAGCAGGAGCGAGGCCCTGAACACGCTCGAGTCGGCCGGCAGGCCCAGTCCGAAGACGAGGCTCTCCCAGGCCGCGACGCGGAGGGCTTCCGCGGACGATACGCGACCGGCCGAGGCGCCGGCCCGTTCGAGGGCTCTCTCGAGCGCCGGCCAGTCCCTGGCCCTGACCGCGCCGGCCACGGCCCGCTGGTCCTCGACGAACGCGTCGAGGGCCTCTATCTGCTCCCCGACTCTGGCTATGAATGTCATCAACGCTTCGATGTTCATATCTACCCTCGCTTCATTATCGGTACTGGAAACGAGGAGTTTACGCCGATATAGTAGGTAGGCCCGCGTACGGGGGCGAATTTCTAATGGGGGACGGGGGCGCTAGCCGCTTCCGGGCTCGAGGGATCGATGTTCAAAGCGCTGACCAACCTGTATTGGCTCGCCCGCGGCGTGCGCGTCTTCGCGCTCGTCGGCGGTAGCGGCACCGGCAAGAGCTTCCGCGCCAAGCTCGTCGCCCAGAAGTTCGGCATCGATATGATCATCGACGACGGACTGCTGATCAGCGGCGACGCCATCGTGGCCGGCAAGTCGGCCAAGCGCGAGAAACTGTACATGGCGGCGGTCAAGACCGCCCTGTTCCACGAGAAGGCCCATCGCGACGAGGTGGCCCGCGTGCTCCAGAAGACGCGCTGGAAGAAGATCCTCATCATCGGCACGTCAGAGAAGATGACGATGAAGATCGCCGAGCGCCTCCAGATACCGTACCCGGCCAAGACCATCAAGATCGAGGACATAGCCAGCCGCGAGGAGATCGACACCGCGATCCGCGCCCGCAAGGTCGAGGGCAAGCACGTCATCCCCGTGCCGGCCATCGAGATCAAGCGCAGCTACCCCCGTATCTTCTACGACAGCATACGGGTGTTCCTGCAGCGCAACCTGTCGCCCGGGGGCCTCACGACGCCGAAGCTGTACGAGAAGTCGGTGGTGCGCCCCGAATTCTCGAAGCGCGGCCGCGTCGCCATTTCCGAGTCGGCGCTGTCGCAGATGGTCATCCACTGCATCGACGAATTCGACGATGCGATCCGTATCCAGAAGATCACCGTCCGGTCGGACTCGCAAGGCTACAGGCTGACCGTCGTGATAGAGGTACCGTTCGGCTCTCAGCTGTCCGGCAAGATCCACAATCTGCAGCAGTACATCATCGACAACATCGAGCGCTTCACCGGTATCCTGATCGAGGAGGTGAACCTGGTCATCGACCGGTTCTCCAAGTAGGATGTTCGGTCCCGTTTGACAACGGACTGGACGGGGTTTAGGATAAACGTACCATGGAGGGTACCATAGTGAAGAAAATACTGAGCTTCGCGGTCATCGCCCTGGCGCTGGCCGTGTGCGCCGGCGCGCAGGATGCCGCGGGCGTGACCAATCCCGCTCCGGCGGCGGCGCCGGTAGCCGCTCCCGCGGCTACCGCCGAGGTCGTGGCCGTTCCGGCCGCGCAGCCGACCGCTTTCAGCAGCGCCAGCTCCCTGCGCTACGCCGTCTGGTCCGACGCCGGCAAGGATGACGCCGTCAGGCTCGCGACGACCCTCGACGGGCTCTTCGCCGTGTACAACGAGTACTTCCGCTTCGACGAATCGGCCCTCAAGGCCCCGTTGACGGTCAGGAAGTTCGCCGAGAAGGCCTCGTTCGACGCCTACCTGGCCAAGGTGATAGGCGAGACCAAGGACGACTTCGTCTACCTGCACTACCCGACGATCGAGCGCTCCGAGCTGGTCATCTTCGGCAAGGCCAGCGCCGACGACTTCGACGCCTCGCTCGCCCACCAGGCCTTCGTGCAGTTCCTCAAGGCCTTCGTCCCGGAGCCTCCGCTCTGGATCCGGGAAGGCTTCGCCGTATTCTTCGAGCGCACCCGGGCCAATCCGTCCACCGGCGTCGTAGCCTACGCCGAGAACCAGTCCTGGCTCGAGACCATCAAGCTGCTCAAGTCGCAGGATCGGCTCTACACCGTCTCCGAGCTGATGCTCCTGTCCTCCGACGAGGCCAAGAGCGGGCTCGACGTGTTCTACCCGCAGTCCTGGGCCCTCGTCTCGTTCTTCATCAACAGCCCCGACCGGCGCTATAACCGTTTCGTCTGGGACGCCATCGGCCTCCTGGCCCGCGACGCGACGCTCGAGCAGAACCAGAACGCCGTCCGGGACTTCTTCCTGCGCTGGCACGGGCAGGAAGCGGCGGAGTCGGACTTCCTGACCTACCTGGACGGCCAGAAGACCTTCGCCGAGCTGGTGACCTCCGGGGTTCGCTCCTACGGCGACAAGGACCTCGAGACCGCCTACAAGGCCTTCTCCCAAGCCCTGACCAAGAACGCCGCCAGCTACATCCCGCACTACTACCTGGGCCTGATCGCCTACGCCCGCGGCGACTACGCGCTGGCGCAGGACTACTATCTCAAGGCCCTCGAGCTCGGTAGCGACGCGCCCATCACCAACTACGCGCTCGGCATCAACGCCTACGCCTCCAGGCGCTTCGACGAGGCCCGGGCCTACCTGCAGAAGGCCTCGGACGGCGATCCGACCAAGTACCAGGAGAAGGCCGGCGAGATCATCACCCGCATCTCCAGCGGCATGTGATACGAACGAGCCGAGCGTATCGAGCTACAAAAGCCGCCCCGAGAGGGGCGGCTTTTTTGTGGCGAACGCTTGCATATGGGGCTTTTCCGGCCGGCGCTTAGACCTCGAGCTCGAGCCCGTCGTAGGCCGGGCCGGCCGGGAAGGGCAGGCCGGCGTCGTCGCAGTAGCTCTGGAGCCGCTCATGGGACAGGTCGTGGCAGATATGGGTCAGGAGCAGCCTGGCCGGCCGCAGCTCGAGGGCCAGCGCCAGCGCCTCGTCCACCGACAGGTGCGTCGGGTGCGGCCTGAGCCTCAGCGCGCCGAGCACGAGCAGGTCGAGGCCGCGTAGCATAGCCTTCGACGAGTCCGGGACGGACGAGCAGTCGGTCGCGTAGGCCAGGCCGTCGAGCCTATAGCCGAGGACGCGCCGCCCGCCGTGCGAGAGCGGAACGGGGCGGACGACGAGCGAGCCGACGCTGACCTGCCGCGGCGCGGAGCCCGTTCCGTCCGGCCCGTCGAGGTCGAGGAGCTCGAGCCGCGGCTTGCCGCCTCCGGCCTGGCCGGCCGAGAACACGTACGAAAAGCGGTGCCGCAGCTCGGACGCGTCCAGTCCGGAGGCGTAGACCGGTAGCGGCCGGCCCCGCGTCAGCGGGCGCACGTCGTCTATACCATGCACATGGTCGGCGTGGGCGTGGGTGACGAGGAGCGCGTCGAGGGCGTCGAGGTGGGCGGCGAGCGCCTGTAACCGGAATTCGGGGCCCGCGTCGAGCAGGATGCGCTCGCCGCCGTCGCCGGTCACCAGGGCGGAGGAGCGGTAGCGCGTGTCGCGCGGGTCGGTGGACGAGCATACGGGGCAGGAGCAGCCGAGCACCGGCACGCCGTGGCTCGTGCCGGTGCCGAGGAAGCGTATCCTCACGGTCGGTCCAGGGCCTGGGGTTCGAAGCGGCTAGCCGCCGGCATGCGCACGAGCTTGACGAACTCGTAGCCGCGCCGCGTCACCGCGTCGAGGGACGTCTCCGCCGCGCTCTCGAAGACCGCCACCCTGAAGGCGCCGTCCTCGTCGAAGTACGGGAAGAGGGCGGCGATATGGAAATAGCGCCGCAGGTTGGGTGGGGCGCTCTCGCGGGCGTTGAACTGGGCGAGGTAGAAGCGGCCGGGCTCGGAGGATGCCAGCATGAACAGCACGGCCTTGAGGCCGCGCACGTCGAGGCCGGCGTCGTCGAAGTTGTCCGAATACGGCTCGTAGGCCGAGCCGCCGTTGACCGGATCGGCGTCGGAGACGCGCAGCGCGAACGGCGCCTCGGCGACGTCGTTGGCGAGCGGCGACTCGTCGCGCAGCGACGGGTAGAAGGCGGACCAGGCCGCCCGGGCCAACGCGCGCGACCAGTCGAGCCCGAAGAACGGGTCGTATCGCTCCTCGAAGCCGATGGTGAACGAGGAGCCGCGGCGGTCGAGCATGCGTTCCTTGAGCCTGCCCACCGCCAGGTAGTTCCCCGTAATAGGATGCAACATCCCGTCGACCAGCCATTTCACGAAGCCCGAGCAGTTGAGGCCGGCGGGTTTCGCCTGGTCGGCGAGCGTCGAGATGAGGACGGCCCGCCCGTCGGCGTCTATCGCTCCGTCGTCGGCGTAGCGCAGCGACGGCAGCCCGGCGCGAACCGAGGCCATGAGGCCGCGCAGGTCCCGATACAGCGCCGGGTCGGGCGAGAATCTGCTCCAGTCGATCACGTCGGAGGTCAGGCCGACGATCCGCGAGAACGGCGAGCGCAGCAGCTCCTCGAAGGGGAGCGGTATGATCGCCTTGTGGTAGAGGACGCCGCCATAGGCCACGACGTCGATCCTGGAGCGCGAGCCGTAGGGGTACAGCCTGACGAAGGTGCCGGGGTCGCTCCGGACGAAGACCTTGGCCTGCAGGACCGAGCCGTCGGCGGCGGATCGCTTGATGATCCAGCTACCCTGGGCGTAGAGCGGCCCGCCGCCCGGCTTGGCCCCGCCCGAGCCAGGCGCGAAGACGACGTAGAAGGCGTCGCCGCCGTCGATCACCGAGATCGACCAGGGGCCCCAGCCGTTCCTGGCCGCGGCGCCAGGGTAGGCGAGCGCCTGGGCCTTGGGGCCTTCGATGAGCCTGGCCCAAGCGCCGATCCGTATGTCGTCGTTCTCGGGCATGGACGAGATGGGCCTGTCGCCGCCGAGCGAGCCGGCCGCGCCATCGGCCCGGGCCGGCGCGACGGACGACAAGGCCGCGAGCATCGTGAGCGCCGCTACGAGGGCGCGGCAGCAAGGTCGACTATCGTGCTTCAATGGTGCCATCGCTCATAGTATCGGCCCGATCGGCCGAATAGGCGAGTGCCGCCTGGGCCGTAGCGTCAGCGGTTCAGGTTCTACCGACCCGAGCCGATAGTCTAAGGGAATAACGCCGATCAAGGATGGTCCATGCCCGCGTCCCCCATGCATAGGTCAACGCTCGTATCTATCGCGGTGTTCGTATCCGCCGCCCTCGTCAGCCTCGGTTCGTCGTCTCAGTTCTCCGAGAGCGTCGGCGCCGGCCCCGAAGCCGCTTCGGCCTCGGGACCGGAAGCGGCGCAGGCGGCGGCCGGCTCTGCCTCGACCTCGGCCTCGACCTCGTCGACGGCGATGGCGATGGCGATGGCGACCCGGCCCGCTACGGCGGACGCCTCGTCAGCGAGGACGGCGGAGCCGTACCGGCTGTTCCCGGCCCTACTCGGAGCCGTACCCGAGCCGAGCTCGGAGGGCCGCGTCGTCTACGGTCCGCGTCCGCCCATGAGCGCCGAGGACGCCGAGGCTCTCAGACGGTCCACCGAGCTCGCGGCCGCCGAGGCGGCCGAGCGTACGCCCGTGCTCGCCGGCAACCAGGTGCTCGCCTTCTACGGCAAGCCCGGAGCCCCCTCGATGGGCATACTCGGGGAGTATACCAAGGAACAGCTGGCGCCGCTGCTCGACGGCTACGCTAGGCTGTACGACGGCGTCAACGGCGATCTCGGGGTGGTGCCGGCCTTCTATATCATCTACGGCACCTGCTGGCCGGCCGGGGAGATAGGCATCCTCAAGGACTCGGTCGTCCGCTCGTATATCGAGTTCGCCGCGGAGCGCGGCTGGCTCGTCTTCCTCGACCACCAGCTCGGTAAGTACGGGGTGGAGGAGTCGGTCCGCTCGATGCTGCCGTACCTGTCCTACCCGAACGTGCACCTGGCGATCGACCCGGAATGGCGAACCCTCAAGCCGATGGAGGAGATAGGCTCGATCACCGGCGCTGAGCTCAATGAGGCCCAGCGCCTCATCGACGCCTACCTGCGCGACCACGGGCTGCCGGGGATACGCATGCTCGTCGTCCATCAGTTCAAGCCGACGATGATACGCGACTCGGGGAGCGTGAAGGCCGGTTTCGACCGGGTCGTGCTCGTCCATACCGCCGACGGCTTCGGCTCCCCGGCCCTGAAGCGCCTGACCTACGCGAGCAACGCGCGCCTGTCCAACATGCCGGTCAAGGGCTTCAAGCTGTTCTTCGAGTCGAAGGTCGTGGGCGCCGGCTGGGACAAGCCCCTGATGAAGCCGGAAGAGGTGCTGGCCCTCGACCCGATGCCCCTCGTCATCATGTACCAGTGATGAGTGTAACCGTTCCGCGCGGCATTGCATTATACTGTTAACCGTACCCCGTCTTGAGAAGGAGCGCCCGTATGATCCTCCGAGCAAAGCCCCTGGCCTTGATCGCCATAGCGTCGTTGGCCCTGTCGCTGGCGGCGGCCTACGACCCGCCTAGCGGCGCCGAGACGGCCGCCTCGCTCGCCTCACCCGCGCTCCTCGCAGGAGGCTACTCGGCCGCCTCGACCGAATCGCCGATGGCGGATCTGGCCAATCCGGCCGCTTCGGCCGCGCAACAGCGCCTGACCCTCGATCTGAGCTACGGCGCCCTCGTCGGCCTGGCCGACGATACCGGTTGGGGCAGCGCCCTGAACCTCGGCATAGCCGTACCTCGGGCCTACGGCGTCTGGACCGGCTATCTCGGTCTCCTGTCGTCGCCCTTCGGCTCGATGCCCCTCGGCACCGTGGTCACGGGCCGCGTCGGGCTGGCCAAGGATCTGTACCCGGACCTGCTGCTCGGACTGGCCGTCGATACGCGGCTCGGCTCGAACGGAGGTTTCGGCTGGGGCCTCGCCGCCGACCTCGGCGTGATAGGCCTGGCCGGCGACGTCGGCGCGCTCAAGAACCTCGTCTGGGGCGCCTCGCTGCGCAACATGGGCAAGGCGTTCGAGGCTCCCGGCGCGGTGGGGCTGTCGGGCGGGCTCGCCTCGGCCTATGACGCTCCGTTCACCCCGCAGGTCGGCGCCTCCGCCGACCTCATACGGGCCGACAAGGCCGGCCTCAAGCTGTCGGCCAACGCCGACCTATGGTTGCCCACCTTCCAGAACGCCGTCTTCGCGACGGGCCTGAGGCTCGGCTGGCGCGACCGCGCCTTCCTCAGGCTCGGCTGGGACTTCAACCTGCGCGAGGCGATCGCCGGCGTCGACCAGGGCCTGCTACCCAGCTTCGGCCTCGGCGCGAGCTTCGCCATCGACCGCGAGAGCGACGATTCGCTCCTCTCGAAGGCCGGCCTGGACCGTTCGGAGATTCGCCCATCCTTCTCGGCCGCCGAGCTGTACGGCGGCGTATGGGCCTTCTCGGGCGGAGCGAACGTGCCGGTCGGCGTACTCGATCGGGTCCCGCCCAGGATCACCGTGAGCTATCCCGCGGTCGAGCATGACGCCTACTACATCAGCCCCAACAGCGACGGCGCTCGCGACCTTCTGACGCTGCCGCTCTCGATCACCGACCAGCGCTACGTCCAGAGCTTCTCGCTCAAGGTACTCGACGAGTCGGGCGCCGTGGTCAAGACCATGGCCAATAAGGAGTCCAGGCCCGAGAACCAGGACCTGAAGGGCCTCCTGGGACGCCTGCTCTACGTGAAGAAGGGAGTCGACGTCCCGGCCGAGCTCGAGTGGAACGGCCTAACCGACTCCGGCGCCGCGGCCCCGGATGGGCGCTACTTCGTCGTCATCGAGGCGGTCGACGATAACGGCAACGTGGCCTCCACCGAGCGCTGGCCGGTCGTCATCGATACTGTCCCGCCGAGCGTCAAGGCCTCGGGTCCCGCCGGGGACGCCTTGATTTTCAGCCCGGACGGCGATGGCAGCAAGGACGAGTTCGCCATAGCGCAGGAAGGGTCCGTCGAGGACTCCTGGGTTGCCGTCGTCACCGACGCCGCCGGAGCGACGGTACGCTCCTGGACGACCGCGTCGGCCGCCCCGTCGGCCCTGCGCTGGGACGGCAAGAACGACTCCGGCAAGGTGGTGCCTGATGGCGTGTACTCCTACCGTGTCGCCGCCGTCGACCGGGCCGGTAACCAGGGCTCCGCCAGGATAGACAACATCATCGTCAATACCCAGCAGCCGCCGGTCGGCGTGTCCATCGACCTGGCCGCCTTCAGCCCCGACGGCGACGGCGTCAAGGACTCTCTGACGCTGACGCCGAACGTGCCGGTCAAGGCCGGCCTCGCGTCGTGGCGCCTCGCCGTCCTCGACGACAAGGGCGTCGAGCGCTGGGCCGCCTCTGGCGTCGGCGCCGATTCGATCGAGCCGGCCTACCGTTTCTCGGGTAAGGACGCCTCCGGGGCGGCCCTGCCCGAGGGGACCTACCGGACCCGGTTGTCGGTCTCCTACGTGAACGGCCACGGCCCCGTGGCGCATTCTCCGAATTTCGTCATAGACGTCACGCCGCCGGCGGCCTCCGTCTCGGTGGGCCGCGCCGCGTTCAACCCGCTCGGCGACGCCGACGCGACGCTGACCCTGAGCCAGGCCGGCTCGACCGAGGAACGCTGGGCCGGCGAGCTACTCGACGCGTCCGGCGCCCCGGTCAAGACGTGGATCTTCATAGGCAAGCCCGATCCGACCGTCATCTGGGACGGCTCCGACGACGCCGGCAAGGTGGTGCCCGACGGCTCGTACGCGTACCGTCTGTCGGCCACCGACAAGGCCGGCAACTCGGGTTCCGCGACCGGTCCGGCTATCGTCGTCGACACGCAGAACAAGGCCGTACGGCTATCGCTCGACCGTCGCGCGTTCAGTCCGAATGGCGACGGCGTCGCCGATACGGTGGCGATGGTCCCGGAGAGCCAATCCGCCACGGCCGTGCAGTCGTGGTCCCTGACCGTGGTCGACGCGGCCGACGCCAAGGTCCGCGGCTACTCGGGCTCCGGCTCGCTGCCGGCGCGCCTGAGCTGGGATGGCCGTAGGGACGACGGCTCGAAGGCCCCCGACGGTATCTACCGGGCCGCCCTCGAGGTGCGCTTCGTCACCGCCGAGGTCGAGAGCGCCCGCTCGGTCGACCTGGCGCTCGACGTCACGCCGCCCGCCATAGAGCTGTCCGCCGCCGAGACCCTGTTCAGCCCGAATGGCGACGGCCGCAAGGATGTCCTCTCCATACGCCAGACGTCGACGCCCGGTGACACCTGGGAAGGGGCCATCCTCGACTCGGCCGGCCGCGTCATGCGCGCCTGGACCTGGAAGGACGCCGCCGTCGACTTCGACTGGGACGGCGCCGATTCCGAGGGGAATAAGGTCGCCGACGGCGCCTACCGCTACGTCGTGCGATCCGAGGACCCGGCCGGCAACAAGACCGAGAAAGCCATCCAGAGGATGGTCGTCGATACCAGGCAGACTCAGGCCTTCGTCACCGCCAGCGCAGCCGGCTTCAGCCCGAACGGCGACGGCATGTTCGACGAGATGTCCTTCGGCCTGGTCGTGAAGTTGACCGACGGCATCGATTCCTGGAAGCTGGCCATGGTCGGCGATGACGGCGTCACGCGCCGCTCGTTCACGGGCAAGGGCGCGACCATTCCCGCCAAGCTGGCCTGGGACGGCAAGTCCGACGACGGTCAGCTCAGGCAGGGCGCCTATACCGCCGTCTTCACGGTCGATTACCTCAAGGGCGACCGCGCGCAGGCCTCCAGCGCGACATTCTCCCTCGATACCGAGGGGCCGAAGGTCGCCATGACGACCTCGCCCCGTTATTTCAGCCCCGATAACGATGGCGTCGACGACGAGCTCAGGATATCGCTCGCCGTCTCCGACGCCAGCGTGATCGACTCCTGGCGCTTCGACATCGTCGAGGTGGCCGTGAGCGAGAGCGCCGGCGCCAAGCGGGCGGAGCGCGTCTTCTTCTCGTGGAGCGGCCGCGGCAAGCCGGCCGAGCGCCTGGCCTGGGACGGCCGCTCGCAGAAGGGCGAGCTGGTCGAGGCCGCGACCGATTACCCGTACCGCTTGACCATCGTCGACGAGCTGGGCAATCAGACGGTCTCCGAGGGGCTCATCTCCGTGGACGTCCTGGTCATCCGCGACGGCGACCGGCTCAAGATCAAGGTCCCGTCGATCGTGTTCAGGCCGGACTTCGCCGACTTCAAGGACCTGCCGCAGGAGACCCTCGACCGCAACGCCGAGGTGCTCAAGCGCATCGCCCAGATCCTCAACCGCTTCAAGGACTACAAGATCCGGGTGGAGGGCCACGCCAACTCGATCGCCAAGATGACCGGGGCAGGCCAGCCGGCGATCGACCGGGAGGAGACCAGGGAGCTCCTGCCGCTGTCGGAGAATCGGGCCGCGCTCGTGATGCAGAAGCTCATCGAGTACGGCGTCGACCCGAAACGCCTGTCGGTACGGGGGCTGGGCTCCTCCGAGCCGGTCGTGCCGTTCACCGACGCCGAGAACCGGTGGAAGAACCGCCGCGTCGAATTCATCCTGATCAAGGAATAGAGCATGCCGTACGAGGGAGTCCTGGCCATCGTGTCCATCTTCATAGTGGCGCCGTGCATCGTGTTCGGCTTCATCCTGCTCGCCAAGCGCGGCCGCAATCGGGTGGACCTGGCCCGTTGCGCTGTCCGCGAGAAGGAGCTCGAGCTGGAGCGCGAGCGCCTGCGCCTCGAGGCCCTGCAGCTCGAGAACCGCAAGCTCGACCTGATGATCGAGCATCGGATCGACTCCCTCAAACCCTAGCCGGGGCGATCGCCTCATCAAGGCCCGGGACGCGCGTTCATCGCGGCCCGGGCCTTTCCTTGATTCTATCGGGAATTTTGCATATAGTCGTAGGCATGCCAATACCAGAATACCCTGAATTCGCCCCGGTGACCGTCGACATGCGCGACGACCTCTACCCGGCCCTCAACCTGCTAGCGGACGGCGTGTCGGAGTTCACCTTCTCCGGCCTCTACCTGTTCCGGGACACCTACAAGTACACCGCGTCGCATATCAGCGGCTCCACCTACGTAATCTCCGGCGAGAAGCGCGGGGAGCGCTTCTTCTTCACGCCGTGCTGCATCCCGCCGAACGCCACGCTCGAGCGCCTGTTCGAGGATCACTGCTACCTCAAGAACATGTCCGAGAGCCAGTGCAAGGCCGAGCGCATCCGCCTCGAGGCCGCCGGCTACGAGGTCCACGAGGACCGCGACAACTTCGACTACCTGTACGACCGTAAGGATCTCGCCGAGCTGTCGGGCAAGGCGTACCATAAGAAGCGCAACCTGGTGAACGCCTTCCTGAACTCGTACTCGTACGAGCAGAAGGAGCTCGACGCCTCGAACGTCGCCGACGCTATCCGCGTCCTGGACGCGTGGCGGGTCGAGAAAGGCATAGACGGCGACTATGCGGCCGCCAGGGAAGCGCTCGAGCTGTACGAACGCCTGGGCATGCGCGGCGCGGTCTACTACGTCGACGGCAAGCCGGCCGGCTACGCGCTCGGCGAGCCTATCGCCAAGGCCCGCATGTTCGCCGTGCACTTCGAGAAGGCGACCGGCGACTATAAGGGCATCTACCAGTTCATCAACCAGGCCTTCGCCCAGGCCCTGCCGCCCTACTTCAGGCAGGTCAACCGCGAACAGGACCTCGGCGACGAGGGGCTCAGGCAGGCCAAGATGACCTACCGCCCCAGCGGCTTCGTGCGCAAGTACCGCGTCATGCCGACGAAGCCGTCCTTCCTGCCCGAGGCTTAGGCGATGGGCGGGCGGATGAGCTTCGACGAGTTGACGACGACCGGCCTGTCGCGGGCCTTCTCGGCCCGTCGTGGCCTGCCTGAGGCGGCCGCGTCGACGCTAGGAGTCCGGGACTCGGACGGGCTGGCGCTCGAGCTCGCTGGGCGGACCTGTTGCCTGACCATGCTCGCCGGCTCGGGCTCGCGCTGGGTAGCCTCGCTGGAGGCGGCCAGGGCGGCCGGCCGGGATATGGGCGCCGATCCCAGAGCGCCGCGCGGCCTCTATCCCGTCCGTAACGCCATGCCCTTCGGGCCGGACCCGGCGCCGATCGCCTCGTACGCGCTCGCGGCCGTACGCGACCTCGGCCACCACGTCATCGTCGTGCGGGGCTGGGAGCGCGAGATCGAGGAGCGCATCCTCGGGCCGTTCGGCTTCGCGCCAGGCTCGTATCGCTTCGCGACCCAGGGCGCCCCCGGCGGTAAGCCGCGCGGCCATGGCGACGCCGCGTTCCAGACGCTCGGCCTATGGTCCGGCTACGACTACGTGACGGTGAACTTCGGCGGCGACGCCTCGAGCCCGTTGACCGCCTTGGCCTCGCTCGCCGCGATGGCCGCGCTGGAGCGCGAACTCGGCGACCGGGCCCCGGGGCTCCTCCTGCCGGCGGCCCTCGTCGACTCGCCGGCCTACCCGATAGGCCTAGGGCCCGGCGGCCTACCGGCGAGCTTCGGGCACGCCAAGCTGCGGGGGGGCGCCGCGAAAGCGGGCGGGGCGGTCGAAAGCGGCGCCGCCGGCTACACCAACGTCGGCCTGCGCGTCTACCGCGCCGAGGCGCTACGCGAGGCCATCGAGTCGATACGGGAACGCTACTGGAGCCCGGACGGGGGCTACGCGATACCGGGCAACGCTCCTGCCTCGGACGACCTGGGCGGCGAGTTCGCCCTGGACAACGTCGACGCGCTACTCGCGGCCGAGGGGCGCGCGCGCCTCCTTCCCATTGCCAAACCCGAGGAGCTGTCGCCGGTCAAGAGCCTCGACGATCTGCCGCGCTTCGAGCGGGACGTCGGCTCGGTGTGTCGAGACTGGTCCGGGCCCGGCCGCTGACCTAGTCGAACAGCGGCAGCGGCTTGGAGAAGTGGTAACCCTGGCCGTAGTCGACGCCCAGCTCCACCAGCTTGTCCTTGATCGCCGGGCCCTTGACGAATTCGGCTATCGTCTTGAGGCCCATCACGTGGCCGATCGAGTTGATCGATTCGACCATCGTGTAACTGACCGGGCTCTCGTCGATGTTCTGCACGAACGAGCCGTCGATCTTGATGTAGTCGACGGGTAGCGTACGTAGGTAGCCGAAGGACGAGAAACCGGCGCCGAAGTCGTCGAGGGCGAAGGTGAAGCCCTCGACCTTGAGGCGGTTCATGAAGCGCGTCGCGTAGGACAGGTTCTGGATCGCCGCGGTCTCGGTAATCTCGAAGCAGAAATCGCTGGCCTTGAGCGAGTACTTGTTCAGATAGTACAGGATGGTGTCGATCAGCGCGTCGTCGAGCAGCGCCGGGCCCGAGAGGTTGATCGAGAAGATCCGGTCGGCCAGCGGCGACCCCTGGTCGGACAATAGCCTGAACGCCCGCATCGAGTTCTCGAGCACCCAGCGGTCGACCTGAGGCATCAGGTTGTAGCGCTCGGCCGCCGGGATGAAGTCGGTAGGCCCGGAGATGCTGCCGTCCTCGTTGACCAGGCGCAGTAGTATCTCGATCTTCGGCTCGGCGCCCGCGCCGAGCGGCTCGATGGGCTGGTAGTAGAGCAGGAAGCGGTTCTCCTCGACGGCCCGGTTGATCTTGCCGATCCACTCCATGTCGCCGCGCCGCCGCTTGAACTTGCTGTCCTGGGCGCTGAAGATCGTTATCTTGTTGCCGCCTTCCTCCTTGGAGATGTGGCAGGAATCGTCCGCGGCCGCGAGCACCGCGTGGATGTCGCCGGCGTCGCGGTCGATCGGCACGATGCCGATGCTCAGGGTGATGGGAAACGTGGTCGCCTGCCATTGGAAGCGCTGGCGCTGTACCGCGCCCTGGAGGCGGTTGCCCACGTTGATCGTGTCCTCGAGCTCGCAGTTCATCAGGATGATGGCGAACTCGTCGGCGCCTATGCGCGCCGAGAGGTCGTTGCGCTGGATATTGGTCTGGACGTGGCTGGCTATCTGCCTGAGGAGCTCGTCGCCGGCGAGGGTGCCGCAGGTGTCGTTGACCGCCTTGAAGCGGTCGATGTCCAGCACGAGCAGGGCGTGCGAGCCGCCGACCATCTTGACGTTCTTGAGTATCTCGCTGAGCTTGTAGCTGAATTCCTCGCGGTTCGAGAGGCCGGTCAGGCTGTCGTGGCTCGACTGGTAGTTGAGCGAGTCCGATAGGCGCCTGAGCTCGGTGATGTCGCGCATCGTGATGAGGTAGCCGTCGGTCGAGTTGGCCTGCTCGTGGATCTTCGTGATCGCCCCGTCGAGCACCACGGTCTGGCCCGCCAGGTTCCTGAGCGACACGTCGGTGAAGAAGGTGGAGCGCTTGCCGACGTTGATCATGCCGGTGAGCATGTCGCTCTTCGTCGCCGGGTCGAGGATCGATAGGATGGTGCCGACGTGCTTGCCCTTGGCCTCGCGCTCGCTCGTCCCGACGATATCCTCGGCCACCTGGTTCATGAAGCTGACGTTCAGGTCGGTGTCCAGGGCGACGATGCCGTCGTTGATGGACTGCAGGATGGCGCTGAACAAGCGCTCTTGGCGGGTCAGCCGACTGGCCATCTCGTGCTTATAGAGGGCTATGTCTATCGTCGTATAGAGCTCGCGCTCCTTGAACGGCTTCAGGATATAGCCGTACGGCTCCACTTCCTTGGCGCGCTCGAGCGTCCTCTCGTCGGTGTAGGCGGTCAGGAAGATGATCGGGATATCCTTGGACGCCTTGACGGCCTTGGCGGCCTCGACGCCGTCCATGTCGCCGGCCAGCATTATGTCCATCAGAATGATGTCGGGGGTGAGCTCGAGCGCCATCGCGACGGCTTCGGTCCCTTCGCCGGCCATTCCGACGACGTCGTATCCGAAGCGCTCCAGCCTGCGCTGGAGGTCTATCGCGATGATCTTCTCGTCCTCGACTATCATGATGCGTTCGTTATTCATCGACTCGTCTCCACGAAGCGTCGAAGCGCGCGTAATGAGTCAAGTATACGCTATCTATCGTATAAAGCGAGCGCATATTATCCTAAAAACGCCCGCGTCGCGGCGCCGATGACGCCCGAGCCGAGGATGATCCACAGCGGGTTGATCCTGGTGAAGGCCGAGACGGCGAAGGCCGTCAGCGCTATGGCGACGTTCAGCCCTGACGAGACGGCCGCCGGCGCGAAGGCCCAGACCGTCATCGCGATCAGGCCTATGGTACCCGTCTTGAGCGCCTCGGTCAGCCTGGCGCCGCTCTTGGTCGCCTTGGCGAAGAAGCCGCCGATGAGCAGGGACAGGGCGACCGGGGCCGCGACGACCGCCAGCGTGGAGACCGCGGCGCCGAGCAGCCCGTGCAGCCTGTAGCCGACGAGGGTCGCCGCGTTGAGGGCCACCGGCCCCGGGGTGATCTGCGCCATCGCGACGAGCTTCGCGAATTCCTCGGCGCTCATCCAGGCCCGCCCGACGATCTCGGTCCGGATTATGCCGACGATGGTCCAGCCGCCGCCGTAGGCCGCGACGCCTATCTTGAGGAATACGAGCGCCAGCCTCAGCATGCGCCCTTCCTTTCGGCGAAGGCGGACACGGCGACGACGGCGAAGAAGGTCGGTACCGCCCAGGTGCCCGCGAGCGTTATCGCGACGGCCGACGCCACGGTCATGACAGCCCTGAGCGGCGTCCAGCGGCGCTTCCGTATCATGTTGAACGCGAGCGCGGCGGTCAGGCCGGGAACGACCGCGAAGGCCCCGTCCAGGAAGCCCTGGACGACGGGCCAGTCCCCGATAGCGCCGAGCAGGGCCGCGAGCAGCAGTATGGCCGCGAACGGCGGCAGCAGTATGCCGAGGAAGGCGGCCAGGAAGCCGGGCAGCCCGGCGACCCTGCGCCCCGCGAACATCGCGGTGTTCAGCGCCAGGGGACCGGGTACGCTCTGGGCGGTCGCGAACAGGTCGTAGAACTCGTCCTCCGGTAGCCAGCCGCGCTTCTCGAGGGCTCGCTGGATGACCGGCACCATGACGTAGCCGCCGCCTATGGTAATGGCCGAGATACCGAAGAAGAAGCCGAAGATGGAGAAGAAGCCCGGTCGCTTGACCGGCGGTGAGGTGTCGTTCACGGGCGTACCTTTCGCGCGGCGGCTGGCGCCGTGCCTAGGCTCAATTTATTGCTATGTTTTAGTGCACGAAGAACGGCACGCTGGATGCGGGGCCGTGTTGGGTACAGACATCGGGCTGGATGCGCGGCGTAACGAAGGTGTAGTGCCGCGTGCCATTCTTCGTTCCAGCAGTATGGCAGACAATCCATTCTTAGTCTAGTATTTTTTTGATTATTTGGAGCAACTAGATAAAAAAACATTACTCGCCCTCGAGGAGCGATAGATCCGGCGATTCGACGATTTCGCGTTCCTCGCCATGGCGTAGGTAGTGGACGACCGCTCTCGCCGGGCGGCCGAACATGGCCTCGGCCGCGTCGCGGTACACGGCTAGCTGGAAGGCGTGGCGCGACGGGGCGACGACCCTGTCGGTCTTGAAGTCGACGACCCAAAGACCTGTCCGGTCTCCGTAGACGAGGTCGATGCTACCCGTCAGCGCGATGGGGAAGGCCCCGGCCTGACCTGCGGCGGCCCGCCAGACGAAGGGGTACTCCATCTCGAAGACGGTTCCTTCCGAGGCTTTGGCCGACCGCGCGGCGATCGCGGCCCGCCCCCGCTCCGATCGCACGAAGCCTTCGGCCAGCGCGAGCGCCTCTGCGCGTACGAGGTCGGCGCGACCCTTGGGCAGGCGGGCGAGCGAGACGGCCACCGGGCCGGAAGGCTCGGGCGGTTCTCCCGGCCGAGCTAGGAGCGCCTCGACGAACTGGTGGCAGAGCGTGCCGAACTCCGTCTCCCGTAGCGAGCCCTCGGCGGACTCGGCGGCCTCGGCGGCCTCGGCGGCGGCGTCGACAGGCGGTGCCGCGCTCTGGACCCTCGGCGACTTTTCCGCTATCCGCTCGGCCGCCTGGGTGACCGCCCAGCGGCCCTTTCGCCTCGGCACGGCCCGGACGGCGGCGGCGGCCGAAGCCGCCATGCGCGACGCCCCGGACCCGCCGCCTCGCGCTTGGTCCGCGGCCTCGCTACCGACGAGCCCGACGTAGTCGAGCTTGGTCCGCGGCGGTACGTACTCGACCCCGAGATAGGGCGGAGCATCGCCCGGGCGATCCGATAGGAACTCCTCGTCGCCCAGGCTAGCCGGGCCGGCCCAGGGCCAGGCGCGTATGAACAGCCCGCGGAAGCTCCGGCCCGCGGCGTCGGCGCTCCGCGGTACCTTCCCGACCAGATAGAGCCTTGAAACGGCCCTGGTACAGGCGACGTAGAACAGCCTCGTCGTCTCGGCCAGGTCCTCGTCCATAGCCTCGTCGCCTTCGCCGCGCTCGTGCTTGCGCAGAGCCGAGCATAGCTCGGCTATCGGATCCGCCGGATCGTCGTCCCGCCCGAGGAGGCGCATCGACGGCCCGAAGCGGCCCGAGGGCTCCACCGGCGAGCGGAGGCCGTTCCGACCGGTCGCGTCGAGGTCAGGCAGTATAACGACGGGGAATTCGAGCCCCTTGCTCAGGTGGACGGTCATCAGCGATACGCCTCGAGCGCTTTCCTTCGAAACGTTCTCGTCGAAGCGGTCAAGCCGGCCTATCGTCGCTTCGAGCGACGATACGAGGTCGACCAGCCGATCGCCGCGCGCGTCGGCCGCGGCGGCCAGGCTCCAGGCGTAGTCGAAATGCTCGAGGAAGGCCGTCGTCTGGAGATCCTTGAGCGCATTCCAGCGCAAGCCCCGTCCGTACCATAGGTACTCGACGAGGGCGCGCAGCGGCTCGCGGTCGGCCATGGAGCGCAGGCCCCGCCAGGTCTCTCGGGCGGCGGCCAGCCTGGCGCGATCGTCCGGCGGTAAGCCGTCGCCGTCGCGGTCCAGCGCGCAGCCTTCGCCGTCGGACAACAGCGAGAAGACCGAATCGTCCGAGAGCCTCGCGAAGGGGCCGCGGAGCACGGCGGCGCAGGCCAGGCGGTCGTCCGGGTAGACCGCCAGCCTGAGCATCGCGTACAGGTCGCCAAGAATCGACTCGGCGTAGAGGCCCGCGGTCGACGCGGCCGTATAGGGGACGCCGAGCAAGCGCAGGTATCGCTCGACGACGTTCTGGCTGGCCGTCGAGCGGAACAGGATGGCTATGTCCTCCCAGCGGCAGGGCCGGGCGACTTTGCGGCCATCGGGGCCCTTGGCCGCCACGATCTGGCCATCGTCGACGATGGAGCGCGCCAGCTCGGCGATGCGCCAGGCCTCGGCCTCGCTCGAAGGCAGGTAATCCCCATCCTCGGGCTCGTACGATTCGAGGTAGGCCACCGTCGGCTCGACGCCTGGCGTTGCCGGACCGGAGCCGAGCGATGAGAACCTGGCCTCGAAGGGCTGGGCGGACGCGTCATCGGGGGCGGGCATGACCCGCGCGAAGGTGGCGTTGAAGAAGTCGATCAGGCCCGGCTCGGAGCGCCAGTTGACGTCCAGGCCGTGGTTTCCCGAGCCGCCGGGCGCCGAGGCCAGCTCTGCGGCCAAGCCGCGGAACACCGTCACGTCGGCGCCGCGGAATTTGTAGATGCTCTGCTTCTCGTCACCGACGAAGAACAGCACGCCCGGCTCAAGATCTCCGGGGCCGACGGCCGGGCCACGCCCGGGGTCGGTACGGTCGCGGCGCTCGGCCAGGCAGTACAGCACCCGCTTCTGGAGCTCGTTGTCGTCCTGGAACTCGTCGACCATGATCGCGTCGTAGCGCGACTTGTACCAGTCGCGTAGCGTCAGGTCGGTCTCGAGGGTACGTAGCGCTATGGCGGCGACATCCGCGAAGGTCAGCGAGCCCGAGGCCGCCCGGGCGTCGGCGGCCAGGGCGACGAATTCGCGTAGCAGGTCCAGGGCGCGGCTCCTGCGGCCGTCGGCCAGCGCGTCGCAGGCCAGGGCGGCCATCGAAAGGAGTGGGCGGACGCGCTTGCCCGCCTCGTTGTAGTAGACGGCCGCCTCGGCCTTGCCGGTCGAGAGGCGTAGCCCCGCGAGCGCGCGATAGGCTGCTGCGGCAGCCCCGAGCGCCTCGGCGTCGTTCGCGGCCGGCGGCTCGGGCGCGAAGGCCCCCGCCGCCTCGAGCCAGGCCATCGCTCCCTTGACCCCGGCGTCGTCCAGAGCGAGCCCGCCGCGCAAGAGCTCGAGCGCCTGACCGTGGGCGTCAGCCAGGAGGGCGCCGAGGGCCGCCGCTTGGCTATCGGGGTCGAAGGGCCGGTCCGTGGCGATGAGCCCCTCGCGGCCTCCCGCCAAGGCGGCGAGCGCCTCGGCGGCCTTCTCGAAGCCGGAAGCCGCAATGAACGAGGCCGCGACCGGATCGTCGCGCCGCTCGAGTAGGAATTCTATCGCCAGAGCGCCTAGGTCGCCGGGATCCTTGTCCACCGCGAAATCCGGCGGCACGCCCCAGCGGGCGCAGCCGTCGCGCGCTACCTCGGAGCAGAACGAGTCGAGCGTCGACACGCGCGACGAGGGGAAGGCCTCGAGCGCCTTCTTGAAATCGTCGTCGTCGACCGCGCAGGCGGCCAGCATCGCGCGGATGCGCTCGCTCATCTCCGCGGCCGCCTTCTTGGTGAAGGTCATGCAGAGTATGCGCTCCGGCGGGATCCCGCGCTCCTTGACCAGATGCAGGTAGCGCACCGCGAGCACGCGCGTCTTGCCGGAGCCGGCGCCGGCCGAGACGACGGCTGATCGGGTCTCCTCGACCGCCGGTAGCTGGCGCGCGGGGTCGAGCCCCGCCTTGATATCGTTCCAGGCTCCCATGCCTACCTCACCGCGTAGCGGGCGCGGCAGACCGGCCGCAGCTCGCACCCTTCGCAGACGTCGTCCCGGTCGCGCACGGCCGGGACGTAGATCGAGCCCCGCTCGATGATGGCCGCGGTCTTGGCGGCCGCCGCTTCCACGGCCGGCCCGAGCGCACCGAGGCAGTCGGCGGGGATGACCGGTTTGGCACCCGGGCCGAAGACCTCGAGCAGCCCCTTGCCGCCCTCGCCGGCCTTTTCGACGGACAGGTAGTACGCCGCGAAGGGCTCGAGGCCCGCCGCGCGTATGAGCACCGTATAGGCCGGTATCTGGATGGCGCCCACCGAGCCGTCCTCGGCCGGCTGTAGCTCGGCCCGCTTCGGGATCTTGGACTTCTTGTAGTCGACGATGACGGCCTTGAGTCGATCGGCGACCGGGGCTGTACCGGGCGGCAGGCAGACGAGGTCCGGACGACCATAGAGGTCGGCGTCGACGCCCCGTAGCGCTGCGATCAGGTCCTCGTCGTCGACCATGGTCGGCACGAGGCCATCCAGGGCCGGGACGAGGGCGGCGACCGCGCGAGCGAAGTCCCGGCGCAGAGCCGGCTTCGCGGTCGATACGAGCACGGCGGCCATCGGCCCGAGCTCGGCGCCGGCGCCGGTTATGGCGGCGGCTATGGCAGCGTCGACGTCGGCGCCCGAGGGACGAGCTTCCTCGCCGGCGGCTTCCGGCGCGACGATCGTGCGGCCGGCCGCCGCCAGCGGCCTGAAAAGGCGGCCGAACGCGTCATGGTAGATGCCGCCGACGAGCAAGCTGTCGATAAACGACAGGCCGGATTCCATAGCTTCGACCTTCAGCGTCCGCGCGAAGACCCGGCGGAAGGCGCAGGAGGCGTAGCCCTCGATCGCCGTGGCCGATAGCCTGAGGCGGCCGTCGCGGCTCATGGAGGCACGGACGGCCTCGGTGGCCCACCGGCCCATCGTCGCCGGGGCGTCGGGCGTCGCTCCGGACCAGTCCGGCGAGGACGGGGAAACGACGGTGACGGCCGCCGCCCGAGCGCAGGCCGCCTGGGTCGGGAAGGCCTCGGCTATCGCCTGGCCGTCGGCCTCGAGGTTCGGTAGCCAGCGGTCGCGTTCGTAGACGAGGCCCGACGACTCGGGCGGGACGGCGTAGACGGCGGGGTGGGGCGGCCGCACACCGTCCGGCCCGTCTTCCGAGTAGCTCATGAAGACGCGGCCGCCGGATCGGGCCAGGAGCCGCACGAGTCCGGCTGACAGGTCGCGGTCCTCCGCGCCCAGCCTGGCCCGTTCGTCGGCCCGCATGAACGCTAGCGGCCTCGAGGCGGCGACGGCCGCTCCCTGGGCCAGGTTGACGACGAAGTGCAGGTCGGGCATCGCGCCGGCGGCCACCGGGAAGCGGTACACCGCGATACCGCCCGAGGTGGATGCCGGCACGTAGCGCGTCTCGGACAGCTGCTCGAGCCACGCGTCCACGGCGCCCGGTACGCGCTCGAGCCCGGCGGTTGACGCCGCCTCGTCGAGCTCGTCGAGCGCGGCCAGACACCGGGCCATCTCGTCGTCCTGGCGCGGCGACCAGAGCGCCTCGTCTAAAAAGGCGCGTTTGAACGCGTCGAACGCCGCGCGGAGGGATCGGAAGTCGGTCGAGCCCGCTATCCTCGAACTGGCGGTCCTGAGGCCGCGGTACAGGCGCCGCGCCGGCTCGTCGTCGCCTATCGAGGCCTCCCAGACGTCGCGCCCTCCGGGGAGCGGCGCGACGATATGGGCTCGTACGCCTATGGCGAGCAGCCTGCGGGCGGCCTCGGCCTCCTTCCAGGGGATGGAGGCGTCGAGGAGAAGGCGTCTGAGCGCCTCGAAAGACATGCCGCTGTCGGCCAAGGCCTTGGCGTCGGCGAGTAGCCGGCCGCCCGAGCTCTCGGACAGCGGCCGGCCCTCGCGCACATCGAGCGGCACTCCGGCGACCGCGGCCTCGCGTTCAAGCAGGGGCAGGGTCGATTCTGGCGCGGCGGCGCTGATGACGATGCCGGCCGGGTCGGCGCCGGAGGCGACCTCGTCGCGTATGGCGAGTAGCACGGCGCGGATCTCCTCGACCGCGGTGCCGAACCTCGCGGCGCGGACCGGCTCTGCGCCGAGGCGGTCGGACAGAATGGCGGATGAGCCTGGCAGGGCGAGTACGGCCTCGGCGTAGTCGTCCCAGTCCTCGGTCAGGTCCGGGTACAGGAGCACCCAGCGGGCTACGGGACGCGATGCGGAGCGGCCGAGCCAGGCGGCCTCGTAGAGGCCCCGCGCGCCCATGAACAGCTCGTAGCGTCGGCGTATCTCTCGCCAGTCGGCCAGATGGTCGCCCGGACCGTCCGGCACGGCGCGTAGGGCTGGGAGAGCCGCCGCAAGGGAGCGCGCGAACCTGAGCGACGAGGCGGCCGACTGGGCGGGTATGACGGAGCGTAGGAAGGGCGAGCGAGCGTTTTCGGCCGCGAGCGCCCGCGCGAAGACGGCGCGCACGGCCTTGGTCGACGGCCGACCCTCAGCGTCGCCGGCGAACACCTCGGACTTGAACGCGTCCCAGCCGAGAAAGCGCCGGGACGGCAGCGCCCTCCTCCCGGTGGCGGCCAGGGCCGCGGTCAGCGCCGACGCGGCGGCTATCTCGCTCGGGAAGACGAACCTGGCGCTCGGGTCATCGAGCTCGCCGAGCAACTCCTCGGGCAGTCGGCTCCGCACGGGCTCTACGCGCGGGCCAGGGCCGCGACGATCTCCGCGACGTAGACCCGGTGGTAATCGCCGTCGTAGTGCCCCTCGAGCGAGCCGTCGACGAAGCCGGCCGGGTCGATGTCCTGCTTATGGATCACGCGGCAGGCGAAGGTCAGGTCGGCCTGTTCGAAACCTATGAAGCCTGGCCGAGGCTCGGCCGGCTTGAGCCCGGTCAAACCGGCCTTGTCGACGTCGCGGCCAGACATCGTGCCGCAGACGGTCAGCGCGTCGCGCCATTCCTCCCCGAAGAACGACAGGGTCAGGAGGCCGGTCCTTTCGATGAACGCATAGGTGTAGCGCGTAGGGCGCACGAATACGAAGGCGACATCGCGGTTCCACAGGTGGCCGAACCCGCCCCAGTTGGCGGTCATCGTGTTCCAGGAAGCCTTCGTCCCGGCAGTGACGAGCATCCAGGTCTTCTGGACGCGGTCGAACACGTTGCCTTCGACGGCCCGCGGGCTGATCTCGTAGAATGCCATACGCTACTCCTCGCTGTTCGTGTCTGTCGGCAGCCCCGTGGGAACGTCTTCGCCCGCCGCCTTGCTCGAGGCCTTATTCGAAGCCTTATTCGAAGCCTTGTTAGAAGCCTTGTTAGAAGCCGGGCGCGTAGCCGCGGCCGATGCCCCATGGGCGCTTATAGCGCGGTCCAGGCTCCAGAGCGAGCCCTCGAGCACCCGGTCGGTCGCGGACAGCGAGCGGACCGCCTCGGCGGCGCCGAGCCCGCCGAACGCCACAGCCGCCACGGCGTACAGCGTCGAGCCGAGCCGGTACCGGTCGGCGTCTATCCAGCTCTCGTTATTCCAGCGGTTCACCCTGAATAGGGCGCGGGCTTCGTCGTCGGCCAGGATGACCCTGGCCGTAGCGCGTCCCGAGATGCCGCCCGGGCCGCCTCCCAGCCGTTCGGAGACCCTGCCCAGGCGTCCGAGCATCGCCATGGCGAAGCCGGAGGCAGCGTCGGCCAGGCCTGGATCGAGCCCGGCCTCGGCCATCGCCTCGCGTAGCTTGCGTCCCAAGCCGGCCGACTCGGCTAGCGCCCGCGCCTTCGGGGCCTCGGCGAGTCCGCCCGCCAGTTCCGCTATCGGTAGCAGGGCTGCGAGCGCGGCCACGGCCTCGCGGGCGCCCGGTACGGCGGCGACCCTGGCGGCGAGCGGCGCCGTGGAGGCGGACGATGCGCGCTCGAGGCGCTCGCGGCCTTCGATGGCCGCCATCGCCATGGCCCGGTAGTCGGGCGACGCGGACTCGCCGGTCGGGGCCGCAGTCCCGATCGGTAGCGCGGCGGCGGCCAGCGCCTCGATGAAGGCGGCCGTAGCCTCTTGGTCCGGCTCGGGCCGAGGCTCCCGTCCGAAGTAGCCGACGCCGAGGGCGGCCTTCCAGGCATCGTAGGCCGGCGCGAACTCGAGATCCTGGAGCGCCCAGCCGAGGTCGGGAACGCCGCGTCCGCCGAGCGCGTCGCAGAGCCTCGCGTAGGAGCCGGCCTCGTCGTCGTCCACCTCGGTTACGTCGACGAAAACCTGGCACTGGAAGCCCTCGAGGGCGACCCGCAGGCCGTCGCGGGCCAGCTCGTCCGAGCGCCTGAGGTAGCGCTTCCAGGTGCCGGCCTCGGTCATCATCACGAAGCGGCCGGGTCGGCCGGACAGGCCGAGGCCCTCGGCCAGGCTCCTCGTCGTCCCGGGCCTGGTCCCGTCGGGACGTTTGTCGGCGAAGGGGCAGGAGCGGCGTATCGTCCCCGCGGTCCGCTCCCACTCGTTGTTGAACAGCACGAGGGCCCGCTCCGGCCCGTGGCCGTTCGAGTAGGCGAACACGTTCTCGTCGACCGAGCCGTCGTCACGGACCAGGTCGAAGAGCAGGAAATGCTCGACGCCGGAGAAGAGGCGGCGGCGCTTGAGGAGCGGCACGATATCGCGCTCATGGCGACGGACCAGGGCCTCGTTCGGTCTCTCGTCGCGGTAGGCCCGGCGGTACTCCATGCCGTACTTCTCCGAGAAGCCCTCGAACTGGCCGTGGCCGAACATCGGCAGGCCGGGCATCGTGGCCATCATCGCGCAGACGCCGAAGTAGCGGTCTCCGTCGCCGAACTGAGCGATGGCCGTCTCCTCGTCGGGGTTATTCATGAAGTTGACGAAGCGCTTGAGGATGTCCTTGTCGAACTCGACGGTGTTGCGTATCGTCGCTCGGTACTCCGCGTTCTTCTTGTCCTTGAGCATGTTCATGAAGGCCGAGTTGTACACGCGGTGCATGCCCAGGGTCCGTACGAAGTAGCCCTCCATCATCCAGAAGGCCTCGGCCAAGAGGAGGGTGTCTGGCGCCTCGGCCGCGCAGAGGTCGACCACCTCGCGCCAGAATTCCTCCGGTATCGCCGCGTTGAAGTCCTCGGTCGTCATCGCCGACTCGAAGCGGCTCGCGATCGCGCCGCCGGAGCCCGGCTCGGGGTACCAGAGGCGGCGTAGCGAGCGCTTGGCCAGCACCATCGCCGCGTCGAAGCGTATGATGGGGAAGTTCCTGGCCACGTGCAGGATGCGTTCCCTCACCGCCTCGCGGGCGGCCGGGTTCAGGAAGTCTATCTGGGCGGTGTCGTTCCAGGGCATGCTCGTGCCATCGTTGCCGTGGTAGACGTAGCTCGTCTCGCCGGAGCGGAAGTCGACGCGCTTGAAGGTGACGGCCGCGTCTCGCCGGTCGTAGTAGTGGTCCTCGAGCCAGACGCCGATCGCGCCGTCGCCGGACAGGTTCTCGCCCGTGTACGAGTACGACGGGAAGGGCGGGTTAGGCCGACGCACGAATAGGTCGGGCCGGTCGCGCACCCAGGCGGAGTCCAGGCCGGTATGGTTCGGCACCATGTCGGCGGCGAGCCGTATGCCCCGCGCCAGCGCGCGTTCCCGGAGCGAGCCGAGCGCGTCCCAGCCGCCGAGTTCCCAGGCTATCTCGTAGTCGAACAGCGAATAGGCGCTCGGCGCCGCCTCCGGGTTGCCGCACAGCTCCTTGATGCGGCGCGAGGCCTGGCTGCGTTCCCAGAGGCCTATGAGCCACAGCGCGTTGAAGCCCCGGGCGGCGAGCAGGTCGAGCTCCTCGTCGGGGATGGCGTCGAGGGTGCGTATGGCGCGGCCGTAGGCCTTGGACAGCTGGTCCAGCCAGACGAGGGTGCTCTTGGCCATCATCACGACGCGGGGCATCCAGTCCTTGTCCTCGCTGAAGCGCTCGTACTCGGCGTCGAGCGCGGCGTAGGACGGCACCCGTATCGGCCCCGGCCCCGGCGCGAAGCCTTGCCTGTCGTCCTCGGCGAGCATGTCGGCGGCGCCGAGTAGCCTGGACAGGCGGTCGCCGAGCAGGAGGCCCCAGCGGCGGCGCACGTACTCGAGCTGGCCGGCGAGCGAGCGGGGGCTGGCCCGCATCGGCGCGCGTAGGAGGTCGGGCAGGCTGAGCGAGTCGGGGCCGAAGGGCGGCATGGCGGCGAGCGCCGCCTCGGCCGCGTCGAGGCTGGCGTCCACCGGCGCGCGCGAGCGGAGCGCGGCGTCGTCGAACAGGAAGCGGTAGGGTTCCAGGGCCGGGTTCTCGTTGGCCAGCCTGAGGAGGAGGAGCTCCTCGAGGGCTACGGCCCGCTTGCCGCGGCCGTCGTCGAGCCCGTCGAGCCAGGCTTCAGGCTCCAAGCGGCCCGCGTAGACGTCGCCGGTCGGGAAGGCGCGCGAGAACGCTACGAGGCTCGAGCGGACCCGGCTCGCGCCGATAGCTGCGCCTGCCGAGGCGAGCGCCGTATCGAAAGCCGTCGCGTCGACCCGTTCGCGGTACAGCGCGCAGACGGCGTGCAGGATTTCGTCGAGGAGGCCCATCGCGTTGATCGCGCCGGCCTTGACGACGGGTCCGCCGTTCGCCGCCGCGTGGTCGTTGATGGCCGCGGCGAAGGCCCTGGCCTCATGGTAGTCCGCGAAGGTCACCCCACCGGCGGTCGCGTAGGGTACGCCGGCCAGGCCGAAGCGGTCGCGAGCCGCCTTGGATACGTGGAATTCCACCCGGCCGGCGGGACGGCCGCCCTCCTCGGCCGTCCCGCCGAGGGCTCCGAGCTCGATCACGAATTCCCTGGCGCCGCGCTTGTCCATCGTTCGTACTCCGTTCCTGCCGTCGCGACGCTCGATCGCGCCGACCCGCCCTTCGATGATAACCGATGCGCCGGGCGGGGACAAGGACGGGTTCTTCCGCGCGGTCCGTCCCTATCGGGATGCCCTCTGGGCGACGAGCCAACCGATGCCGTAGAGGACGGGCAGGTGGACGAGGTACACGGGGAGCGAGAGCCTGCCTATGGCGGCTAACGCCGCGACGATAGGCCAGCCCTTCGCGGCCGGCGCCGGGGGGCCGGCCGCCCGGCGTCCCGCCGGGCCGTTCCGTTCGGCTATCGGCCGCCTCGATAGCAGATCGCGGGCCGCGGCGCCGAGGGCGACGAACGCGAACCACGGGGCGAGCGGCAGGTAATCGGCGGGGTAGAGGCCGGCCGGCCTGAGGCCGAGCCAGGCCAGGTACGGCCACCCGAAGCGCGGCTCGGCGAGCAGGACTCCCGCTACCAGCGCCGCGGCGCCCGCTACGATGGCGAGGGCCGGCCTCCCCAGGAGGGGGTAGGCGATCAGCGACGACAGCGCCAGTAGATGGATCACCCCGAAGAACACGAAGCCCTCGCCGAGGACGGGCCGGGTCGCGGCGCTGATCGCCAGCGCGACAAGGCCGAGCTTGCCCGCCCGCTTCGCGAAGGAGCCGAAGCCTGAGCCGGCGGCCCGCTTGCCGGCCAGGTTCCAGCCGGATACCGCCACGAAGCCGGCCGCGATTACCCGTGGGAACATCCACCAGAAGCCGGAGAATAGCTCGAGCCGGGCCAGGTCGAACATCGCCCCGACGTAGCAGGCGTGGTAGGCTATCATGGCTAGGACGAGGCCGCCTTTGATGGCGTCGTTGGTGATCGAACGTCGGTGCATCGGGGCAGTATACGCCTCGCCGCGGCGGGTGGTAAAGCGCGCTTGAGCCGCCCGTCGTCCCGGTGCTATAGTCGCCGGCGATGGAAACCGAAATCCGTATCGACCAGGCCTTCTTTTCCGACCTCGAGCGGCCCGCGAGCTTCTATATCCTCAGGCATGGCGAGACGGTCGCCAACGCCGAGAGCCGCATCCAGGGCCGTTCGGAGTACCCTCTGAACGAGAACGGGCGAGCCCAGGCCGCGGACCTAGCCAGGCACCTCGAGGGAGCGGGCGTGCGCCGCCTGCTGTACTCGCCGCTCTCACGCGCCCGCGAGACGGCGGCCATCGTCGCGGCGGCCCTCGGCCTCGACGGCTCGGAACTCGCGGCTGAGCCTGCCCTCGTCGAGCTGGACACGGGGCGTTTCTCCGGGCTTACCTTGACGGAGATACGGGAGCGTTTCCCGGCGGAGCACGAGGCCTTCGGGTACCGCAGTTGGGAGGCCGTGCCGGACGCCGAACGCGCGGAGGAGCTCTACCGACGCGCGTCGCTCGCCTGGTCCAGGCTCAAGGCCGAGGCTAAGGCCTCGGGCGGCAACGTGGCGGCCGTGTCGCACGGCGGCATGATCCAGTGGCTCGTCCGCGCAACCTTCGGCTGCCGTAGCTGGATGCCGCTTCTGTCCACGGGCAACTGCGGCGTCTTCGAGCTGTTCGTCGACCCGGTGGGCGGAGGCCGCCCCGCCTATCTGCAGTGGAAGGAACTGAATCGGCTACCCGGCGGTACGGCGGGCCGTACGCCGCCGGTGTTCTAGTTCACGTTCTGCGGGTCCTCGACGAAGGCCTCCCAGAGGGGCTCGTCCGGGGGCGGGTCGGCCGTGACATATACGCGGCGGCGGTCAGGCATCTCGAAACTCAGCTCGCGGGCGTGCAGCATAATCAGGCCGTTCCGCGTCGATCGCCTGGAGCCGTACTTCAGGTCGCCGCGCACCGGGAAGCCTGCCGCGGACAGCTGGGCCCGTATCTGGTGCGTCTTGCCCGACAGGGGCCGTACCGCCAGCAGAAAGTACCGGTCGCTCCGGCCGACCAGCTCGTAGGTCAGTACCGCTACATCGCCTCCGCGGTCGCCGTTGGCCGGTACGGCCTTGGCCTGGTTGCGTCGCTTGTCGTGGACCAGCCGGTGCCGCAGTGTGCCGGCGGCCGGCTCGGGGGCGCGCTCGGTGACGGCCCAGTAGGTCTTGGTCACGCGGCGTTCGCGGAAGGCCTCGGATAGGGCCGCCAGGCTGTGCTTCGACTTGGCGAAGGCGACCGCGCCGCTCGTGCGTCGGTCGAGCCTGTGGGCCGGCTCGACGAAGCGGCCCGGCCTCGACTCGGCGACGAAATCCTTCAGGGACGAGTCGCCGCTCTTATCGGGCAGGGTCGGCACCGCGGCGAGCTTATTGACGATGACGACGTCGCCATCTTCGTAGATCACGTCAAAGATGCCGGACATGGCACGATAGTACCATATCCGGCGCTTCTTTGGCTAGAATTCTTACGCGGTTTTACCGGAGTCGACGCGCTTCCGTATCACCTGGGAGACCACGCCCACTACGATGAGGCCGATGCCGATGATGTCGGTCACGGCACCGGGATCGATCATCAGCACGCCGCCTGCGGCCATCAGGACGCGCTCCCACCACAGCGAGCGGCAGAGCAGGTAGCCCATGATGCCGGACGATACGCCGATGATGCCGAGCATCGAGGTTGCGACCATCAGGAGGCCGGACCAGAAGGTCACGTCTATCATCAGCATCATCGGGTTCATGACGAAGATATACGGCACGAGGAAGGCCGCGATGGCCAGCTTGGACGCGGCGAGGCCGGTCTTCATCGGGTTGGCCTTGGCGATGCCCGCGCCGGCGAAGGCCGCGAGCGCCACCGGAGGCGTCACGTCGGCGATGATGCCGAAGTAGAACGCGAACATGTGGGCGGGCAGCACGATCGAGATGGAGTCGATGGGCAGCTCGGGGAATTTCATCCTGAGCAGCATGATGATGGCCGGGGCCGCTATCGTCGAGGTGATGATGTAGTTCGCGGTCGTCGGCACGCCCATGCCCAGGATGATACTGGTGATCATCGTGAAGAACAGGGTCAGGATCAGGTTGCCGTTGGCCAGGCTGACGAGCACCGAGCCGAGCTTGAGGCCGAGGCCGGTCTTGGTGACCACGCCGATGATGATACCGGCGCAGGCCGTCGCGGCGAGTACGCCGATGGCGCCCCTGGCGCCCGACTCGAGGCCGCCCACGATCTCCTTGAAGCCGATGTTCGGCTTCTTCTTGAGGATCGCGAAGCCGAGTAGGATGGCGCCGAGCACCGCGAGGGCGCCGAGCGGGGTCATCTGGGTCAGGTACCTGAGCGCGCCGTCGGCGCCGTAGGGGCCGACCTTGAAGATCGGTTTCATGATCGCGAAGACGACGAGCATGCCGCCTATCGGCAGCGGGGCCCACCAGCCGAGCACGGCGGCCGCTATCGACAGCACGATGGCGTAGAACGCCGCCAGCATCGGGGTATAACCGGTGACGAGCAGCCAGACGATGCCGACGAGCGGGATCATCAGGTAGCCGCGCCCGAAGAAGATCTCCTTGAGGTTCGGTAGCTCTTCCTTGGTCATGCCGCGCAGGCCGAGCTTCATGGCCTCGAAGTGAACGCCGGCCCAGACGCCGAAGTAGTAGAGCAGGGCCGGTATCACGGCCGCGCCTATGATGCGCACGTAGGGTATACCGGTCATCTCCGACATCAGGAAGGCCGCGGCGCCCATGATAGGCGGCATCAGCTGGCCTCCGGTCGACGCGGTGGCCTCGACGGCTCCGGCAAACTCGGGCTTGTAGCCCAGGCGCTTCATCATGGGGATAGTAAAGGAGCCCGTGCCGACGACGTTGGCGACCGAGCTGCCCGAGACCGTACCCATCAGGCCGCTCGACAGGACGGCGACCTTCGCGGGGCCGCCGGCGGAGCGGCCGGCTATCGAGTTGGCCAGGTCGATGAAGTACTGACCGAGGCCGGTCTTCTCGAGGTAGGCGCCGAACAGTATGAACAGGAAGATGAAGGTGCTCGACACGCCGAGCGGTATGCCGAAGACGCCCTCGGTGGTGAAGTACAGGTGCTGCACCAGGTCTCCGACGTCGACGCCTCGGTGCGCCAGCTGGCCGGGAAGCCAGGGGCCGGCGAAGGCGTAGGCTATGAAGACGCCCGCGATGATGACGATGGGCAGGCCGACGATGCGCCTGGCCGCCTCGAGTACCAACAGGATGCCTACGACGCCGACGATCATGTCCATCGTCGTCGCCGTGCCGGCGCGCAGTACGAGCTGCCCATAGTTGGCTATGATGTACATAGGCGTGATGGCGCCTAGTACCGCGAGGCCCAGGTCGAGCGGGTGGAGCCGGTCCTTGGACCATTTCTTGCTGGTCGGGTAGAGCAGGAAGATCAGCGCCATGCCGAACGCGAGGTGGACCGCGCGCTGGAGCATCGCATCAAGTACGCCGAACAGGGCTGTGTACAGCTGAAAACAGGTGAAGGTGATGGCTATGGCCGAGATCACCTTGGCCATGAGGCCCGAGTAGACGCGGAAATTCGATTCCTTGTCATACTTCTTGAGGATCGCTTGGCTATCGGCCTCTGCCGTCGCGATCGCATCGTTCGTCGTCGATTCACTCATCGATCGATCTCCTTAAGGTTAATCGGATTCGCGCGAAGCGCTGAATCGTACCATGTTCCCCGTGGGCGCCCAGTAGGTCAGTGGCCGCACGCGGCCGTCGACCCGTAGCTCGTGGCCGGGGATCGGCGAGACCCGGACGGCTATCTCGTCAAAGCGCCTGCCTGGCCTCGTCTCGAAGCGCCCGTCCACGACGCAGAACCCGTCTTCGTCACCCGACGGCATGCCGGTCGACAGCTGGTCGAACAGCACGCGCTCGAGCGTCAGGCCGCCGCCCACGGAGAACTCCTCGTCCACGCGGGACAGGTTGACCGAGTGCATGAAGGATAGGGTGAAGGTGGCTGGGACTGCTATCGTCGCGAGCGGGCGCCCCGCCTCGTCGCGGATCCGCAGTGCCCGAGCGGGGCCGAACCTGGTCAGTAGCGAGGCCGCGCACGCGAGCGCGACGGCCGCGCTACGGTATCTCATACGAGTCGCCGGCGCCCCATCGATGGGCCGCCGGCTCCTTCCTCTCGTTACTTCTTGCCGTAGAACTTCTCGGCGCCCGGATGCAGCGGCAACGACATGCCGGCCTGGGCGTTCTCGAGCTTGATCATCGCGCCGGCCTTGGCGTGGGCGGCGGTCAGGCGCTCGGTACCGGCGGCCGAGAACATCGTCTGGAGCATCTTCTCGACGGTGGCGGCGTCGAGCGAGGCGGAGACGGCGAGCATGGCCTGGACGGCCACGGTCTGCGTGTCGGCGTCTACGCCCTTATAGGTGTTCGCCGGGATGACCGTCTTCGTGTAGAAGGGGTAGGTCGACTGGAGCTTCGCGACGACGGCATCGTCGATCTTGACGACCCTGATGTCCTTGGTCGCGGAGATGTCCTGGACGGCGGCGGTCGGGTGACCGGCGGTCAGGAAGGCCGCGTCGATGTTGCCGTCCTTCAGGTTGCTGGCGGCCTCGTTGAACGACAGGTACTGAACCTGGATGTCGGCGTAGGTGACGCCGGCGGCTTCCATGATCTGGCGGGCGTTGGCCTCGACGCCTGAACCGGCGGCGCCCACGGCTACCTTCTTACCCTTGAGCCCGGCTACGGAGTTGATGCCGGAGTTGGCGAGCGTGATCAGCTGGCAGGTTTCGGGATAGAGGATGGCCATGCCCTTCAGCTCGGGGAAGGCCTTGTCCTTGAACAGCTCGAGGCCGTTGACGGCGTAGTAGGCGATGTCGTTCTGCACCATGATCACGTCGGCCTTGCCCTCGCGGAGCAGGTTGACGTTGGCCACCGAGGCGCCGGTCGCCTGGGCGGTGGCGTTCATGCCCTTGACGCCCTCGTTCCAGATGGTCGCCATGGCGCCCGCGAGTGGGTAGTAGGTGCCGCCGGTGCCGCCGGAAGCGATGGATACGAATGACTGCTTGGGGGCTCCGCAGCCCGAGAGGGCGGCGACGAGCGCGATCGCGATCAGGAGTATGCTGATCTTCTTCATTGGAGTTCCTCCTTGTTGAGTGCCGGTGGATATGAATGCGGTATGGCACTGTTCCTATGCACGCGGCAAGGGAACAGTGTAGTCGTTTGCCGCCGGGAACGCAAGTATTTTTTATTATCACGCCTCGCTCGGTCGGCGAAGCAACGCCCCGTCAGCCGGCGGCCAGCCGACCGCGCCTCGTCATGGAGACGCCGAGTAGCCGGGCCGTGTCGGGGCCGGAGCCTCCGTCCGCGTACTGGAGCAGGCCATCGGCGCCGCGCTCCGCCCAGTGGGCCAGTACTGGGTCGACGAGGCGCCAGGCTTCCTCGGTCTCGTCGAAGCGGATGAACAGCGTGGGATCGCCGGCCATGGCGTCGGCCAGCAGGCGGTCGTAGGGGCCTGAGGCCCTGGCCGCCGAGTCCCTGAGCATGCCGACGAGCTCCTCGCGCTCCGCCTGGGCCGAGTCGGGGGCCTTGGCGTTGAAGCGCAGCACCACGCCCTCGTCGGGCTGGATGCGGAGTACCAGGTGGTTGGCGTCGAGCGCGGGGCCGGGGACCTCGGTCTCGCCCGGCCTGAAGTGAGCCACGATCTCGGTCCGGCGGCCGGATAGGGCCTTGCCCGTCTTCAGAATGAAGGGGACGCCGGCCCAACGCCAGTTATCGACCTCGAGGCGCATTGCCACGAAGGTCTCCGTGGAGGAGTCGGGCCGGACCGACGGCTCGTCGCGGTAGCCGGAGTACTGGCCCCGCACGGCGAGCGTCGCGGCCTCGGCCGGAGACAGCTGAGGCACGGCCCGTAGCAGCCTGACCTTCTCCTCGCGGACCGCCTCCTGGGACAGGAGGTCGGAAGGCGCCTCCATCGCGCAGAGGCAGAACAGCTGCATCAGGTGGTTCTGGAGCATGTCGCGGGCCGCGCCGGTCGCGTCGTAGAAGCCGCCGCGGGAGCCGATGCCGCCCGACTCGGCCACGGTGATCTCGACCCGCTCGATGTGCTTGCGGTTCCAAAGCGGCTCGAAGATCGAATTCGCGAAGCGGAAGTACAGTATATTCTGGACCGCATCCTTGCCGAGGTAGTGGTCCACCCTGAAGATGTCGGCCTCGTCGTAACGCTCGTGCAGGCGGCGGTTCAGGTCCCTGGCGCTCGCCAGGTCGGTACCGAAGGGTTTCTCGACGAGCAGGCGGCGGTAGCCCGACGCGCCGGAGTCGAAACCGGTCAGGCCGGCTTCCGCGAGCCTCGTCGCGGCGTCGCCGAAGCGGTCAGGGGTGCAGGCTAAATAGAAGAGGCCGTTCGTCGACGCGCGCCGGTAGTGGCGCTCGCGTAGCTCGTCGTAGAGGTTGCGGTCGGAGGCGTCGCCGCGCAGGTACGATACGCCGCGGCTGAACGCCTTCCAGGCCGCCTCGTCGAAGCCCGGGTCGGCCTCGCGGCAGGCTGGCTCGAGCATGGCCAGGTAGCCTGCGTCGTCGAGCTCGCGCCTCGCCACGCCTACGAGGGCGAAGCCGTCCGGCAGGCGGCCCGAGCGGTAGAGCCTGAAGAGGGCCGGCGCTATGCGCCTGGTCGCCAGGTCGCCGGCGCCGCCGATCACGGTCATAACCGTGCGGCGCGTCCGATCGTCATGCATTGAGCCGATTCTCGACACGGTCTGTTAGCCCCCCGGCATAAGAACGGGCCCGCGCCTCGCGGCCGAAGGCGGTCGCGGGAGCTATACGATGCCCCTCGACGATAGTATCGGCGCGCTCTCGCGGATCTTGAGTGTTTTCGTGCGCCGTGGCCCGGGTTAGAAGCTGGCGAGCGCGTAGACGCCTATCAGCAGCTCGAGCATGGCTAGCTCCGGGTCGGCTCGCTCCTGTTCGCGGAGGCGGTCGACGTACCAATAGAAGATGCCGAGCCGCGGGTCGATGCGGAAGACGTAGTCGATGAAGAGCGGGTCGTCGGCCTCGTCGCCGAACAGCAGCGACGCGACGGCCCTGGCGAGGCCCGCGAAGGCGGGCACGGCGTTCGGGTAGTCGCCTGCGTCCACCATGCCGACGAAGGAGTCGAGCAGGGCGAGGGCCTCGGACTTGCCGACCTCGTCCTTGCCGTCCACCCAGGTCTTGGCGACGAGGAGCCGTACGTTGTCGCGGAAGCGTTCCAGGAGGCGGGCGCGGCAGAGGGCCAGGTCGCCTGTGTTGCCGACTACGTATTTCCTGAAGGCCCCCGGGCCGCCGATGATGTCGGCCAGGGCCGATCCATACTCGCGGCGAAGCACCGAGTTGTCCGTGCCGACGAGGAGGGGGAAGAGTTCGAAGGCGGCCTTCTCGACGTCCAGGTCCGCCGGATCGTCGACCGCGTACACGGGTGCGCCCATGGGGCAACCATGTCACGCCCTCCGCCGCTTTGTCAATAATACCGGTTCGGTCGGTCCCCCGCGACGGCGCTGAGCTGCCTCGGGGCTCGGCCGTGTGTTGAAAAGCTAGGCATTAGCGGTTACGATTAAGGTCGAGGGGAGGCTCGCTCCCCATTACCGAACGTCTGGAAGGCCGCCATGAACGACATCCTTGTACACTCCGAGGCCGTCCTGGGCTATGGGTTCGTCGCCGACAAGTACCTCGAGGACGGCGAGAGCGAGTATAGGCTCAGGAACGCCCAGCTCGACAAACCGTCCGACTCGTATCGCCCCCTGCGCCATCTCGACGTCGAGATACTCATTAAGAACGGCAACCGCTGCTCCGACTGGGGCAAGCTACTCGTGCGCGAGCCGTTCGACGCCACCCTGATACGCAACAGCGAGTTCGCCGGCCTGGTTCGCATCGGTAGCCTCGAGCGCGTGGTGCTCGAGCACCACGACATGATGATCCCTGCGGGTATCACGAACTCGCGCATCATTTCCTGCGACATCGGCGACCAGTGCGCCGTGCACTCGTGCATCTACCTGGCGCACTATATCGTCGGCGACCGCTGCATCCTCATGAACAACGACGATATCCACGTCTCCGACCACGCCAAATGGGGCAACGGCGTCATCAAGCAGGGCGAGAGCGAGGACGTTCGTATCCGGCTCGACCTGATGAACGAGGCCGGCGGCCGTTCCGTGCTGCCCTTCGACGGTATGCTCTGCGCCGACGCCTACCTCTGGGCCAAGCGCCGCGACGACGCCGCGCTCATGGAGCGCTTCGAGGAGATGACCGACGCCGCCTTCGAGCACCGGCGAGGCGAGTATGGCGTGATCGGCTCCGGTAGCGTGCTCAAGAGCAACCGCATCATCAAGGACGTGCGGGTAGGCGAGTGCGCCTACATCAAGGGCGCCAACAAGCTCAAGAACCTGACGATCAACTCGAGCGACGCCGAGCGTACCCAGATAGGCGAGGGCGTCGAGCTGGTCAACGGCATCGTCGGCTACGGTTGCCGCGTGTTCTACGGCTGCAAGGCCGTGCGCTTCGTGATGGGCACGAATTCCGCGCTCAAGTACGGGGCCAGGCTGATACACTCGGTGCTCGGCGACAACTCGACGGTCTCGTGCTGCGAGATACTCAACAATCTGATCTTCCCGGCCCACGAGCAGCACCACAACACCAGCTTCCTGATCGCCTCGCTGGTCCGGGGGCAGTCGAACCTGGCCGCCGGCGCGACGATAGGCTCGAACCACAACTCGCGGGCCAACGACGGCGAGATCGACGCCGGGCGCGGCTTCTGGCCGGGCTTGTCCACCTCGGTCAAGCATAGCTCGCGCTTCGCCTCGTACTGCCTCTTGGCCAAGGGCGCGTACCGCTTCGAGCTGGACGTGCCGTTCCCCTTCGCGCTGGTGGCCGACGACGCGGCCCGCGACAGGCTCGAGATCATGCCCGCCTACTGGTGGATGTACAATATGTACGCGCTCCTGCGCAACGAGAGCAAGTTCGTCGCGCGCGACAAGCGGCAGAGCCGCGGCCAGAACATCGAGTTCTCGCCCTTCGCGCCCGACATCGCCGAGGAGGCCTTCGGCGCCCTCGAGCTGCTCGAGCGTTTCGTCGGGGTGGCGTGGTACCGCGCGTCCGGCGGCGCCGAGGCCGTCGTCGAGGGATCCGACGACGAGGCGACCCGGGCCAAGGGCCGAGAGCTGCTGCTCGGCCCCAAGGAGGACGTCGACGCGCTCGAGGTCCTCGGGTACGGCATCGAGAATTCCAGGCGACGCGTGCTGATCCAGAAGCCCAGGCGCGCCTACAAGGCGTATCGCCATCTGCTCCGCTGGTACGCGATGCGCGTGCTCATCGAGTATTTCGCCGAACGGCCGGACGCCACCTTCCAGGACGCCGGCGACGTGCTCGAGGGCGAACGGGTGCGCGAGTGGGAGAACCTCGGCGGGCAGCTCGTGCCGCGCTCGAAGGTCGAGGCCCTGGTCGCCGACGTCAAGGACGGCAAGGTGGGGGGCTGGGGCGAGATGCACGCCGAGTACGCCAGGCTATGGTCGGAGTACCCGCTGGACAAGGCCCAGCACGCCTGGGCGACGATGTGCGACCTGCTCGGCGTCGAGCGCCTCGAGGAGGCCGCGTTCGCCAAGGAGGTGGTCAGGTTCATGGACACCACCCGCTTCATCGAGGAGCAGGTTTACCTGACCAGGCGCAAGGACTACGTCAACGGGTTCAGGCTGGCCACCTTCCGCGGCGAGGCGGAGATGCGGGCCGTGCTCGGCTCGCCGGAGTCGGCCCCGTTCGTCAGGCAGTCGCGGGCCGACATGGAGCGATGGCGCGCGAGGGCGGACGCCTTGCTCGGTCGCCTATCGGCCGAGTAGGCGGGGATAGGAGCCGTCGGCTCGCGGAGGCGCGCTAGCGCCTCTTCGTCTGCGCCGTATCGTCGCCGGGCTCCGGGAGCAGGTTCCGCCCCGTCGCCGCGGTCAACTCCGGCGAGCCGAAGTGCTCCTGCACGAGCCGGGCCAGCTCGGCCGCCGCGTTGATCAATGTGAACAGTCGGCTCGATACGAGCTTCAGCTCATCCTCGTCGATCGAGTCGTCGCCCTGGAGGGAGTTGACGATGGTCATGTTGAGCTCGGCCGTCTCGTGCATCAGCTCGGCCATGCGCGTCACCAGGGCCTTGTAGGAGTACTCGATCCGCCGGTCGGCCATCGAGGTGACCGTCTCGATGATCGACATGATGTTCTTGAGCGAATGGATCATCATCGGGTTGGGCTTGCGTTCCACCTCGACGCGCCAGTTCTCGAACCGTATCATCGTCTGGTCGAGCATGCGCTTGAGGTCGGCGTTGCTCATCTCCGGTACGTCGCGCTTGCCCTTCATGGATTAACCTGCCTGAACGGAGAGAAGAAGAATCAGACCACGGAGGCACGGAGGCACGAAGGGAAATGAGGTCAAGATAGAGCGCAAAGGAATATTTTCCTTTCTCATCTCTCATCCTCCATTTTCTTCAGCTCCGTGCCTTCGTGTCTCCGTGGTAACGTTTTTAAGCTTGCATTATATCAGGCCGGGTTCTTGGCCTTGAAGTCCTGCATGAACTGCACGGTCGTCTCGACGTCCTTGAGGCTGACCGCGTTATAGCAGGACAGGCGGATGCCGCCCATCGAGCGATAGCCCTTGGTCTGGACTATCCCGGCGGCCTTGGCGTCGGAGACGAACTTGGCGTCGAGCTCGGGGGTCGGGAGCTTGAAGTCCACGTTCATCCAGGAGCGCGAGTCGGCGTTGGCGGTGCCCTTGAAGTAGCCCGCGGAGCCGTCGATCGCGGAGTACAGGAGCCGCTGCTTCTGATCGTTGATCTTCCCCATAGCCTCGAGGCCGCCGTTCTTCTTGAGCCAGCGCAGCACGAGGTTCAGGATGTAGATCGAGAAGCAGGGCGGGGTGTTGTGCATGGAGAACTTCTCCTTGAACACCTTGTAGGACAGCATGGTCGGCAGGTCGTCGTGGGCCTTCTGGAGGAAGTCGTCCTTGACCGCGACCACGGTGACTCCGGACGGGCCGAGGTTCTTCTGGGCGCCGGCGTAGATCATGCTGAATTTCTTGAAGTCGACCGGGCGGCTGAAGATGTCGCTCGACATGTCGCAGACGAGAGGCTTGCCCTTGACGTCGGGGACGTAGTGCCACTCGGTACCCTCGACGGTGTTGTTCGAGGTGTAGTGGACGTACTCGGCGGCCGGGTTGAGCTTGAGCTCGCCCTGCTTGGGGATGGCGACGAACATGCCGTCGCCGAGGTGCATGTCGGCGGGGTGGGTGATCTTGCCGTAGCGTTTGGCTTCCTTGACGGCGGCCTGGGACCAGTTGCCGGTGACGATATAGTCGGCTTCCTTGCCGGCGCCGAGGTAGTTCATCGGCAGCATCAGGAACTGGGTGGACGCGCCGCCGGTCGTGAACAGCACGTTATAGTCGGGGCCGAGGCCGGCCAGCTCGCGGAACAGGTCCATCGTGCCCATGTGCAGGGCGTCGTAGTCCTTGCCGCGGTGCGAGACCTCCATGACGGAACAGCCGGTGCCGTTCCAGTCGAGCATCTCGTCGCGGGCCTGCTCGAGAACCTCTACGGGGATGCCGGCGGGGCCGGCCGAATAGTTGATTACGCGTTTCATGGTATAGCCTCCTTATTTCTTGCAGTACTTCCGTACGCGCTCGACGATGCAGTCGCCGAGCCGGTCCAGGTTCTCGGCCGTCGAGGCGCCGAGGTGCGGGGTCATGACGACGTGGGGCGCCTTGGCGAGCGGCGTGTTCTCCGGCGGGTCGGAATAGTACACGTCGGTGCCGTAGCCGGCCAGCTGGCCGCTCTCGAGCGCGGCGACGATGTCCTCCTCGACGACGACCTTGCCGCGGCAGGTGTTGACGAGGTAGGCGCCCTTCTTCATCGAGGCGAGGGCCTTGGCGTTGATCATGCCCTTGGTCTCGTCGGTCAGCGGGGTGTGGAGGCTGATGTAGTCGGACTGGGCCAGCACCTGCTCCAGGCTCATCATCTCCGCGGCGTCCGACTTCTCGACGAACTTATCGTAGGCGATGACGCGCATGCCGAAGGCCTTGGCGCGGACGGCGACTTCGCGCGCGATGCGGCCGATGCCGACGAGGCCAAGGGTCTTACCGGCCAGCTCGGTACGCTCGAGCTCCTTCTTGAGCCACTTGCCCTGCTTCATCGACGCGTCGGCCTCGGCGATATGGTTCGGCAGCGATATCATCAGCGCGAAGGCCAACTCGGCGACCGCGAGGCTCGAGGCCTCGGGGGTATTATCGACCGCGACGTTCTTGGACTTGGCGTACTCGACGTCTATCGTGTCGACGCCGACGCCGCCACGGATGATGAACTTGAGCTTCGGAGCCTTGTCCATCATCGCCTTGTCGACCTTGGTCTTCGAGCGGACGATGATGATCTCGGCGTCGGCGACGCGGCCCTGGTCCTGGGTCACCTCTCCGTACGCCTCGAGGCGCTTCGGCAGGTCGGCCTTGAAGGCGTCGGCGAGCAGTATAAGCATGGGATCCTCCTTTGTTGTATCGTCGCTCGATCGTAGCGCGTCTCTGGCGATGGACAGTCCGCCCCGGGAGGCCGGTGATGGCCCGGGGCGAGACGAACCCATCATGGATTCGTGCTATGAGTGGGACGATGCAGTCATCTTATCATGGAAGGAAGCCTTGTCAAGCCGGGCGGCCGGCGACCGATGGTAGGCCGACGCCGGCCGCCGCTATTGGCCGCCGCCGGCGGCTCCTGGCCGCCGCTATTCCAGGCTCGCTCCCAGCGCCTCGGCGATGGCGCGGGCGTTCAACTCGAGCTCCGGCCTGCGCTTGACCGGCACCGAGTCGATCATATAGCTCTCGCCGTCCTTCAGGTCGACGAGCAGCCGCGCCTGGGAGCCGCGCGGTAGCTTGTCGTCCGGCGGCAGGTCGCGCTGGTCGAGCCTGCCTTTGGCGAAGGTATCCAGCCTGAGGCGGGCTACCTCGTCGGCCTTGAACGAAGGGCCGCGGGCGGCGAAGACGAAGCCCACCCTGCCGGAGCACTCGCCGCTCGCGGCGTCGAAGCTCCAGCGCTCCTGATAGAGCGCTGCCACCGCGGCGACGGCCACGACGACGAGCGCGCCGAGGCTCGGGGCGCCGGAGATGGACGATGAGATGGCTAGCGTCAGCGCGATGGCGGATGCGGTTAGACGGTACCAAAGGGGGATGCCGTAGATCAGCGCGGTTCCGGATCGGCGCATGGAGAGATGGAGTTGCATGAGTCGACTATAGCCGTAGCTCCGGTTCCCGGGCAAGGGCCGGCGCTGGCGGTTGCGCTCGCCGAAGCGGCCGTATAGACTCGCGCCATGAAGGCCTTACCGACTCTGTTGTGCATCCTCGCGGCCACTACGGCGACCGCGGCGCTCCCCGCCCAGCCCCTGCCTATCCTGGAGCCGCCCGGGGGCATGAGGCGTGGCGAGCCTGGCATCGCCGCCTTGACGCTCCCGGCTATCGACGGCCCAGCGAGCGCTTATACGCTATCGGTGCGCTACGCCGATGGCGCTGACGGCCCGACCTATCGCGGTTTCGCGGCGCCGCGGGGCGGACCGGGCAAGGCCGGCCTCGGCCGGGAGATCCCGTTCGCGGGGCCGTCGGCGGCGTCGGTACGGAGCTTCGTCGTCCTGTTCATGCTGTCGGCGCCTCTCGACGCGCCGCTCGGCGAAGCCTCGATGGTGGCGCGTGGGCCGGACGGCGAGGCCCTAGCCGGCGCCCGCTTCTCCGTCGGCGCCCGCGAGTTCGGCCGACAGGACCTGTGGCTCGACGAGGCGTTGACGAGCATCAGGGTCGATCCCGACCCCGCGAAGACCGAGCAGGCCATCCGCTACCAGGCCCTGCTCTCGTCGGTCGACCCCGAGGCGGCCTTCCTGGACTCCGGGTTCTCGATGCCCGTGGCCACTGAACGACGTACCACTTTGTTCGGCATGAGACGGCGCTATGTCTACGCGGACGGCGGCGTCGAGGCGTCGACGCATAACGGCATCGATTACGGCCTGCCGACGGGAAGCCCCATCGTCGCCCCGGGACGGGGCAGGGTCGTCATGGTCGAGGACCGTATCGTGACCGGCAAGACCGTCATCTTGGAGCACCTGCCCGGAACCTACAGTATATATATGCATCTGGACGGCTTCGATCCGAGCCTGGCGCTCGGGGCGGTGGTCCCGCGAGGCTCGCCGCTCGGTACGGTCGGCATGACCGGACTGGCCACGGGGCCGCATCTGCACTGGGAACTACGCGTCATGGGCCAGGCCTGCGACCCGGAGGCCCTCGTCGGCCTTGACAAAGTGCCGTGGATCCGTACAATGATGCCCGCTATCGAGGGGAGGTGATTTTCTATCAGCCAGATACTAGTCGACGATAACGAGCCGCTCGAGAAGGCCATCAAGCGCTTCAAGCGCATGGTCGAGAAAGAGGGCATCATCCGCGAGTGGAAGAAGCGCGAGTTCTTCGAGAAGCCTTCTACCATCCGGAACCGCAAGGAGAAGGCCATGAGGCGCAAGCTCCTTCGTAAGTCCCGCAAGCCCCGCGATGGCAAGTCCTACTAGGGACTGATTCGGTACACGACGGACCCCGGCTATGCCGGGGTCTTTTGTATGTTGGGATCGAACCCAGCCGCCTAGCCGAACCTGGCCAGAGCCGCTGCGAGTACGGCGAGCCCGCCGAGGAACGCCATGACCAGGCCGGCGAAGCTACGCGGCCGGCCTCGGATGGCCGCCGCCAGACGCTTGCCGGGTTTGGACATGGCCAGGCCGAATACTGCCGCTCCGAGCGCCAGGGTCTGGAGCGCCTTGAGCAGGTTCGCCGCCGTGAACGCGCCGCCCGCCGGCGGTGGCGCGCCGAGCAGGCGGCTTACGGCGGCAGTCGTCGCGTCCGCGAATAAACCCGTCGCGACGCACAATGAGGCGAGGATCAGCATGGACGCCTTCATCGTCCCTCCGATCCTGAGGCCCGGTACGGAGCCGGCAACGCCGGCGGCATCGGCCGGGGCGCCTCGCCTAGCCGGCAAGAAGATCATCGAGAGCTTCAGGAACGACGCCACGGTGCAGGCTCCCGCGGCGAACAGCGCCCAGTATCGCCAACCGCCCTTGAACAGGTAGCCGATGGCGTTCTTGCTGGCGAAACCGTTGAGCGGCGGCAGGGCCATGATGGACAGGGCCCCGACGGCGTAGGCCACGCCGACGAGGCGGAACCGGTCCCCGGACTTGCCGAGCGTCCCGGCGGCGCCACGCAGCTCGTAGACGTTCCGGGTACCGGCCGCGTCCGTAATGGTGCCGACGCTCAGGAAGAGGAGGCCCTTGAAGAGCGCGTGGTAGAAGGCGTGCAGGAAGGCGGCCGCCATGGCCGCCGGGGCTCCGAGGCCCCAGGCCGCCACCACGTACCCGATCTGGCTGATGGAGTGGTACGCCAGTAGGCGCTTGGCATCCTTCTGCGATAGGGCGACGACGACAGCCGCCAGCGCCGTTACGACGCCCGCCGAGCCTATCAGCGCCATCGCTTCCTGCCCCGACGGCAGGTAGCCCAGCAACCGGCCGAGGGCGAACAGCGGCGTCTTGATGAGTACGCCGGACAGGATGGCCGATACCGCATGCGGGGCCAGGGCGTGGGCGTCGGGCAACCAGCCGTAGACCGGCATGACGGCGACGCGTATCGCGATCGCGGCGGCCAGGCAGGCGGTCGACATCGTCGCGATGGCGCCTCCGCCGTCTGGCAGGGCTACGAGAGCCGCTTGGATTCCCTCGTACGATAAGGTACCCGTCACCCTATAGAAACCGAACAGCCCGAATAAGAAGAAGACCATGGCGGCCGAACTGACGGCCAGGTAGCTGAACGCCGCCAGGAAGGCGCCGGGCTTCTCGGAGCTGGCGACCAGCACGTACGACGCCAGCCCGAGTATCTCCAGGCAGACGAACAGATTGAAGAGGTCGGCCGTCGCGGCGGTCATCGCGAGCGCCGAGGCCTGGATGAGGTAGACGGTCGTGAAGAGCGGCCCCTTGGGACCGTTGCCGCGCGAGTACAGGTAGGCGGCACCCGCGCCCGTCAACCCCAGGACGTCGACGAGCCAGGTAAGGCCGTCGAAGCGCTGGGCTATGCCGATGGCGCCGGACCAGCCCGATACGGTAAACGATACGCCGCCGGCCAGCACCCTGGGTAGCATCGCGGCGAGCGCCGCCCAGGGGAGCGCTAGCCCGATGAAGGCGCCGGAGTCTTCGAGCGCCCGCGCCTTCGCGCCGCCGTGTAGCGCCTTGGCGAGCAAGGACAGGGCGGCTCCGGCGAGCGGTAGGAATACCGGGAGCATCGCGAGTTCGGAGTCACTCATGACCGATGCGCCTCTTGATCTCGTCGATATCCAGCGTGCCGAAATGGCGGTACAGCCTATACGCCAGCGTCAACGCCAGGGCCGATACGCATACGCCGACGACGATGGCCGTCAGCATGAGCGCCTGGGGTATGGGATCGACGAACAGCTTTCCCGCCCCGCCGAGTAGCGGCGCGTCGGACCCGATCGCGGCGCCTTCCAATACGAACAGGATGACGATGGCCGAGTTCATTATTGCCAGGGCATAGGCCTTCTTAATAAGGTTCCGCTTGGTGACGAGCCCGGCCAGCCCGGTCCCGAACAGCGCGAGGACCAATAAACGACGTATCATTCCTGGTCGCCCCCGAGCATCATCACGCACAGCAGCGCGACGCCGGAACCAACCTTAAGGCCTATGCCGATGTTCAGGGCGATGATCGGGCCCACGGCGGCGACGCCTTTAGCGGCGACGCCCGCGGATGCGCCGGTAGCCTCGATCAGGCCTGCAAGGGCCGCGCCGGAGCCGGGGAACGACAGCGCCAGGACGGTCGCGAAGGCTATCGCCTCGATGACGGACAGCGTGCGCGGTCCGAACGCCGTGATGCTCGGGCTGATCCTGCCTATCCCGCCGGCTCGCCTTCCAATGGCAATGAAGATGACTCCGGACGCCAGTACGACGCCGCCTTGGAACCCGCCACCCGGCGAGGTGTGGCCGTAGAGCATCACGTAGGTGCCGAAGAGGAGCACTATGGGCGCGAGCTTGCCGGCGATGACGTTGATGATGTCGGTGTGGCCGGGGCCGCGAGAGTCGGCCGGCCCCCCGTCCCGGTCCAGGTCGGGACGGCCTGGAGTCGAGGCGACCAGGGCCACGGAGCCGGCCAGGGCGACCAGGAGCACTATCGTCTCCCCGAGCGTGTCGAAGGCGCGATACCCGAGGTAGATGGCGCTGACCAGGTTCGTAGCGCCTGTGGCGGCGTAGCCGTCGGCGGCGATGGTATCCCGAGCCGCGGTCGGCCAATCGACGTCGGACATGACGACCGGCGCCAGAACCGCCAGCGCCAAGGACGCCGCGGCCAGACCGGTCGCGGCCGAGAGCAGCTTGCCGCGCCTCACGAGCGGTCCGTCCGTTCCGTATTGCGTATCGCCCATACGAAGATGATGGTCGACAGGCCGGCGCCCACCGCCGCCTCGGTTATGGCGACGTCCGGGGCCGAGGCCAGGAAGAATATCGACGCCGATAGGACGCTGGTCACCGACAGCGCGATGACCCCATGGAGCAGGTCTCTGGCGAGGATGGCGTAGATCGAGGCCGCCACCACGATGGCGAGTATGGCCTCAATCATCGTCGTCTCCCGCCACCTTCGCCCCCGGCTTCCTGGCCCGAGGCGCCGTCCGCGGCGCTATGCCCGAGTTCCATGCGTACTTGGCGATGATATGAGTCGTGGTAGGGTTCGATATAAGGAAGAACGCGATGATGACGACCATGCGCGCGGCTATCGCCACGGACGGCGCCGTAACGAGCGCCGCCAGTAATACAGAAAACGTGGCGGTCGTGCCGACGAGCGACGAAGCCTGGAGCCTCGTATAGGGATCCTTCTGGAGTAGCATGCCGAGGGTCCCGGCGATCGCGAAGACCGAGGCCACCGCGCACAACGCCATGCCCGCTAGGTCCCTGGCCAGGTTGACCGCGTCGAGGGCTTGGCTCATCGTGGCGCCTCCGGCGGCGACCCGGAACGGCTCGCCCTGGTATAGGTGGCGATGGCCAGGATGCCGAGGAAGCCGAAGATGTCGTAGACGAGGGCCACGTCGAGGAAGGCCGCCCTGGCGCCCATGGCTCCGCTGATGGCGAGGATGGCCAGCACGATGGCCGAGACGGCCGCGAGCGTGGTCAGGCGGTCGACCGTCGTCGGGCCAATCGCCAGGCGCAGCGTCATGGCCATGGCGCAGGCGGCGAAGATCCGGATGGTCCAGTCGAAGGCGACGGCCATCATACCCACATGCCCCCGATTATCGATTCCAGTCGGCCCTTCACGGTCTCGCCCGCGCGCCTCGAGTGCCTGGTCGTGGAGTTGAGCCAGTGCACGATCAGGTGGTCCTCGTCCAGGTCGATGACGATGGTGCCCGGCGTGAAGGTGATGGCCTCGGCCAGTACGACGCGCGCGAGGTCCGATTTCAGCCGGGTCCTGAAGTGCACGACCCTCGGGGCGGCCGAGCCGGTCATGAGCGTCCGTAGCGTGGCGAAGCTGGACGAGTACATCGCGGCGACCAGCCTGGCCGGATACGCGAGCGCCGGAAGGAGCCTCGGGAAAACCATGTTCTTGCCGGCCTCATGCTCGTCGATGAAGGTGTCGTACGAGGCCAGTGCGATCAGGGCCGCGCACGAGGCGCCCGCCAGGATGGATAGCCAGCCGTTGTCGGCCGAGAAGAGGAGCCATACGCCGCACAGGAAGCCGAAGGTCGCGGCGACGCGAACGAGCGTCCAGAGCTTGCGGGGCGTCATGGGGCTCAGCCCTTTCCCATGATCAGCTCGCCCAGGGCCCGGCCGTCGGCGGCTTCCCTGGCTGCCACCCTGAACGCCGGGTCGTGCAGGACGCGAATGAGCTTCGAGAGGATGCGCAGATGCTCGCCCGCGCCGTCCCTGGGCCCGACTATGGCGAATACGAGGTCGACGGGCCGGCCATCGGAGGCGCCGAAGTCCACCGGCGAGCCGAGCCTCAGGACGGCCATGGACAGGCTCCCGGCCTCGTCTATCAGGGCGTGCGGTATGGCCACCCCGTTACCGACGCCAGTGGATGAAAGCGTCTCCCGCGCGCCCATGGCCATCTCGACGGCGGCGGCTCCGGCCGCGTCGCCCGATGGGCTGAGCAGCTCGCTCGCCGCCCGTAGGGCGCCGGCCTTGTCCCGGGCCTCGACGCCGACCCTGATCCGGCCCGGCTCGAGCACGTCCGCGAAACGCATCATACTGTCGGCTCCTTCAGGTCGCTGGAGCGCGGCTCGGCGAAGCCGTAGCCCCATTCCACCGGTATGGTAAACATGACGCCGGTCCCCGGCTGGGAGATGCCCCCGGTGATCTCGTCGAGTATCGGCACGAGGCGCTCGACGGCCTTGTCGTCCTTGACGACCGACAGGATCGTCTTGTTGTAGGGCTTGTTGCCCTTGAGGAATTCCTTGAAGCCGGCGAATAGCGGTACTTCATAGGCCAGGAAATAGCCGAGGCCCTCCGAGTCGAGGATGGTGGCGCCCGGTAGGCCCGCCTCGACGTAGGCCTCGAGTACCTCCTCGAGGAGCTCTTCCTTGTTGAGTATGAACACGAGTAGCTTCATGGATCCAGTAGTATCGGCCGGTCCGGCACGGGCTGTCAAGGAAAAGCTGCCGAGAACTCCCGTACGTCAAGCATTGACGGCGGGGATGCCTACGCTATAGAAAAGATGGGATGGATACGACTGTATACTCGGCGCGGCACCACGACTTCGAGGGCGACTCACGACGCGGGAAAAAGCTCGTCGCGGCCCTCGCGCTCTATCTGCTGGCCATAGGCTTAACCTTCTCCGGCTTCGACCCGGCCCGGTTGCTGAACGGCCTGCGCGTCATCATCGTTTCGCCCGACCTGCTCATAGACGACTATACGAGCATCGCGGGCGTAGGGCCCGCCTTCTTCAACGCGGCCCTCTGCACGCTCGTGATCGTCCTGCTCCTGAAACGCTCGAGGGTCGAGGTGACCGGGCCTGTCATAGCCGGCGTATTCACGGTCGCTGGCTTCTCCCTGTTCGGCAAGAACATAGCGAATATCCTGCCCGGTCTGCTCGGCGTCGTGCTGTACGCCAAGGCGAACAATCGGCCGTTCAGCGAGAGCGTCATCGTGGCCTTGTTCGGGACGGCCTTGGCGCCCCTGTCGAGCAGCGTCGCGTTCGGGCTGGGCATACCCGTCCCGTGGAACATTCCGGTCGCGGTCGCCGCCGGTACGGCCACCGGCTTCTTCCTCTCGCCTATAGCCCGGCACGTACTCGACTTCCACCGCGGCTACAACCTCTATAACATGGGCTTCGCAGCCGGGTTCGTCGGCACGGTCATCATGTCGACGCTCAAGGCTTTCGGCGTACCGGTCGAGGGCGAGTTCCATTGGGCCCAGCTCGGGCCGGGCTACGTCGCGCCCTGCCTGATCGCCCTGTTCGTCGCGCTGATCGTCTACGGCATGATCGTCGACCGCGACTGGCGTTCGTCCTACCGCCTGCTACTGGGATCCTCGGGACGGCTCGTCAGCGACTTCGTCCGCTTCTACGGACTCGGCGCGACGATGGTCAATATGGGGCTGATGGGGCTGATGGCGATGGCCGCGATCCTGTTGATAGGCGCCTCGTGGAACGGCCCGATGATAGGCGCCGCGCTGACCATCGTCGGATTCTCCGCGTTCGGGAAGCACCCGCGCAACGCCCTGCCGCCGATGCTCGGCGTGGCGTTCATGGCCTCGCTGTCCCGTTACGGCCTGTCGTCGCCGTCCAGCCAGCTGGCTGTGCTCTTCTCGAGCACCCTGGCTCCCGTTACGGGCGAGTACGGCTTCGTGCCGGGCTTCATCTCCGGGATGCTGCACCTCGTGCTCGTGCAGGTGGTCGGATCGCTGCACGGCGGGCTCGACCTGTATAACAACGGCTTCTCCGGAGGCCTGGCGGCCGGCCTCTTCGTCCCCGTGCTCGAGTGGATCCGCGAATGGAGGAAGCATGAAGCATGACGCAGCGCAGTTGATGCGGGTGGCGGAGGAAGTGCTCAAATATTTCTATAACAAGGGCGCCAGGTCCGTAAAGGTATCGTACGACTTCGGTGACCAGCGCTCGTTCTGCGCCGTGCACGCGAAGGACCTGGTCCTGTCGCCCGAGGACGAGGCGTACATCCAGAACGTGTTCGAGGCGCCGGTGCAGCCCGAGATAGCGAGCTATTACGGCATCCTGGTCGGCCGCAGGCGCGACGAGCAGGAGATGCAGCTGGTAGGCACCATGGCCGACCTCGAGGATCTGAAGAACGAGGAAGGCCTCGGCGTCGTCATCGTGCTGAGCCGGAGGGAGATGGAGTTCCGATCGTCGAAGAAAGGGTAGCTTGCCCCGCGGGCGCTAACGGTTTATGCTCGCCTCTCGGGATGGAGGTGCCATGTATCAGGTCGGTCAAAGGCGTTCGATGGCGCTAACCAGCCGCGTCGCAACCAAGGTCGCGCGGAGAGTCGTCGCGGCCGAAGGCCTCGTTGCGGCTATAGGCCTCGTCGCGCTGCTCGCGTCGATGGCGCTCGCCTGCGTGCCGTCGGGCGGGCGTGACGAGCCAGCCGAGGCCGCCGCGCCGAGGCCGTCCGGCAAGCCGCAGTCGGGCCTGGCGACTGCCACCCTACGCTCGGGCGCGGCGGAGATAGTCGTCGAGCTGGCGGTCAGCCCCGAGGAGCAGGAGATAGGGCTGATGCATCGCACGGAGCTGGCTGACGGCCGCGGCATGCTGTTCGTCTACGCCGAGGACCGCAGGCTGGCGTTCTGGATGAAGCATACCCTGATCCCGCTATCGATCGCCTATATCTCCTCGGATGGCGTCATCCGCGAGATCCGCGACATGGAGCCCCTGTCGCTCGCCCCGGTCGAGAGCGAGCGCTACGTTCGCTACGCCCTCGAGGCGCCGCTCGGCTGGTTCGGCCGCGTCGGGCTCGCCCCCGGCGACCGCTTCGACCTGTCCGGGCTGCCCGGTCGGTAGTCGAGGCGGCGGCGAAGCCAGTATGTTCATAGTAGGAGAGCCAAGGCCATGATGGATATATATACGATAGGAGCCGACGTGCTACGCGGGAACGCCGCCCCGGTGGAACGCTTCGACGACGAGTTCGCGGCGTTGATAGAGCGGATGTTCGCGACGATGAAGCAGGGCAAGGGCGTCGGCCTGGCCGCGCCGCAGGTCGGTATCCCGCAGCGCTTCTTCGTCATGCAGATAGACGGCGACAAGCAACGCGTTTTCGTCAACCCGGAGATCGTCGAGACGAGCCTGGAGCTGGACAGCTTCGAGGAAGGCTGCCTCTCGATACCCGGCGTGTACGCCGACCTGGACCGGCCGGCGGAGATACGGGTGCAGGCCTGGAACGAGCGCGGGCGCCGTTTCGTGCTGGGGGCGGACGGCTTCCTGGCCCGGGTCATCCAGCACGAGCTGGACCACCTGAACGGCGTCCTGTTCGTCGACCGGCTGCCCGAGCGCACCCGCGACCGCCTGCTCAAGCAGTACGAGAAGCGGATGAGGGCCTGACGCCGGTGCGCGTCCTGTTCGCCGGTAGCCCCGAGATAGCCCTGCCGGCGCTCGAGGCGATAGGGGCCCGGCATGAGCTGGTCGGCGTGCTGACCAATCCGCCGTCAGCCAAGGGGCGAGGCTTGTGCTTCTCGTGCACGCCGGTCGCGGAGGCCGCGACGACCCTCGGCGTGCCGGTGCTGTCGCCCGAGCGCCTGGGGCCGGCCGAGCGGGAGGCCGTCTCATCGCTACGGCCCGAGCTGCTCGCCGTCTTCGCGTACGGCCGCATCTTCGGGCCCAAGTTCATGGCGCTGTTCCCGCTCGGCGGCATCAACGCGCACCCCTCCCTGCTGCCACGATGGCGCGGCTGCGCGCCGATTCCCTACGCCATACTGAATCGCGACTCGGTCACCGGGGTCTGCGTACAGCGCGTCGCGCCGCGCATGGACGCAGGGGACATCCTGGCCCGGCGCGAGATCCGCCTGGACGGGCGCGAGACGACCGATAGCCTATCGGCGGTCTCGGCCACCGTCGGCGCGGAGCTGCTGCTCGAGGCGATGGCGGCCATCGAGGCCGGTACGGCGGTCGGCGAACCCCAGGACGAGGCGGCCGCCACCTACTGCGGCGCGCTCGCCAAGGGCTCGGGCCTCGTCGACTGGTCGTCGCCGGCCATCGACCTGGACGCCCGCGTGCGAGCCTTCCATCCCTGGCCGGGCGCTTATACCGGCTTCGGGGGCGAGCGGCTCGCCCTCCTCGAAGCGGCGCCGTACCCGGACGAGCCCGGCCGGGCGGAGCCCGGGACGGTACTTGCGGTAGACAAGTCGAAAGGTATAATGGTACAAACGGGACGGGGCCTCATCGCCGTGTCGCGCCTCCAGCTTCGCGGCAAGAAGCCCATGGACTTCAAGGACTTCGCGAATGGCGCGCGCGGCTTGGTCGGTACGCGCCTGGACGCGCCTCCGCCGAGCGCCGCCCGATAAACCGGTACGGGAGCACGCATGGACCTTCGTTCGATGTTCAACTTCAAGAAGCTCGATCAGCTCGATCCCAGACACGCCAAGGCGGCCATCGTGTCGCTCGTGTCGCTCGTGGTGCTGATGGGCTTGTCCGGCCTCATCGCGTTCTTCCTGGCCCTGCGCGGCGAGGAACAGACGCTCGTGCCGAACGTCGTCGATATGGAGCTGTCCGCGGCCCTCGTCAAGCTCCAGGACAAGGAGCTGTATCCGCGGGTATCCCTGCGCTTCTCCGGCGACCCCGAGACCCGAGGGCGCATCCTCGAACAGGATCCGCAGCCGGGAGCCATCGTCAAGGCTGGTCGCCGCATCGCGCTGGTCGTCTCCAGGGGCGCCGCCCAGGAGGCCGTCGGCGACTATATCGGGCAAACGGTCGACGAGGTGAAGATCCACCTCCAGACGGTGTTCGGGTCGACGCGCCAGCTCATAACCGTCAAGGAACCGCCGGTCTATGTCTACGACGCCAGCCCGGCAGGCACCATACTCGAGCAGTCGCCGGCGCCTAACGTGGAGCTGTCCGGCCCGACCCAGCTGAGCTTCGTCGTATCCCGCGGCCCCGAGAAGGCCAAGGTCAAGGTGCCGGACCTCGTCGGCCTGGCGCTGAGCGAGGCCGTGCTGCAGATCGAGAAGTCGGGCGTGGCCTTCGAGTTCGCGCTGCGGCCGACCGAGGGGCGCGAACGGCCCGGCACCGTCGTAGCCCAGCTGCCCGCGCCGGGTAGCCTGCTCGACCCCGGCTCGCCGGTATCCATCGTCTACGGGGCGCCCGCCAAGACCGAGGGCCGCGTCTCCGGGCTGTTCCAGCAGGCCCTGCCGGAGTATCCGTACCCCCTGCGGGCCGTCTTGTACGCCGAGCCCCCGACCGGCGCCAGGATCCCGCTGATCTCGGTCGACCATCCGGGCCGTTCCTTCACGATGCCGTACGACCTGCCCGTGGGCAGCGTGCTCGTGCTCCAGGTGCTCAACAAGGTGGTGGCTCGGGTGGAGGCGGGAAGGTGAGCCCGCGGATGATTCCCTCGCCCAGGCGGAGGCGCAAGGCCCCGACCTATTCCGTCGAGATCGTCCGCATGGCCCTCTACGATATCGGCCGCTCCATCGACCTCAAGAAGGCGGCCGACCTGCTGCCCGGAGTTCCGGGTATGCGCCTGGCCAGGCGCCGCGATACCCCGACGACCGTTACGATCCCCGCGCCGCTTTGCGTCGATCTGCGCTCGGGCCTCAAGAAGGTGTATAGCGAGGATTCCATCGAGGGCTTCGCCGCCTCCGCGCGCCTGTACGACGAGGGCGTCATGTCCATCGTCGTCAGGCTCAAGGTCAGCGCCACCATCGAAGAGCTGCACGGCATCGAGGCGAAGGAGGTTTCTCCGACCATCCGCGACCTCGACTCCTACATAGCGGAGCGCTACCAGGCCGTGCTCGAGCAGGTCGGCCCCGCCGTCGCGAACCGGCGCGAGCAGCCGGAGTCGGAGACCTACCTGGCCTATTGCTTCGCCGACGTCGGCTCTGCCCCCGAGGATTTCATTAAAGAAAACGAGCTCGCGTTCACCAGGCTCCTCGCCGGCGAGCCAGCCGATTATCCCATCCACGGGTCGCAGGTCCGCAAGACGATGAGCAACCCGTTCTCCTACAGCGACCGAGACCTGGCAGTCTTCGATATGGACCGATGCCTCATCGTCGACTCGGACCGCGACTACGAGGACGTGCTGCTGATCTGCGAGCTGGCCAACTACCAGTACCTCGAGCTGCGCGCCCTGGATAAGTGGCTCGATAAATGGCTCGACGAGGCCGAGGACGACGTCAACCTGATAGCCAGGAAGGGAGCGGGTCGCGGGCTCAAGACCGGTACCCTGCGCAAGAAGCTCGGCAAGATCCAGGCTCTGCGCCTCGACGCGCTGTTCATCCTCGAGAACCTCGAGAACAGTTCGAAGATCATAGGCGACTATTTCCTGGGCCAGGTCTACGAGCATGTCTGCGGCATCTTCAACACCTCGGGGTGGACCCGCTCGGTCGAGCGGCGCCTCGACGCGCTCCAGGATATCTACGAGATCGTCAAGACCGAGAACTCGGAACGCACCATGCTGCTGCTCGAGATCGTGTTCATCGTCGTCTGTATCATTCCCATCATCCAGTTCGCGTTCGGCTAGCCAGCGTCCGTCCCGCGCTCTGTAGACCCGCGCTCGCGTCTCTGGTACAGTCTCTCCTGATAACCACGCTAAGGAGAACCTCATGGTCATACTTACCCTCAACTGCGGCAGTTCGTCCGTCAAGTACCAGGTCTACGACTGGGACGAGAAGAACGTACTCGCGAGCGGCATCGTCGAGCGCGTCGGCATCGAAGGCTCGATCATCAACCACAAGGCGCCAGGCGTCGCCGACGTGAGCCTCGAGCACGAGTGCCCCAACCACGTCGTCGCAGTCGAGCTGATACTCAAGACCATCACCGACCCGCAGCACGGCGTCGTACGGTCGATGAAGGACATCGGCGCGGTCGGCCACCGCATGGTCCACGGCGGCATGAAGTTCGCCCGCTCGGTGCTGATCACCGATGAGTCCCTGGCTACCTTCAAGGAACTCATCGACCTGGCACCGCTCCATAATCCCGCCAACATCACCGGCGTCGAGGCGGCCAAGGCCGTGCTTCCGAACGTGCCCCATTGCGCCGTCATGGACACCGCCTGGCACCAGACCATGCCCAGCACCAGCTACACCTACGCATTGCCCCACGAATGGCAGGACAAGTACATGGTGCGGCGCTACGGCTTCCACGGCACCAGCTTCCTCTATACGGCCAAGCGCGCCTCGGTGCTGCTCGGCAAGGATCCCTTCGACTCGAACGTCATCATCGCGCACATCGGCAACGGCTCATCGATCAACGCCGTCAAGGACGGCTGCTCCTACGACACCTCGATGGGCATGACCCCGCTCGAGGGCCTGGTCATGGGCACCCGCTCCGGCGATATCGACCCCGGCATCGTCTTCCACATGATGAAGAAGGCCGGCCTGTCCGCAGCCGAGGTCGAGAAGGCGCTGAATAAGGAATCCGGCGTGCTCGGCATCACCGGCCGCTGGTCCGACAGGCGCGACATCGAGAACGCCGCCGCCGAGGGCGATAGGATCGCCATCGTCGCCCAGGAGCTCGAGGGCTACCGCATCAAGAAGTACATCGGCGCCTACTACGCCGCGCTCGGCCACGTCGACGCCCTCGTGTTTACCGCTGGCGTCGGCGAGATGGGTCCGGTCACCCGCCACCTGTCGACCCTCGGCCTCGAGGGTATGGGTATCAAGGTCGACCCCGCCCGCAACGAGAAGGCCAAGTGCCGTAACGCCGAGCTGGAGATCAGCGCCCCCGACAGCCCGGTCAAGGTCTACGTGATCCCGACCGACGAGGAGCTCGTGATGACCGAGGACGCCTTCGCGCTGATGAACGGCACCTACGACGTCCACACCAACTATACGTACAGCTTCCAGAGCCCCGACTACGTCAACAAGCAGCGAGCCGCCGGGCTGGAGAAGGACCTCGCCAAGAAGCCGTACCTGGCGGACCTGATAGCGCATCCGAGGCGCTAAACCATGGCAACGAGCCTTCGCGCCGCCTGCATGCGCCGCGTGATCCGCCTGATATTCAAGGAGCAGGGTCTCAGCGTCGAGCGGGAGCGCGAACGCTCGCTGGCCACGGGTAAGGCGCACCCTCGGTTTCCGCGCTCGGTGCGCGTAGGCCGATTCGATATCGACGGCATGCCCTGCGCCTCGATCGAGCCGGCCAGCGCCGGGCGGGTCGGCCCGGTCCGAGTCGTGCTCTACCTGCACGGCGGCGGCTACGTGACCGGCTTCATCGACTCGTCGCTGATGCTCTGCGTGCCGATGGCGCGGGAGCTCGGCCTACGCCTGGTGCTTCCAGAGTACCGGCTCGCGCCCGAGCATCCCTTCCCCGCGGCGATCGACGACGCGCTCAAGGCCTACCGCCGACTTCTGTCCGAAGGCTACGCGCCCGGCGAGATAGCGCTGGCCGGGGACTCGGCGGGAGGCGGGCTGTGCCTGGCCGTGCTCCAGGCCATCCGCGACTCGGGCGGGCCCGTGCCCGCCGCGGCCCTGTGCCTGTCGCCCTGGGCCGACCTGACGCACTCCGGCCGTAGCCACGCCGAGAACGCCGCCACGGATCCCCTCCTGCACCTCGAGATGCTCAAGCAATGGGCGTCGTATTACGCCGGCGGGGCTTCTCTGGCCGATCCCCTGGTCTCTCCGGTCTTCGCAGATTTCTCCGGCTTCCCGCCTTTACTCCTGCAGGTAGATTCCGGGGAGCTGCTGCTCGACGACTCGTTGGCGATAGCCGAGCGGGCGAGGGCGGCCGGCGTGGACGCGAGGCTGATACGCCGCGAGGGGCTGTGGCATGTCTGGCCGGCGCTCGGCGACCTGATACCCGAGAGCCGGCAGGCTTTCGGTGCTATGAAGGCGTTTCTCGCGTCGTTGGGCGGGTGACGATCGACCCCAGCCTTGTCCGCGCTCGGCCGTCCGGGGTATACTGATCCCCATGAATATCGCCGATTTCGACGACTGGGCCCAGGAGCTCCTGGGCATACAGCGCTTCAAACCCATCGACGACTCGCTCAACGGGCTCCAGGTCGGCCGATCCGACGGGCCGCTCGAGCGGATAGCCTTCGCGGTCGACGCCAGTGCCGAGACCATACGCCGCGCCAGGGACGCGGGCGCGCAGGCCCTGTTCGTCCACCACGGTCTCTTCTGGGGCAAGCCGGCGCCGCTGGTGGGCTCGATGCGCGCGCGCGTCGCCGAGCTCCTGTCCGCCGACCTGGCGCTGTACGCCTGCCACCTGCCGCTCGACGCGCATCCCGAGCTCGGTAACAACGCCGTGCTGGCCAGGCTCCTCGGCATCGTCGACCCGCAGCCCTTCGGCGAGTACCACGGCGTCAAGCTCGGCTTCAAGGGCCGGCTCGATAGGCCGGCATCCGTCGACGAGGTCGTCAGGCGCGTCTTGCCGTACGGAGACGAGCCCAGGGCGATGCTCCGCTTCGGCCCGGCCTCGGTGTCGACGGTAGCCGTCGTGTCCGGAGGCGCGCCGTTCGAGGTTCTGCAGGCCATCGCCGAGGGCCTTGACCTCTACGTGACCGGGGAGCCGTCTCATTCCGTCTACCACGAGGCGATGGAGGCCGGCATCAACTTCGCGGCGGCCGGCCACTACGCCACCGAGGTGCACGGCGTCAAGGCCGTCGCCGAGCGGGTCGCCCGCGACCTCGGCATACGGACGCTGTTCATCGAGTACCCGACCGGGCTGTAAAGCGCCGGAATACTATCGAAGGCTGGAGCCATCATGCCAGAGCAGAAGCTACGTACACCGCTCGCCCCGTTCATCCTGACGGGCGGGATCCTGGCGCTCGACCAGATAACCAAGTTCGCCGTCGTCGCGGCCGTCAAGCCCGGGCGTATAGCCTGGAGAGCCTTCGGGGACTTCTTCTGGCTCGTGCACCAGAAGAACACCGGCGCTGCCTTCAGCATGGGCGACGGCCTACCCGAGCCGTTGCGCGTGGCCATCCTGATCGTGCTGCCGCTCGCCCTGATGGCGGCCCTCTGCGTCTACTATTTCAAGACCGACGAGCTGACGAAGGTCCAGCGCTGGGCCCTCTGCGGCATAGTCGGAGGCGGGGTCGGTAATATCATCGACCGTATAGCCAGGCCCGATGGCGTCATTGACTTCCTATCGGTTAAATTCTACGGGCTGTTCGGCCTGGAGCGCTGGCCGACCTTCAACGTGGCCGATTCGGCCGTCGTCGTATGCGGCATCCTGCTGGTCGTCAGCGGTTTCTTCGTAGCGCCCAAGGGCGACGAATCGGAGCGGCCGACGCCTTGAGCCGACGCGAGCCGGAAGGTTCGGGCCGCCAGGGACCGTCCTGGCTACGGCGCGCGGCCGCCTTCGCGGCCGGTGCCCTGGCCTGCGCCTGTTTCGCCGCTACAGCCTTCCTAGCCATCCTGTCGCTCTGGGGCGTCGTCGCGGCGCCCTTCGTACGGCTCCGCTCGGCCAGCTTCGTCATAGCCTGCGCGCTGGCGGGTTCCGTCGCGGCGACCGTGGCCGCCTGGCGGGCGGCGCTCCGGCTATATAGGCGCCACCAGGTCCGCTAGCACTCCGACAGCGGCTTGCCTATCGCCTCGGCGATGGCCGTCGCGCGAAGCCGTAGCTCATCGAGCCGCTTCTCCTTGGCCGAGACAACTACCAGCGTCCTGCCGTCGTATAGGGCCAGCCTGATCGCGCAGCGGTCCTTGGGCGAGCCGGCCGACACCTTGGCATAGGGGTCGCCCTGGTCGGCCCCGTTATATTCGGAGTCCAGCTCGATCGCGCTGATCATGTCCAGGTCGACGGCCCAGCTCTTCGCGATGAACAGGACGCCGGTCCGGCGCCTTACCTCGCTGGCCTCCCCGTCGAACACCCATCGATCCTCGGACACGGCGGCCAGGCCGATGACCAGGGCGAACATGACCGCGAAGGGCGTGCCGGACGGGTCGCGGCTCAATACCGTCACGAGTATAGCGCCGAGGCCCAGGTACAGCGCCCTCGTGGCCTTGGATACCGTCAGCTCGACGCGCCCGGGGCGCTTACGTATCAGGTCGGGTAAAAGGCTCAGGAACGGCATGCGTCCTCCTTCTCGTACGGCCCGCCGGCCAGGCGGCCCGGCAGCTCGTAGATCGTGCGTATCGTCTCGAGGCCCGAATCGCGATGCGCGTCGAAGTGGTCGACGAGCAGGCCACGGCCGCCGCGGTCGATGAAGCCGCGGACATATCGCGGCACGTCGTCGAGGAATACGGTGCTATCGGCCGGCTGGCCGATGGCGGCGAGCACCTTGTCGACCGCCGAGGCCGCCGGCTTGCCCTTGAGCCCGCAGAAGCGAACGTCGAAGACCCGCTCGAAACGGTCGGCCACGCCCAGTTTGGCGAGGACGCGGTCCGCGTGCTCCATCGGCGCGTTGGTGAACACGTACTTGGGTAAGGCTATGGAGTCGAGGAAGGGGCCGAGGGCGGGGTCGAATGCGACCGAGTCCTCCTCGCCATCGGGGTGGACGTAGGCGAAGTAGTCGTCGGCGTCGGTGAAGCCGTGCTCCGCCATCAGCCACTCGAGCGTCGTGCCGTAGCCGGGCATGCGCTCGCGCCGAACGGCCGCCGCCTCCTCCGGGTCGACGCCGAGTAGCCTGGCGGCGTACTCGTTCATGCGCCGCACGGTGTTGCGTTCCATGTCGGCGCTCGCCGGGTAGAGGGTGTTGTCGAGATCGAAGAGTATCGCGGTAACCATGGATACTTCATACCATGCTGACGCCGACGTATGGAAGGCGATGCCCTCGTCGGCAATAAAAAAATACTTGACGCGTACATGGTATTCCGTCAAGGTAGACTGGTATCCGTATTTCGTCAGATTGGAGGTTCCCGTGTCCGCGACCGTAGAGCACGAGAAACGCAGGAAAGAGATCCTCGAGAGCGCGTTGGACGTGTTCGTCGAAGAGGGCTACGCCGACACGACCTTCCAGAAGATTGCCGACCGTTGCGGGATCACCCGTACCATACTGTATCTCTATTTCAAGAACAAGCGCGAGATCTTCATGTTCAGCATCAAGCGCTTCTCGGAGAAGCTCGAGGCCGAGATCCGGGCGGTCGAGGCCGGCGCCGACGGCATGGCCGGCGCCGACGGTATGGCCGGCGCTGACGGTATGGCCGGCGCCGACGGTATGGCCGGCGCCGACGGTATGGCCGGCGCCGACGGTATGGCCGGCGCCGTCCCGTCGGTCGAGATGCTCCGCAGGCTATCCTCGCTCATTCTCCGCCGCTGCGCCGATCAGCGGCGGCTTCTGTCGGTGATCGTCGGCTATCTCGAGCATTCGAGGAAGTCCGGGGTCGACGTCGAAGAGCGCATCCGCCGGCGCACCATACGCATGAGGCATATCATTTCCGGCGTCGTGATCGCCGGGCAGAGCAAGGGAGAGCTCCGCGCCGTGCCCGTCGGCGCGGTGTCGGATTTCTTCTACGGCATGGTCGAGGCGGCCATCTTCAGGCTGGCCGTGCTCGGCGCCGAGCGCACCGACGACCTGGAGGCCGCGATGGCGCTGTTCTTCGAAGGCCTGCGGGCCTAGTTCGCGTCGGCGGCCGACGATAGGGCCGCGGCAACGGACGACGACTCGGTGTGCCTGGCGACCACCTGAGCCTCGAAGAGCGCTTCGAGCCTCTCGCGGTTGCCCGTTATCCTGTGGATATAGTCGAGCGTCTGCCTCGGAGTGCCGCCCTTGCTGACGCGCCCGAGCCCGGCGTTATAGACGGCCAGGGCGGCGACTTCGTTGCCGCCTTGCTGGAGGCAATAGGCCAGGTGGGCCATGCCTATGCGCGCGTTCATGGCGACGTCGTAGAACTCGGTGATGCTGAGCGACGGGAACGACGAGGAGTTCAGCTGGAACAGGCCTCGGTCGACCGATTGCGGGTTGCGATTGAACGCCTGCGGATCGTAGCCGCTTTCCTCGTAGGCGAGGGCGAAGGCGAGCGCCGGCGGTACGTCCCTGGCCGTCGACTCGTCGAGGATGGCGCGCGCGATATGGTAGCTCCCGGTCAGCTGTTCGAAGAACGACAGGGTGGCGAGCTTGGTGTCGGGGTTCTGGTAGTAGTCCCGGATATGGTCCGCTCGGGACATGCCCTTCATCGCGGACTTGAAGTCGGACGCTCTGACGCCGCTCAGCTCCTTGAACTCATACGGTACGTAGGAGTCTACGATCAGGATGTCGGGACCCGTCGAGGCCGCTCCGATCGAGGTGAGTATCAGCACGAGCATGGATAGTATCAGCATGGAGATCGAAACGCTGGGGCTTGGTCTGGGTTCCATTAGGGGGGAAGTCTCCTGGGCGGGGTTTGCGACTCGAATGAGTAAGCCTGTCATATACTACTGTTTTTCGCGCGGGAGTCAAGTAGTAGACAGAATAGCCTAGCTGTCACCGTCTCCGCCGGCCGAGTCCAGGGCCTTGGCGATGGCGCAACGGGTCAGTTCCTCCACGCGCCTGGCCGCGGCCTCGGCGTCTATCCGGCGTTTTTCTACCTCCAACCGAGAACGTTCCTCGAGGTCGACGCGGAGCCTCGCGTTAGCCGCCGCCAGCGCCTCGTTCTCGGCCTGTAGCCTATCCGCCTGGCCGCGTAGCGCGGCGGTCGCCTCGGCGACCAGCCGGCCGCCGCGCCGCTTGGCTAGCAGCGCCGCCGCGACGGCCGCGATGGCCGTGACCGTCGCCGCTATCGTCGCCGGCGTCGGCCTCGCCATCGCTGCCTGGGTTTCGAGCCGCTGGCCGGTCCATTTCTGGTAGATCATCTCGAGCGTGCCGGTCTTTCGCGCCCGCGCTATGCCGGCGTTCAGGATGGCGTGGAGGAGGACATTGCCTTTGGCCACCGCCATGCAGTCGACGCCCACGTAGAGCGGGGCCGAGGTCTTGCGAATCCGCTCGCCCAGCCTGCGCGCCTGGAGCTGGTAGTCCATTACCTGCTCGTCGCCTATCATCGCGTCGGCCTCGCCCGACGCCAGGAGGCCGATGGCGTCTCCGAAGTCGTCGGCGTAGACCCATTCGACCTCGGTGGCCATCATCGCCAGGTATTCTATCGCGTAGTCTCCGCGCTGGGTGGCCACCCTGCGGCCGCGAAGCGCGGCGGCGCTCCTCGGCTCCTCGGCTCCGACGCGCGCATAGATGGAAGCCGGTACGTTGAACGCCGGTTCGGTAAAATCGAAGCGCAGGAGCCGCTCGTTGCTCCTGAACAAGCCCGTCATCGCATCGGCTTCCCCGCGGAGCACCGCGTGCTGGGCTTCCTCGAAGGGCATGGGCCTGAATACCGCGGTAAAGCCGAACTCGGTCGCTATCCAACGTAGCAGCTCGACCGCCATGCCACCGTACTCGCCCGTACGCTCGTCTATGAACTCGAACGGCGGGTAGTGTTCCTGTCCGGCGAACACGACGACCCGGCGTTCCTCCAGCCAGGCCTTGGCGGCGGCCGGTAGCCGCTCGTCGGCGGCCGCCCCGCCAGACGGCAGGGCCAGCGACGAGGCGATGACGACCAGGGCCAGCGCGGCGAACGGTTTCATTCTCACGCCGCCGAGTATATGATAGGATAGTCCATTACGCTACGGCCCCGCCCGGGCCGCGGAAAGGACGCACGATGCACGACCGGCAAGCCGCGCTCGCCCTCTGGCGCCGTTACAACGACGACGACTCGCTCCTGCGCCACGCGCTATCGGTGGAGGCCGCGATGCGGCGTTTCGCCTCGGCCCGCGGGGAGGATCCGGATTACTGGGGCCTCGTCGGCCTGCTCCACGATATCGACTACCAGTCCCATCCCGACGAGCACCTTAAGCACGCCGGGGCCATGCTCGCCGAGGCCGGCTATCCGGCTCCCTTCATCCGCGCGGTCGAGAGCCACGGCTGGGGTCTCTGCTCCGACGTGGAGCCCGTGCTCGAGATGGAGAAGGTCCTGTACGCCGTCGACGAGTTGACCGGCTTCATCGCCGCCTGCGCCTACGTGCGGCCGAGCCGCTCCGTGCTCGACCTGGAGGTCAAATCGGTCAAGAAGAAATGGAAGACGGTCGCCTTCGCCGCCGGCGTCAACCGGGACGTCATCGAGAAGGGCGCCGCCATGCTCGGCCTGGAGCTGGACAGCCTCATCGAGGAGACTATCGTCGCCCTCAGGGGCTCGGCCGAGGCGGTGGGGCTGAAGGGCGCGCTCTGATGCGGCCGGCTCGCTTACCCTCGCGTCCCCGGGCGCTCGGGGTACTTGCGGGCCTTGATGCTAGATACTCGTACAGTGTCAGGGGGAAGTATGAACCTACAGAAACGACCGCTGGGCCTGTTCGCCGCCACGCTCGTTATTGCCGCAAGCTTCGGGGCGGGCTCCTGCGAGCTGTTCGAGGACCCGGTCACCGAGGAGATGGCCATAGCGGTTACGGCCAAGGCCGTGGGCTTTCTCAAGGATTTCTATAACGGATACAACGCGAGCTACGCCACGGGCGCCTCGATCACGGATACCGTGCAGGCTCCGGTCGGGGATCCGTTCTCCCTCGCCGTTACGGTGACGAAGTATACGAGAGACGACGCTGCCGGCTTCGCATACGAAGAGGAGGCGACCTTCACCGAGTGGTACGGGGACGGCTCTAGCCCGTACATGGAGCTCACGGGCACCGTTACGTTCACGAGCGTCAACAACACCGACTGTACGATCAAAGGCGCGCTCAAGGTCGCGAACACGAGGGATGGAGCGGACGAGGATGACGCCCCGGATATCACGATAGACTCCATCGCCTTCGACCTGTCCATCGACGATCAGAATTGGGGTACGGGCACGGTCGAGGCCGACGGGCGAACCTTCACGTGGACGGGCTCGACCCGGATCGATTGACGCGAGGCGTTCGGCCGGGCGATAATCCATCGCCCGGCCGAACGCGACCCTTTCGCGCCCGGAATCACGCCCCCAGGAACGGATACCCATGCTCGAGAAGCTTACCCAGACATTCGGAGATATAGTCAGGACGGTCGGCGGCAAGTCGACGATCAGCGAGAAGAACATCGAGGAGGCCGTCGACCGGATCAAGATGGCCCTGCTCGAGGCGGACGTCAACCTTCGCGTCGTCAGGCGCTTCGTCAACGCGACGATAGAGGAGGCTAAGGGCGAGCGCGTCCTGCGCGCCGTCGACCCGGGCCAGCAGTTCGTCAAGATTGTCCACGACCGCATGGTCTCCCTGCTCGGCGACTCCAGGCAGGACCTGGAACTCAAGGGCCCCGACGTCGTCAGCGTCGTGCTGCTGCTCGGCCTCCAGGGCTCGGGCAAGACGACGACCGCGTCCAAGCTGGCGCTCCACCTCAAGGGCAAGGGGCGCCGGGTCCTCTTGGCGGCCTGCGACCTCGTCAGGCCGGCCGCCGCCGAGCAGCTCGCGGCGCTCGGCGCCCAGGTCGGCGTCGAGGTTTTCCGCGGCGATGGAGGTGACCCGCTCGCGGTGGCCAAGGCCGCCCTGGCCAAGGCCAGGAAGGAGCAGTACGACGTCGTCATCGTGGACACGACCGGCCGCATGCAGGTCGACGAGCCGATGATGGCCGAGCTCGTTCGGATGCGCGACCTGTGCAGGCCCGACGAGGCCCTGCTCGTCGCCGACGCGATGACCGGCCAGGCCGCCGTCGACATAGCCAAGGCCTTCGACGAGCGCGTGGGCATCACCGGCGTCATCCTGTCCAAGTTCGATTCCGACGCCAGGGGCGGCGCCGCGCTGTCCCTCAAGTCGGTGACCGGCAAGCCGATCAAGTTCGTCGGCGTCTCGGAGCGGCCCGACGGCCTCGAGCCGTTCTACCCCGATCGCGTGGCCGGCCGTATCCTCGGCATGGGCGACGTCGTCACCCTCGTCGAGAAGGCCCAGGCGTCCATCGACCAGGAGGAAGCAGCGGACCTCGAGCGCAAGATGGCCAACGAGTCGTTCACCCTGCAGGATTACCTGGATCAGCTCCGGAGGGTCAAGAAGATGGGCTCGATGAAGAGCCTCGTCGACATGATCCCCGGCCTGGCCGGCCAGGTGACGGAGGAACAGCTCGAGGCCCAGGACACGAAGCACGAGGAGGCCATCCTGCTGTCGATGACCAGGAAAGAGCGGCTGAACCACCTGATCATCGGCCCGACCAGGCGATCGCGTATCGCCCGGGGCTCGGGTACCTCCGTAGCCGAGGTGGCCCGGCTGATCAAGAAGTTCGAGAAATCGCGGCTCATGATGAAGAAGGTCGTCAAGAACAAGAAGATGGCCCAGAAATTCATGGGGTAGCGGGCGCTCGCCGGTCTCCCGGGGCCTTTACACGCCGGAAGGCTTCGCGATATACTCTGCCCGCTTCCATGGATGCGTGTTCCGTGGCCAAGCCCCGATTTTGTACCACTGAAACGGAGAATACGATATGTCTAGACAATGCGATATCTGCGGCAAGGGCACGATCACCGGCAATACCGTCAGTAAGTCCAAGAACAGGGTTCGCAGGGTATGGCGCCCGAACATCCAGTCCGTCAAGACCATGATCGGCGGCACCGTCCTCACCGTCAAGGTCTGCACCCGGTGCCTCAAGGCCAACAAGATCGTCAAGTACGTCTGATCCGTCGCCCCGACGATCGATGAAGCCGCCCTGCGAGGGGCGGTTTTTTTTGCGGAGGCCGGTCGCCTGGTTCCAGGCGCGACCCTGGGCGGCCGGCGACGCTTTCCCCCTTGCGGACTTCGTATCGATGGACTATAAATTCAACGATCGACCCTGTCGAACGTTAGTTCGAAGAGCGGCAAGGAGCATAGACGACTATGATCGCCAAGAGTGACATGCCCAATATCAACGATAAGAAACCCGAGGGCCTCAAGCCCGAGGGGACTCCGTATCGCGTGCTGATCGTCGATGACTCGATGTTCATAGCGAAGCAGCTCGGTCAGATCCTCACCTCGGAGGGCTTCGACGTGGTCGCTACCGCGAGCGACGGCCTGGCCGGCGTCGAGAAGTACAAGGAGCTGTCCCCGGGCATCGACCTCGTCACGATGGACATAACCATGCCCAAGATGGACGGCGTGACCGCGCTCGAGAAGATACTCGAGTACGACAAGAACGCCGTCGTCGTGATGGTCAGCGCGCTCGGCAAGGAAGACGTCGTCAAGAAGAGCCTTCTCCTGGGCGCCAAGAGCTATATCGTCAAGCCGCTCGACCGCAAGAAGGTCCTGGAGCGCATCCTGTCCATATTGAATCGATGATGACCGGCGCCGCTATTGACGTTCCGGGCGGCGGCGTGCATAATGGCCGGAGCCTCTTCGTAAGCTAAGCGTACTCGATCGCTTCGCCCTCGGGCGGCGCTCGGGTTCATAAGGAGAACCACCGTGCCCTGCGGAAGAAAACGCAAGCTCAAGAAGATAGCCACGCACAAGCGGAAGAAGAAGAAGAGAAAGAATCGGCATAAGACCCGCAAGTGACCGTGCGCTATCGCACCGGAACGGCCGCGGCCCGCAGGGCTCGGCCGTTTTTTATTGCCCGAACGGCGAGCCGTACATAGAATGGTTGCTATGGCACGTGATATAGACGTTTATCAGCTCCTCAAGACCTTCGCCTCCAGGACGAAGAGCGACGTCCTGGACTATACCGCGTTCGCCCAGGCCATCCAGCGCCAGGCCAAGGCCTATGATCAGACGGAGCCGCTCTACCGCGACCTGTCCCTGCATCCGGACGCTGTACTCGTACCCAGGCTCTTCCAGTTGGCCAGGGAGGGGCGGCTGTCCCTGCAGGCCGTCCAGAACCGCGTCGACCTGATCTACCTCCCCGAGGCCTTTACCGAGACGCTATTAGCCGAGTACCGCCGCATCGAGGAGAACCCGGACATACCCTTCCCCGACGAGGACTCGATGCGCCTGTCGGTGCCTCCCGAATGGATACAGGCGGTATCGGTCGAGGCCGACCTGCCGTCCCTGGTCGCCTTCGAGGGCGACCGGCCCGTGCCGATCTACCGATTGGTGTTTCCCGAGGGGCTCAAGCCCGTCGTGATCCTATCGGTACTGGTCGGCGATAAGCTGCTCGAGTACGCGATCCTGAAGCTACGCAACTACCTCCGCAAGGGCTCGAACCGCGACTTCATCCAGCAGCGGCTGGCCGGGGCCTTCTCCGGCAAGGATCGCATGCTCAAGGACGCGCTGACGAGCATCCTGATCAAGCCCTTCGACTCGCTGCAGGCGATGAAGCAGGGCGCCGGGGACTTCTCGTACTCGTTCTGGGCCTACCTGACCACGGCCGTACGCAAGGACCTGTCGGGCAAGAGCGAGCTCATGCCCGACGACATCGCCGCCTACCAGGCGTCCTACGTCGTCGACGTGTTCAATAACCATTACAAGAACCTGGCCCAGCGCGGCCAGGAACGCGAGTCGGCCTTCAAGTCGCTGTCGGTCATGCTCCGAAAGCCGCCCTACCTGTACTCGATCGACCAGATCGTCGACTTCAGGGACGCGCAGGGCCGGCCCCTGCTCGGCAAGTACAGCCGGGAGGAGCTCGAGGCCTGGATCCAGGAGCGGACGACCAAGGCGGCCGAGGGCGCGCTGCCGGAGCTGTTGATCCTCGGCTCGACGGGCGGCTCGAGCGGCCAGGTCATAGCCAAGGAAACCCTGATCCCCTACCTGGTCAAGGCGTTGCGGGAAGCGCGCGCCTCGATCAAGACGACCATGACCAGGGACTGGCGGGACGTTCTCGCCGACTTCGGCTCGACCATCTCGATGGACGACGACGCGGCGTTCAGGACCGAGCTCGAGAAGCGCGTCGAGGCCCATTCGCCGACGCTCTCGTCGATACTGATCACCGCGCTGCCGATGCTCGTGTACCAGGAGAGCCGCAACGGCCGCGAGCCGTCGGCGGAACTGGACCGCTGCTTCGGCGGTTCCAGGATGGCCGGGATCGACGTACTGCTCGACCTGGACCGCAAGCGCCTCCTGGCTGACGTCAAGATGATGCTGCCGATCTGGTACTCGATACCGATCGTATCGTGGCTACTCAAGCTGTTCCTCAAGGGCGCCAAGCGCCGGGCCGGCAAGCGGGCCGTCGAGGCGGCCGCCCAGTCGGCGCCGGGGCAGGAGCGGGCGGGCCAGGCGGGCCAGGCGCCGGCCAACTCCCGGGCCATGGAATTTAGCCAGATGGCGAGGGCTGCCGAGAAGGCCATGGTGCCGGCCGGCCGAACGCTCGACGAGCAGCTGCGCGTCCTGGCGGCCCGCTGGAACACCCTGCTCGACCCCGCGGCCAAGGCCAACCTGACCGAGGATATCAACTCCCTCGTGCGCGACTACCTGCGTACCACGCTCAGGTCGATGCGGCCGTCCGCCTTCACGCCCGACCGCGTCGAGATGATGGCCGCCAACCTGGCCGACCGGCCGAACCTGCTCAAGATACGGAACCATCAGGCGCTCGAGGAGTATATCCGGCTCTACATGGTCAAGATGCTCAAGCGATGAGGGCCGGCCCAGCGTCGGCTCAGGCGCGCGCTCGGCTTGCGCTAGGCGCGGCTATCGTATAGGATCGGCTGATAATGGACGATCCATACCCATCTAGCGGCGGAGGCCGCCCGTGAACGCGTCACTGCTGGGCGTAGCCTTCTGCCTTGTCTTCTCCGCGCTCTTCTCCTCGGTGGAGACGGCGTTCACCTCCCTGTCGCTGTTCCAGATCGAGGCGCTCAAGAAGCGCGGCCGCGGGGGCGCCATCGTCGAGCGTCTGGCCCGCAAGCCCGACGAGCTGATCTCGACCATCCTGATCGGCAACAACGTGGTCAACATCACCGCCTCGGCCCTGGCTACCAGCTGGGCCCTGGGGCTCTGGGGCGACTGGGTCCTGGGCCTGGTCACCGGCGTGATGACCCTGATCGTGCTGATCTTCGGCGAGGTGACGCCCAAGCGCATCGCCCTGGCGCACAACGAGGGCGTCGCGCTGGCCCTGGCGCCTTTCCTGCTCGTCTGCACCGTGCTGTTCAAGCCCTTCGTGCTGCTGGTCAACGCGCTCAGCTCGCTCGTCACGCGGCTGTTCGGCGATACCCGGCCGGATTCCCTGTCGATGGAGACCATGGTGCAGATGATGTCCATAGCCGAGCACATGGGCGTCATAGACTACGCCAAGAGCCGCATGGTCAAGAACGTGTTCCGCCTCGGCTCCACGACGGTCCAGGCCGTGATGACCCACCGCATCGACGTGTTCAGCCTCGAAGGTTCGACGAACCTCGAGGACGCGTGCCGGCTGGCCTCCGAGGCCGCCGTCTCGCGCGTGCCGGTCTACGTCGGCGAGAGCGAGAACATCGTCGGCGTCGTGGCCGTGCGCGAGGCCGTCGCCGAGCTACTCGCCGGCAACGGCCACAGGCCCCTGTCGGAATTCATGGGCGAGCCCCTGTTCGTACTGCCGAACAAGACCGTCGGCGACCTGTTCGCGCTCTTCAAGAAGCGCCGCGAGACCTTCGCCGTCGTGATCGACGAGTACGGCGGCCTGGCCGGCCTCGTGACGATGCGCGATATCGTCGAGGAGATCGTGGGCGAGATCTACGAGGATTCCGACGAGGCGTCGAGAGAGCGGATCGAGCGGCGGCAGGACGGCTCCTACCTGGTCTCGGGGGACGCCCCGCTGTCGGTCATCGCCGAGATCGCCGGCGGGGAGCCGCCGAACCTGCCGTACGTGCAGACCGTGGCGGGGTACGTCGCCTGGGCCCTCGACCGTATAGCGGTGCCCGGCGACAAGGCCGAGACGCCCCTCGGCGGCTTCATCGTCACGGCGGTCGACGCCAACCGCGTGCGCACGGCGGTCTTCCGCCCGGCCGGGAAGGACTGAGCCGTGATCGAGGCGGGGCGCGTCGTCAGGGTAGGCATAGAGCGCATCGTGCCTGGCGGCGACGGCATCGGCCGCGTCGACGGCCGCGCCTGCTTCGTGCCGCTATCGGCGCCCGGCGACTTGCTCGAGGCGCGCGTCGTCGACTCTCGGCCGGATTACGTCCGCGCCGAGATCGTCGACCTGCTCGAGCCGGGGCCGGGCCGCGTCGAGCCGCGCTGCCCCCATTACGGCGCGTGCGGCGGCTGTAACCTGCAGCACCTGTCGTACGAGGCCCAGCTCGAGGCCAAGCTCGGCCTAGCCCGCGACGCCTGGCTGCGGGTAGGCCGTTCCGCCGAGGCCGACTTCACGATCGAGCCATCGGCCCCGTTCGGGTACCGCAACCGCGCCCAGTTCCGCGCGGACGCCTCGGGCCGGCCAGGCTACGCTCGTCGCGGCTCGAACGAGCTCCTCGCCTTCGACTCGTGCCCGATACTCGCCGAGCCGCTCGAGCGCTGGGCGCGCTCGCATACGGCCGAGCCGGGGCGGCGCTTCGTCGCGTTCGGGCGGGACGCCGAGCCCGGCGAAGCGCCCGGTTCCGGCCGCGCCTACATCGAGGGCGTCGACGACGAGGCTACGGCCGTCGTCCTCGGCAGGAGCTTCCGCTTCGCCACGGCCGGCTTCTTCCAGAGCAACCTGGCCATGGTCGAGCGGCTCGTGCCGGCGGTGCGTTCCGGCTTCTCGGAGGGCGCCAAGGGCGACGCGGCCGCCGATCTGTACTGCGGGGTCGGCCTGTTCGGCGCCTTCCTGTCCGGATCGTTCCGTAGGCTCGTCTGCGTCGAGCAGGAGCGCCGGTCGATAGGCTACGCCTGCGTCAACGTGCCTCGCGGCGCCTCGTTCTCCGCCATGCGCATCGAGGACTGGACGCGATCCGCCCAGGCCCGCGAACGCTTCGACCTCGTCGTTGTCGATCCGCCGCGCTCGGGGCTCGGCCCGGCCGTACGCTCGTGGCTGGCCGAGGCCCGCCCTTCCGCGCTCTCCTACGTATCCTGCGACCCGGTATCGCTCGCCCGCGACGCCGGCTTCCTTATCGACGCTGGCTACGCGGTCGAGAGCGCCGCGCTGTACGACTTCTATCCTCAGACCGCGCATATAGAGAGCCATGTCAGGTTCAGGGTCGACTAGGGCCGCCGAGAGGTCCATGACCGTTCGAGCGTTCGCCGCGGTCGCGCTCATGGCGGCCGCGCTCATGGCGGCCGTCGCGTCTCAGCCGCTGTATGCCCAGGGCGCGGCGGCCCAGTCGGCCGCGCCCACCGACGGAGCCGCCGCCGAGGTCCTGTTCCGCTTCCCGGTCGGCGGCGTCGTCAGCTCGGGCCCGACGGTCGCGGCCGGCCGCGTATGGCTCCTGTCCGATTCGCGCACCCTGTACACCCTGACCGTCGACGGCGTGGCCATAGGCAAGCGGGGACTGTCCGAGCGCCGGGCCGCCTTCATCGTCGGCGACGCGTTCGGCCGGGCCGCCGTCTCCGACGGCGCTACCGGGCTGTCGCTGATCAATAAGGCCGGTCAGGAGGCCTGGCGGGTCGAGCTAGGGGCCAGGCCGGACTCGCCGCCGGCCTTCGCCTCGGACGGCCGCCTCTACGTCAGCGCCGGCGGCGAGCTCCGGGCCTTCGCGCCAAACGGCCGGCGCCTATGGAGCGCCAGGCCCGGAGCCGCCCCGAGCTCGCCGCTGGTCGTGGGGCCCGGCGGCGGCCCGGCCATCGGCCTGGCGGACGGCCGCGTGGCGCTCTACCACCCCGATTCCGGCGTCGCGACGGAATTGGCGCTCGGCTCGGCCCCGGTAGCCCTGGCCGCCGCCGGTCGACTGGCGGCGGGCCTCGCGGACGGACGCATCGTCGTCCTGGCCGCCGAAGCCGGCGCCCTATCGCCGGCGCCAGGCTCACCGGCCGCCGCGGACGCTCCGAGCCTCGGCTCGCGCCCCGCGGCCCTGGCCGCCGCGAGCGACACCTTCTACGCGCTCGGCGCCGACGGCGTCCTCTTGGCCGTCGACGGGGCTGGGGTCGAGCTATGGCGTCGGCGCGCGGTGACGGACGGGAGTACGGCGGCGCTCGCCGCCTTCGAGGGCCGCGCGATCGTGTTGACCCGGTCGGCCGTTACGAGCTACGGCCCCGACGGTTCGGTCTATCGTTCCCTTACGCTCAGGAACGCCGTAGCCATGCCCGCGATAGCCCCGAACGGCTCCGTCTTCTCCGGCGGAGCGGATTGGATACTCTACGCCTACCGTTTCGAGCGACCGCTCACGGCCGCGGCCGGCCCGGTCATCGAGCCGCTCGACCTCTCGGCGGTCGACGCGATGGCCAAGGAGGAGGCGTTCTGGAGCGTGGCGCCGTGGAGCGACGACGCGGCGATGGAACGGCTGTACGATATTGAAAAATCCATGGAATCGGGTACTATAGGTATGGATTCCAGGCGAGCGGCGCTGTATCTTTCGGCGGTGGCCCTGGGCCGGATGGACGCGCCATTCGGATCGGGGCGCGCTCCTACCGGGCCCGCGCCGCGCGGTCCCCTGCCGCGGGTCTATGCCTGCGGCCTCCTTGGGCGCATGGGCCTGCCCTGGGCGGTGCCCGTACTCGTCGAGGCCTTCAGGGGCGACCCGGAGCCGTCGGTCAGGGCCGCGGCGGCCTACGCCGTGGCGACGATAGGCCTCGACCCGGAGGGCCGAGCCCTCGGCGCCTTCGCGGAAGCGGCGGGCCGGCGGCTCGACGGCGCGACCGCCGGCGCCGTCGTCGACGCGATCGACGGCCTGTACCGCGCGTCCGGAGCGCTCGACGATCGGTCCGGGATGCTGGCGTTATTGAGGATAGCGGGCGGCGACTACGCCCGGGATATACGATCCAAGGCCGAGAAGGCGCTGTCGCGCGTCTCGCGAGGCCGGTAGCCCAAGGAAGCGCGGCGGCCCTCGCGCCGGGAGGAGAGACGGGATGATACGAGGCAAGCGACTGGCTCTGTTCGCGGCGATGGCCCTGGCGCTGTCGGCCGTCCCGCTCCCGGCCGACGACGCGCTGGACGTCGACGAGACCGAGGTCTCGAGCGCCCAGGGACGGGCGATACAGTTCATCAACTACGAGGGACCCCACGAGGTGATCGAGACGGCCGAGTCGATACGCGGTATTGGCCGCGCGCTCGGGCGGGCCGTCGCTGCCGGCGCTACCAGGTCCGGCGAGGTCGGCCGTTACTCGGTGATCCACGCGGTCGACCCCGCCGTGCCTGCCGGCTTCGACGCCGATATCATCCTCCTTGGCGAGGGCGCCCGCGTCGACCACGTCAAGAACGTGCGGCGCATCGTGGCCGGGTTCCTCGAGGAAGCCTACGGCTATGCGCCGGCCGACGCCGACACGCTCGCCGTGTTCGTCACCATCTATAACGCCGTCTATCGCGGCGACATGGGCTACTTCGGCGCCCGTTACAAACCCGTCGTCACGAGGGAGCTGTCCCCGTCCACCGCCGGCATGTCGACCCGCTGGGACGAATGGGCCGGCCGTACGAGGATAGTCATACCGCTGTCGGGCCGCGCCGGCATGGGTGTCGTCGGCTCGGTCGACACCACCCCGATCACCGACGCGCCGACCGTAGCGAGCCTCAAGGACGAGTCGCCTACCGCCGGCGTGGCGGAGCGGATGGACGTGGTGGACATCAAGGAGCGGGCCCAGGACGAGGAGAAGGCCGCCATCGAGGCCGAGAAGCTGCGACTCGAGCGCGAGGCGGCCGCGATAGCCGCGGAGAAGGCCAAGGCCGCCGAGGAGAAGCCAGCGACGGTCGCCGCGGCCGAGGCGGCCAGCCAGACTGGCGCCGCCGAGACCGGGACCGAGACCGGGACCGGGACCGGGCGCGAGGCCGACGGGGCCGATGGGGCCGCGGAGAAGGGCGGCGACCAGGAGGCGAGCCTCGCGGTGTCGGAGAAGGCTCGCGAGGAGGAGGCGGCCGCGGCCGAGCGAGAGACGAGCGCCCGCGAGGCCCAGCTCGAGGCCGACAAGGCGGCCCTGGCCGCACGCGAGGAGGCCTCCGCAGCCAAGGACGCCGAGATAGCCGCCGACCGCGAGTCCATCGCGGCCGATCAGAAGGGCGCCATCAAGGGCGAAGTAAGCGCCGCCGCGGCCAAGGATGCCTCCGGCGTGCCCCTGTTCGAGCTCGTCGACCCGAACCTGCCGTTCTCGCGACTGGCCCTCGTCGACCTCAAGTCCGGCGAGGTGATCAGGCGTAGCGGTATCAATACGATACGCGCCGCGACGGCGCTCGACCTCGGCGACGCCTTCGTCGCGATAGCCGGCCAGGTAACCGGCTCGGGAGGAGCGGTCAGGCTGGTCCGCGTCGCCAAGGCCGACTACTCCAAGCTGACCCAGGGCGCGGACGACGTCTTCGCCGACTCGAGGCTCTGGAAGATAGGCCCGTCCGTCTACGCCGTCGTCAAGCGCGGCGAGCTCTGGGCGATAGGGCGTTTCGACCCCGTTACCCTGGAGCTCCAGGCGGTTTCGGCCCCGGTCAGCCGCTGGACCTTCCTGACGGAGTCGGGCGGGCGCTTGGTGGCCCAGGGGCCAGGCGGGGCCTTCCTGGTATTGGAAGCGGAAGGCTTGTCCACCGCCGCGGAGATAGCGCGGTGACGAGGATGGAAACGGAAGGCAGCGATGCCTTCCGTTTTTTTTTGCCGTTCGGGTAGGGTGGGCGCCGGCTTCGTCGAGCGCGCCTCGATAAGCACGGAGCATGAGCCGCTTCAGTTCGGATGCATAAGGTTCGTAGCACTATGGAAGGAGCGCGTATGACGAGGAACGGGCGATTCAAGGGGCGGTCGATCGGCGCGGTGGGGGACCTATCGGTCGACGAGCAGCGATACCTGTACCGCAAGGCTCGGGAACTGAAGACCGAGCTACGAGCGGGGGGCGACGCGGCGGCCTTCAGGATAGCCGACCCGGATTACTCGGCCTACCTCGTGTTCCTCGAGAACTCGACCCGGACCAGGGAGAGCTTCCGCAACGCGGCGCTGTTCCACCGCGTCCGGGCCACCATGTTCGACGCGGCCACCTCGAGCTTCGCCAAGAACGAGAGCCTGACGGACGCGATCAAGATGCTCGTCGGCTACGCGCCCGAGTCGTGCTTCGTCATACGTTCCAAGCTCGAGGGCGTCTGCGGCTGGCTGGCCGACTATCTCGGGCCCTGGGCCGAGCGCTCCGGTTACGCGAGGCCGTCGTTCATCAACGCCGGCGACGGCAAGCACGAGCACCCGACCCAGGAATTCCTCGACGAGTTCAGCTTCCTCGAGCAGCTCGGCTGGCGCGACGAGCGCATCCACCTCGCGCTGATCGGCGACCTCCGCCACGGCCGCACCGTCCACTCCAAGGCCGACGGGCTACGGGTCTTCAAGGAGGCCGTCGTCGACCTGGTGGCGCCGCCCGACCTGGCTATGCCGCCCGAGTACGTCGGCAAGATGCGCCGGAACGGCTTCGAGGTGCGCGAGTGGGGCTCCCTGGACGAGTACCTGGCCTCGGGCAAAGCCGCGGCCATCTGGTACTTCACGCGGCTGCAGCTCGAGCGTATGGGCGAGTCGGTGCTCGAGAAGGCGCCTGCCCTGCGCCGGGCCGTCACCTTCCGCAGGGATATGCTCGACCGCCTGCCCGAAGGCGCGCGCTTCTACCACCCCTTGCCGCGCGACCGCCTGGCGCCGACCATCCCGGGCTTCCTCGACGACACGGTGCTCAACGCCTGGGACGCCCAGTCGGCCAACGGCTACTACACCCGGGCCGTGCAGATGGCCATGCTCGCCGGCGTGCTGGGCGATGATTTCGACGGCGAGGGGCCCGCTCCGCGGGCCGACGACGGGGCCTTCGTCGTCGAGGCCGCCATCGAGCCGAGGCGCAAGCCCGAGTACAAGGTCGGCATCAAGCCGGTCGACTCCGGCCTCGTCATCGACCATATCGCCTCGGGCGCGTCCATCGAGGAGATCTGGAACCGCGTCGACAAGATACGCCGCGTGCTCGGCCTCAACCTGCGCTCGTCGCACGGCGTCTACCATACCAACTCAGGCGCCTACAAGGGCATCGTGTCGGTACCCGACCTCCTGAGCTTCGGCGAGAAGGAGCTCAAGCGGCTCGGGGCGGTATCGCCCGGCTGCACGCTCAACCTCGTCAAGGACGGCGCCGTGGTCAAGAAGTACCGCCTGGGCATGCCGCCGCGTATCTACAACTTCGACGACATAGCCTGCCGCAACGAGAATTGCGTGTCGCACCCCTCGCACCAGGAGCACGTGGAGACCTCGTTCGTCCGCAAGAGCGGCACCGACACCTTTGTCTGCCGCTGGTGCGAGCGCGAGCACTCGTACTCGGAGATCTGGCGCGACTAGGCGGAAGGTGGCGCGCCGTGGCGGCGGCGCAGCTCGTACATGAACACGCCGGCGGCCACCGAGACGTTGAGCGAATCGACGTGTCCGTACTGCGGTATGGACAGCGCGCCGTCGCAGCGCTCCTTGAGGAGCCGCGAGACGCCGGAGCCCTCCGCGCCGAGCACCAGGGCCACGCGGTCGGGCAGGTCGGCGTCGGGCAGGGCCTGGCCGCCCATGTCGGCCGCGTAGGTCCAGTAGCCGGCCTCCTTGAGCCGCTCGAGGGCTCGGGCCAGGTTCGGCACGGTGGCCGTCGGCACGTACGCTACCGCGCCGGCCGACGAGCGGGCTACCGTATCGGTCTCCTTGGCCGCGCGGCGCTCCGGTACCACGACGAGGTCGGCGGCGAACACGTCGGCCGAGCGCAGGATGGCGCCGAGGTTGTGCGGATCCTCTATATGGTCGAGTACGACGACGATGGACCTCGCCGGCGCTTCCGCCCCTCGCCGGGTCTCCAGCCAGGCCTCCAGGCTGGGTTCGGCGGCGACTGGCGCCACCTCGAGCGCGATGGCCGCCCCGCGATGGTCCGGGGCGGCCGCGTCGAGTTCCTCTCGCCGTACGGCCTTGCGGCCGACGCCGGCCTTGTCGGCCAGTTCGATGATCTTCTTGATGCGCGGCCCGGCCGCCGCGACGAGCAGGGTGGCGTCCCCCGCCTTGCCGGAGCGGACGAACTCTTCCATGGCGTGAAAGCCGGTGATGTACGTCATGCGGCGATACTATCCCGAGCGGGCCGTCCGAGCCTACGGCATCACCGCGAATTCCTGCACGATCTGGATCGCGTTATCGACCGTCTCGACGCCGGGTACCGCGCCGGCGGCCGCGCTGGCCGCGTCGATCGCGCTCTGGGTGTTGGCGACGCCGTGCAGCGTCACCCGCGAGCCCTTGACGTCCGCCTCGACGAAGTGGACCGGAACGCGCCTGGCGTAGACGATCTCGGTGATGATGGCCTGGCCGAGGCGCAGCTCCGCCATGCGCCCCAGGCAGGCCTTCTCGGCTTCCTGGGAGACGATCAGCGACCGCAGCTGGTCGATGATGCGGGCTACCGTGGCCGGGTGCTCCCTGCCGGTGTTGATCGTCAGGTCGTAGAAGACCGGATCGGACCAGTTGACGCCGAAGAAGTAGTCGTGGAAGCCGGCGCGGTCGCGGTCGTTCTGCCTGAGCAGCAGCTCGGCGCGCTTGTCGTCGCACTGGAAGCGGGTGCGTATGCGCTGGAGCCGGACGTCGCGCGGCGCCACGAGCTTGACCGAGATGCAGCCCGGTACGCCCGCGAAGATGGCGAAGCCGCCGCGCCCGGTGACGATGCAGTCGCCGGAGGCCACCTCCTCGTACAGGACCGTCTTGAGGAAGTGCAGGTAGTCGTCGCGGTCCTGGGACAGCGAGGCCCAGAAGCCGGGCTTCTTCTCGTCGTACTTGGCCCGGGTCTCGGCGGAGATGCCCTTCTCCGTCATCCGCGCCTCGATGTACTCCTTGTCGATAGCCTTGTAGCCGGTCATCGCGGCCAATTCCTTGGTCGTCTCGTCTCCAAGCGCGGCGAATTCCCTAGCTATACAAATGACTGCCATGGGGCCTCCTTCCGGGAACCGGCTAGCCGTTCCCCCGCCTACGCTAACCATAGGACCGTCCGCCCGAATTGTCAAATCGCGGCGGCCCGGGCGCCCTGGCTTCCCACGCGCGGCCTCCGTCGGTATAGTCGAGCCATCATGCAGCGAATCGGCGAACTGGCGGCCTTCGGTACGGCCATCTGCTGGACCGTATCATCGATGTTCTTCGAGCGGGCGACGAAGCGCGTCGGCGTCCTGGCCGTCAACTTCTACAAGCTCGTCTTCGCGTTCGGCTTCCTCGTCGTCGCCGGCGCCGCGTCGCGGGGCATGCCCCTGCCGCTCGACGCGACGAGGGACGCCTGGATCTTCCTCTCGCTGTCGGGCCTCGTGGGCTTCGTCATCTCCGACATCTTCCTGTTCACCGCCTACAAGACCATAGGCTCGCGGATCACGCTGCTGTTCGTCGCCCTATCGCCGCCCATGACCGCCGCCCTGGGCTTCCTGTTCCTCGGCGAGACGATGCGGCCGCTGGCCATCGTCGGCATGGGCCTGGTCGTCGTCGGCATCGTGATCGCCGTGCTCGGCCGGCGCGACCAGGCGGCCAGGACCGTGATGAGCCGCGACGACAAACGGGGCTACGTCTTCGCGCTGTTCTCGGCCATAGGCCAGTCGGTCGGCATGATTCTCACGAAACGCGGCATCGGCGACTACGACGCCCTGTCCGCCACCCAGATCCGCGTGCTCGTCGGCGTCGTCGGCTTCGCCGTCGCTTCCGTCCTGGCCGAGCGCGGCCGCAACCTCAAGGCCGCCGTCCGCGACGCGCCGGGCATGAAGTCCACCTTCAGCGGCGCCATCTTCGGGCCCTTCCTCGGCGTCGTGCTGTCGCTGTACGCGGTGCAGCAGACCAACGCCGGCGTCGTCAGTACGCTCATGGCGCTGTCCCCGGTCCTGATCATCCCGCCGGCCATACTCGTGCTCAAGCAGAAGGTGCGTTTCCCCGAGATAGCCGGGGCCGTCATCGCCGTGGCCGGCTCCGCCATCTTCTTCCTCTAGGCTATCGCGCAGGCTTGCGGATAGCCAGAAACCGGCCTATCCTGTACCTATGGCTATCACCTTCTATTCCGAGGGAGCCGCCCGAGAGGTCACCGGCTCGAAGCACCTGCTCGACGTGGACGGAGCGCGCTACCTGGTCGATTGCGGCGCCTTCCAGGGCAAGCGCGACGAGAGCGACCGCAAGAACCGCGAGCTCGTGGCCGACCCCGCCTCGATCGAGGCCGTCATCCTGACCCACGCCCACTACGACCACTGCGGCCTCCTCCCGCTCCTTTCCAAGCGCGGCTTCAAGGGCAACGTCTACTCGACCCCCGCCTCCCGCGACCTGGCCAACCTGATCATGATGGACTCCGCGCGCATCCAGGCGCGAGACGCCCAGTACCTGGCCAAGCAGGCCGGCAAGCGCGGGCAGACCTTCGACTGGAAGCCCCTGTACGACGAGCTCGACGCGATCGAGGCGGTCGGCCAGTTCGTCACCGTCTCGTACGAGCGGCCGATGCGGATCGGGCGGGACGTGCGGATGACCTTCCGCGACGCCGGCCATATCCTCGGCTCGGCCACCGCCCACGTGACCGCGACCGACTCCTCCGGCCGCTCCGTGCGTATCGGCTTCTCCGGCGATCTCGGGCGCCCGGACAAGCCCATCATCCGCGACCCGCAGCCCATGGACCCGGTCGACTACCTCGTCATCGAGAGCACCTACGGCGATCGCCGCCACGAGTCCACGACCGACGCGATGGACCGGCTGGCCGAGGCGGTCAACGTCGCCGTCGAGCGCGGCGGCAAGATCATCATCCCGGCCTTCGCCATCGAACGCACGCAGGAGCTCATCTACTACTTCCACCTGCTCGTCGACCAGGGCCGCATACCCAAGATCCCTATCTGGGTCGACTCGCCGATGGCCGTCAACGCCACGAGCATCTTCCAGGTCCACCCGGAATGCTACGACCTCGAGACCCACGAGGCCTTCATCCGCCACCACAACAACCCCTTCGGCTTCAACGAGCTCAAGTTCTCCACGAGCGTCGACGACTCCAAGGCGCTCAACCGCCTGGAGGGCCCGGCCGTCATCATATCGGCCGACGGCATGTGCGAGGCCGGCCGCATCCAGCACCACCTGATCCACAACATCTCCGACGAGCGAAACACGATACTCGTCGTCGGCTACATGGCCGCCAATACCCTCGGTCGCCGCATCCGCGACGGGCAGAAGGAGGTGCGCATCCACGGCGACCTCTTCAAGGTCAAGGCCCGCGTCGAGGAGATCAAGGCCTTCAGCGCCCATGCCGACTACCAGGAGACCTGGGACTGGATCAGCCGGATGGACACCTCGTCGCTCAAGACCGTGTTCCTGGTCCACGGCGAGGACGAGGCGCTCGAGGCGCAGAAGCGCTTCCTCGAGGCTAAGGGCCTCCGGGACGTGCGCATCGTGGAGTACGGCGAGCGCTATAGCCTCTAGGAGCCGCCCCTGGCGACGATATGCCGCACCGGCGCGCTCCGCGCTCCGGCCGCCTCCTGTACCGGTCGCAGCGCTGGCGGCCGCCTCGCCGCCGCCAGGGACGGGCCTCCACTCCCGCCCCGCGCCTGGGCTGAGAACGCCTCGATGTGAATGGATTAAATTAATATATCGTGTTAAATAAATAAATTTTACATTATAGTTACAAGTTACGTATAGGTGATATACGATACCGGTATGCCAGTAACTTTAATTAATGATACGACTATCCAAACCCTGCTGGTGGTCGGTCCGGCGACCGTCGCCGAGATCGACGAGCTCGGCGACGCCTTCCGCTCGGCCGTCGCCTCGGGCGCCCCGACGGTTCGGGTCGACTTGTCAGGCTTAGGCAAGCTCGACGTCACCTTCCTGCAGCTCCTCGTATCGCTCCGCGCCACGCTGGCCCGTGCCGGCCGGTCGCTGTCCTGCCTTGGCCTGGGACCCGACCATCCGGCGCGCCGCCAGGCCGCCGCCCTCGGCCTTTCGGCCGCCTTCGACGGCTGCGGAGGCCAGCGATGAACTTCGAGGACAACAAGGGCCTCTTCGTGGAGGAAGCGCGCGAGCTGCTCGAGTCCATCGAGTCGAGGCTGCTCGAGCTCGAGCAGGCGCCCGGCGATGAGGCCATCATCGACGACGTGTTCCGCTCGCTCCATACCGTCAAGGGCTCGGGCGCCATGTTCGGCTTCGAGGAGATGACCGCCTTCGCCCATGGGCTCGAGAGTCTGTTCGACGACGTGCGCAAGGGGCGGCTCGGCGTCACGGGCGAGATCGTCGGCCTGACCCTCGAGTCGGTCGACTGCCTGTCGTCGCTGCTCGAGGGCCGCGACGACGAGGCGGCCAGGGCGCGGGGCTCGATAGAGTCGCGTCTGGAAGCCGTCAGGCGCGGAGCCGAGCCTGCGCCCGAGGCGGACGCCAAGCCCCCGGCCGCGGCCGGCTCGAGCGCGACGGACAAGGCCGGAACCGCGGGCGGTTCCAAGGGCATCGTGCCGATAGCCGCCGACGACCCGTCCGAGGCCGGCCTCACGAACGTGTACCGCATCCGCTTCCGGCCGGACGCCGACCTCCTCGGGCGCGGCGTCAAGCTGGAGAACCTGTTCTCCGAGCTGGCCGAGCTGGGCACCGTCGTCGCCGTCGCGGACGCCTCGCGGGTGCCCGAGCTCGACGCGCTCGAGCCGTCGTCGCTCTACCTGTCCTGGATCCTCACCCTGTCCACGACGGCGAGCGAGGCGGACGTCTCGTCGGTCTTCATGTTCGTCGAGGACTACGCCGAGCTCAAGATCGAGCGGCTGCCCGTGGTCGACGCGGAGGGCAAGCCCGCCGTGCCGCCGATCGGCGAGCTCCTGGCCGCCCGGGGCGCGCTGGAGCGCGACAGCATCGACGAGATCCGCGGCCGGCAGAAGCCCTTCGGCGAGCTGGCGCTCGAGGCGGGCAAGGTCAGCAAGCCCGAGCTCGAGGCCGCGCTCGCCGAACAGCGCATGGCCAAGGCCGCGGGCCAGGAGCGCGAGAATAAGAAGGAATCGGCGAGCATCCGGGTCCGCAAGGAGAAGCTCGACTACCTGGTGGACGCCGTCGGCGAGCTCGTCATCCTCCAGGCCCGCCTGCGCCAGGCCGCGACCGAGGCCGGGCTGGACGAGTTCTCCGGCATCGCCGAGGACCTGAGTCGGCTGACCGACGAGCTGCGCGACGCGACGATGAATATCCGCATGGTGCCGCTCGACGAGTCGTTCTCGGGTTTCCCGCGCCTCGTCCACGACCTGGCGGCCCAGCTCGGCAAGGAGCTGAACCTGACCCTGCGCGGCGGGGCCACCGAGCTGGACAAGAACATCATCGAGTCGCTCAAGGACCCGCTCGTGCACATCATCCGCAACTCGGCCGACCACGGCGTCGAGTCGCCGGAGGAGCGAGAGCGAGCCGGCAAGCCTCGGGCCGGTACCATTACCATCGAGGCGCGCCAGCAGGGCTCCCGCGTGGAGATAGAGATAGCCGACGACGGCGCCGGCCTGGACCTGGAGCGCGTACGCGAGCGCGGCGTCGAACGCGGCCTGATCGACGCGTCCGAGCGCGACCCCGAGCGCATCAAGTCGCTGATCTTCGAGCCGGGCTTCTCCACGGCTCGCCAGACCACCGGCGTCTCGGGCCGCGGCGTCGGCATGGACGTGGTCCGGAGCAACCTCCGGCGCCTGCGCGGCGACGTGTCCATAGCCACGGAGCGGGGCCGGGGCACCGCCATCACCCTGTCCATCCCGCTGACCCTCGTGATCGTCGACGGCCTCCTCGTGCGCGTGGGCGGGGTGCACTACGTCGTCAACCTGAGCCAGGTGCTCGAATGCGTCGACGAGCCGGCCTCCGGGCGGGCGGGCCGCGGGGCCAGGGGCTTCATCGACCTGCGCGGCAAGACCATCCCGATCGTCGACCTGCGCGAGCGTTTCGGCCTCGGCCGCGGCGACGAGCGGGCCGACCGGCGCCTCGTGATCATCGACGACGACGGCTCCGTGGTCGCCCTCTGGGTGGACGCGGTCGTCGGCAAGCAGCAGGTGGTCATCAAGCCCTTTACCATGGATCTGCGCCAGATAGCCAGCATAGCCGGCGCCACCGTGCTCGGCGACGGCTCGGTGGCCCTCATACTCAACTCGAGAGAGATCATCAAGACCCTGAGGCGCGACGAACGCGCCCAGACAAAGGAGTGCACATGAACCTCGGAATCCGCGCGAAGCTCTGGCTGGGCTTCCTGTCCATCACGGCCCTCGGCGTCATCATCGGCGTGGTCGG
>JAKQKE010000239.1 GCA_029560805.1 Spirochaetota bacterium
TCATGCCGTAGAGTCGTCCCGTCTCGTCGCAGATGCCGGCAATGGCGTCGACGGCGCCGTTGGGGTTGTCGGGATAGGCCATGGCGGGCCTGTCGCTGTCCTGCGTGCAATAGCGCGCGACCACCTGCTGCTGCCGGTGCAGGCGTTTGAGGATCGCCGCGCTTCTGGCCATGAACTTCCCCTCGCCGTGGCGAACGGGGAGGTAGACCTTTTTGATCCCGCGCGTGAAGACGCAGGGCGATTTTTCGTTGATCGAGATCCAGACCCAGCGGTCCTCGAAGCGGCCCGAGTCGTTGAAGGTGAGCGTCACGGTCTGCCTGAAGTACTCGCCGTCGACGGCCGGCAGGATGCCGAGCTTCACCATGAGCTGAAAGCCGTTGCAGACGCCTAGGATGAGCTTGCCCCCGTCGATGAAGCGCCGGAACTGGTCGCGCAGGGGCTCGCCGCTGCCCTTCACCCTGGCGTGGATGATCCGGTTGGCCCCCGCCTGGGCCGCGCCCAGGTCATCGCCGTCGAGGAAGCCGCCGGGCAGGATCAGGAAGTGGTAGTCGTCGAGGCGCTTCTCGCCGCTGAGGATGTCGTGGATGTAGACGATGTCCACCTCGTCCGATCCCGCCAGCCGGCAGGCATGGGCCATCTCCCGCTCGCAGTTCGTCCCGTTCCCCGTCAACACAATCGATTTTACAATTCTCGGCATGTTTTTTTCCTTGTCTTACGATTGAGATTGGAAGGTTCCGCCGTCCGAGTTGCGGCTTTTTCGGGCATCGCACTCATCGGGGCGGAGCGCCCGCAGCGCAAATTGTCTGATCCCGAAGGGCGAGTTTTTGCGTCTGCAGCGCAGCAAGATGTAGTGCGGTCGAAAAAGCTGCATCGGGCCCAGGGACGTTTTCAATCGAAACTCCTAGAATCGCAGCGTCCTCTGCCAAGCCTCTTTGAGCTCTTCGATCTTCTCCTCGAGGATCACGCCGCCCCTCAGGCCCCTGACGCGGAAGAGGCCGTCGTCGGTCACGGCGCCCACGCAGGCCAGCGTATTTCCCGCCAGGGCCGCCTCGAAGGCGGCTTTCTTTTCCGGCCGGACGGTCGCGACGAAGCGGCTCTGCGACTCGGAGAAGAGCGCCTCGTCGTCGCGGGCGATCCTGCTCGCGGGCACGGCCGCCAGGTCCACATCCATGCCGAGGCCGCCGGCAAAGGCCGTCTCGGCCAGGGTCACCCCGAGGCCGCCGTCGGAGCAGTCGTGGCAGGAGGCCACGAGCCCCTCCCGGATGGCCTTCGCCAGGGCCCGGTAGAGCGCCAGGGCGCGCTCGCCGTCCACCTTCGGCACGTCGTTGCCGACAAAGCCGTGCAGGGCGTACCACTCGGAGCCGCCCAGCTCCCTCTTCGTCTCGCCCAGCACGTAGACGAGATCGCCTGCGCGCTTGGCGTCCATCGTCACGGCCCGGCGCACGTCCTCGATGCGGCCGATGACCGAGAAGAGCAGCGTGGGCGGAATGGAAATCTTCGTGTCGCCGATCTGGTAGTCGTTCTTCATGCTGTCCTTGCCCGAGATGCAGGGCACGCCGTAGATCAGCGTGAGCTCATGGAGGGCCAGGTTGGCCCGCACGAGCTGGGCGAGCTTGTAGTGTCCGTCGGGCGTCTTCTCCGACTGGACGGGGTCGCACCAGCAGAAGTTGTCGAGGCCTGCGAGCCTATCCGGCGAGCCGCCGACGGCAACGGCGTTGCGCACGGCCTCGTCGATGGCGCAGGCCGCCATGTGCCAGGCGTCGATGTCGCCGTAGCGCGGGCAGATGCCGTTGGCCACGACGACGCCCTCGAAGGACTCGAGGACGGGGCGGATGACGGCGGCGTCGCTGGGACCGTCATTGGCGGCGCCCACGAGCGGCTTCACCACGCTGCCGCCCTGGACCTCGTGGTCGTACTGGCGCACGACGGACTCCTTGCTGCAGATGTTGAGGCGCGAAAGCATGGATCGGAGGGCGCTGCCGTAGTCGGCAGGCTCGGGGAAGCCGGGTTCCGGATGGCGCGGGGGAACCCACCGGGCCGTAAGCCTCATCTGGGGCACGCCCTCGTGAAGGAACTTCATGTCGAGGCAGGCCGCCGTCTTCCCTCCGTACCGGACGTGGAACTTGCCCGAGTCGGTGAACGTGCCCAGGACGGTGGCCTCCACCTCCATCTTTCGGGCCAGCGCCATGAACTCGTCGATGCTCTCCGGCGGGATGGCCAGGCTCATGCGCTCCTGCGCCTCGGAGAGGAGGATCTCCCAGGG
>JAKQKE010000263.1 GCA_029560805.1 Spirochaetota bacterium
GAAGAGTCGACGCCGTATCGGGCTAAATCGTTCGGTACGTTCCGCTTGGATAGCTTTATACGCGCGCTTAGGCGTAGAAAAGCTATTCTATATAACGCGGCTTGGTCGAAGCTTACGCTAAAAGGCCTATCCTGATCATCCTGTACTCATCCTGATCATCATGTTCCGTCTTTACCCTAGTAAAGTACGCGTATTGGCGAAGACGAGAACATGATTCCAGGATGGAAAAAGATGGACAGGATGAGAGGGCTTATATGGGAAGTTTCTACACCATAGCCTTCATCTTGTTCATCCTGTCCTAATCCTGATCATCATGTTCCGTCTTCACTCTATTCCTCAGTATCCCTTTGGCAGTTTCTTCTCTTTCCTGCCTCTTCTTCTCGTATCCTCTTTGCCGCCTCGTTTAATACGCCGCCTTATTCGCTTTTTGCGCGCTTCTTCTTGGCGTCCTCGGCCTTGCGGGACACGCGGTTCCAGACTGCGGCCATGCCCATGGCCTTCTTGGCGGCGGACAGCGTGGCGCGGGCCTCCTCGCGCATGCGCAGCGTGCCGTCGTAGACCACCTCGTCGGCCAGGCCGGACTGCGACTCGTAATGGGCTCGGCGCTCGCGTATCGGGTCGAGGAACGCGTTCAAGGCCTTCGCGAGCTTCTGCTTGACCTCGACGTCGCCGACCTTGCCGGCCCTGTAGCGGGCCTTCAGGTCCTCGACCTCGGCCTTGTCCGGGTTGAAGGCGTCATGGTACTGGAACACGGGGTTTCCCTCGACGGTTCCGGGCACGTCGGCGCTGACGCGGTTCGGGTCGGTGTACATCGACATGACGCGCTTCTCGACCGTCTTGGCGTCGTCCGACAGGAAGATGGCGTTGTTGAGGCTCTTGGACATCTTGGCGTTGCCGTCGGTGCCGACGAGCGAGCCGTACTCGGATACCATCGCGTCCGGCACCGGGAAGGTGTCGCCGTACAGGTAGTTGAAGCGGCGCGCTATCTCGCGGGTCACCTCGACGTGGGCCACGTTGTCCTTGCCCACGGGCACCAGGTGGGCGCGCGGCAGGAGGATGTCCGCGGCCTGGAGCACCGGGTAGCCGAGCAGCCCGAACGGCATCTCCTCGATGCCGGCGCCCTGGGCCATCTCCTTGAGGCTCGGCACGCGGGACAGGCGCGGCACGGTGATCAGGTTCTGGAAGAACAGCGACAGCTCGACCACCTCCGGCACGGCCGACTGCAGGTAGATCACGCTCCTGGCCGGGTCGATGCCGCAGGCCAGGTAGTCGAGCGCGGCGGAGCGCACGTTGTCGGCCAGCGCCTCGATGTTAGCCTTCTCGGGCTTGGTCGTCAGGGTGTGCAGGTCGGCGATGATGAAGAAGCACTCGTACTCGTCCTGCAGCCTGACGCGGTTGGCCAGGCTGCCGACGTAGTGGCCGAGGTGCAGTTTTCCGGTGGGCCTGTCGCCCGTCAGTATGCGTTTGCGTTCCATGGTGTTGCTCCGAATGGTGTCGTTGGGGCGGCCCGGGGGCCGAAGCGGAAACGATGGATCAGGCGGGCCGCCTCGCGGGGCTCCGCGAAGCCCCGGCGCCCCTCGACGAGGAGCGCGCGCGCCCGCCTATCGCCAGGACCAGGAGCCCGGCGCCGGTAGGATGAGGCGAGCCTGAATGAGCGGCGCGCGAAGATCGTTCATAGTCCCGATTCTATCGACGATAGCGAACCGTGGCAAGGACGGGCTGGGCTACCCGCCGGGGCTTCAGGGCTTTTCGCCGTTCGAGCCTTCGTCGTCCGGGCAGTCGACGCCGTCCGGGCAGCCGTGCCCGTCCTCGATCTTGGTCCAGATATAGAAATAGAAGAACCAATACTTGCCCACGGCGAACGCGACGTAGACTATCCTGGCTACGAGCGAGTCGGTGACGAAGAACAGGACCACCAGGATCAGCGAGGTGACGGTCAGCGTACGGATCTTGTTGCGCCGGGTCATCGACCGATCGCGCAGGAGATCGTCTATATACGACGACGCCCTTGGCGCGCGGTTGAAGCGCGATACGAAGTCGGGCGACGTGTGCATGAAGCCTATCGCCGCGAACAGGATGAGCGGAAGGCCCGGTAGCCTCGGCAGGAATAGACCAACGAGGCCTAGTACGGCGACTATCGAGCTGATGACGAGCCCCAGGGTTGCCAGCGGCTTCTTCATGAGTAACCTCCAGAATCGTGTTTTTACATTATTAATTCAAGCGTACGATCTACATATACCATGGGTATTCAGGAATGGAAAGAAAAATGACTATAATCGACGAAAGCGTCGTGGTAAATTGTCGATCCGCTTCGCGGCCGCGGAGCGGGAGCCGCTACGCCCCGGTCCGTCTCTCTATGAGCAGCATGGCGACGCCGAGCGCTACGAAGAGTACGGCGACTACCTTGGACAGTACCTTCTCGTCGACCCGATTGGCGTAGCGGGCCGCCAGCCTGCCGCCTACGACGGTGCCGACGGCGCCGAGCAGGGCCGGCCGCATCGGCAGGTTCGACGACAGCGCGTGCCCCGCCGCGCCGGACGCCGCGGTGAAGGCCATGATCAGCGTCGACGTGCCGATGCCCTCGTGCAGCGTGAAGCGCATGACGAAGAGCAGTATCAGCAGGATCATGATGCCGCCGCCGGCTCCGAGCAGGCCGCTGATGACGCCGACCAGCAGGCCCAGGCACAGGCCGGACGCCGCCGGATGGGCCCGCAGCCTCACCAGGAACGCCGGGTCCCTGTCGTCGCCCTGCTCGGCGTCCTCGTCGCGGCCGTCGAGCTTGATCAGGCTGTGCGAGCCCTTGAACCAGAAGGCGACGCCCGATACGAGCAGGAATACGCTGAACGAGTTGCTCAGGCCGACCTCGGGTACGAGCGGCGCCAGGAGGCTCCCGACCTGGGCGCCGGCTACCGCGCCTATCGATATCCAGATGCCGTCGCGCAGCACGAGGTTCTTGTTCTGGTAGTAGGTCCAGGCGACCACGAGCGAGGCGACGGCGTCTATGAACAGGCTGGCGCCGATGGCGTCCGAGGTGGCTATGCCGAGCATGACGAAGGCGGGGACGACCAGCATGACGCCGCTCGCCCCTATGAGCCCGGTGAGCGCGCCGGCTACGACGCCGATGGCGATTATGATCAGATGATTCAAATACGACCCCTTATTAGCGAATTGCTTTGCGCGGCCGATACTATACCAGCATTGAGTATGGAGCGCAAGGCCGATCGCCGACGGGATACGCCCCGCGGCCGGCGCGCCGTCTATCGCCGGAGCCGGCCGCGTTCCCGTATCCCGTCCGGGGCGGGGACGAATCGCCGCGCCGGACGGGCCGGGTATCGCCCTCGGATGGGCCCGCCGCGCCTCAGTCGCGCATCGCGGCGGCCGCCGGCGCCATCGCCTCGTCTATCCTGGCCATGACCTCGCCGGTCAGCTTGGGCACCAGGTCGAGCGCGCCGAGGTTCTCCTCGAGCTGGGCGACGCGGCTCGCGCCGGTGATCACCGTGCTGACGTTCGGGTTGCTGGCGCACCAGGCTATCGCCAGCTGGGCCGGGGTGCCGCCGAGCTCGCGCGCGATCGGCCCGAGCGCGGCGGCGGCGCGCAGCACCGGTTCGGGGTAGCGCTCCTTGAGCCAGCCGTAGCCGGGCAGGGCCAGGCGCGATCCGTCGGGGATGCCCTTCGCGTACTTGCCCGACAGCACGCCGGAGGCCAGCGGCGACCAGGTGGTCAGGCCGAGGCCTATGTCGCCGTACAGCCGCCCGAACTCCTTCTCGACCTTGTCGCGGAACAGCAGGCTATACTGCGGCTGCTCCATCTGCGGCTTGCGGAGGTTGCGCCGGTCGGCTATCTCCCAGGCCTGGCGTATCTGCTCGGCGCTCCACTCGGAGGTGCCCCAGTACAGGGCGCGGCCGGAGGCGACGATGTCGCTCATCGCCCAGACGGTCTCCTCCATCGGCGTGTCGGGATCGGGGCGGTGGCAGTAGACCAGGTCGACGTAGTCGAGGCCGAGCCTGGCGAGCGAGCCGTCGATCGCCTGCATCAGGTACTTGCGGTTGAGCGTGTTCTTCTCGTTCGGGCCTTCGGCGAGGCCCCAGTAGAACTTGGTCGACACGAGGTAGCTCGCCCGACGCCAGCCGAGCCGC